>NZ_JBIVQA010000016.1:0-98724 GCF_044754985.1 Sphingomonas sp. NPDC092440 | reverse complement strand
ACAGATGACGTGACATCCATCCCCTCCGCCAAACTCATCTACCACACATATTACGACAATAACTCAAACAGATATATAGGTTCTCAACCTAGGGCGCCGCTTCGTCGTTCGAGAATTTGGGCGGACGCGGCGACGGCGCCGGGCGCGGTGGCGGTGCCGGGCGCGCGGCCGGCGGCGGTGCGCTGGGCGGCGGCGTGTAGCTGGGACGCGGCGGCGCGCTGCCGGGCGCGGGTGACGGCGGCCGCTGCCAACCGCCCTCAGGCCGGGGCGGACGCGGCGGCGCGGGCATCGCATTGCCTCCGTCCGCCGGCAGCCGCGGGCGGTTCCAGCCGCCCTCCGGCCGAGGCGGGCGCGACCAGGCCGGCGGCGCGGGCGGGTTCTCCACCCCGGGGGGCGGGACCGGCGCGGGCGAGGGCGTCACCACCGGCGGCGGCACCGGGCGCTGCCAGCCGGGGCCGCCCTCAGGCCGGGGCGGGCGCGGCGGCGCGGGCATCGCATTGCCTCCCTCCGCCGGCGGTCGCGGACGGCTCCAGCCACCCTCGGGCCGGGGCGGGCGGACGCCGGGGGCCGGCGGACTGCCGGTATCCGGCCCCGCGCCGGGCGTGCCGGGCGAGGGCGGCAGATCCGGTCGGTCGCGACGCCAGCCGGGCGGGCGCGGACCGTCCGGACCGCCGCCGGGGCGGGTCATCGGCGGCCGGCCCGGCGCCGGAGGGCCGCCGGGCTCCGCGCCCGGCATGCCCGGGCGGGGCGGCGGATTGGTTCCCGGCCGGCCCGGCGGGCGCGACCAGCCCCAACCCGGCTGCGGCGGGCGCCCGGCGCCGGGGCGTCCCGGCGCATGCGGCCCCCGGCCCGGCGGATGGAAGCGGCCCGGCGGCGGCCCCTGGAAACCGCCCTGGCGCCAATGGCGGAAGCGTTCGGCAGCCTCGCGGCGGCGGCGCTGCTCGGCATCGAAGCGCCGCCGCCAGGCCGCGGCATCGCTGCGCTCGTGATAGCGGCTCCAGCCCGGATAGCGGCTGCGCCCGCTGTCCCAGACCTGGATGAAGCTGAGCAGATAGGGGCTGGCATCGATCCAGGCATCGGTATCGACCGGGCGATAGTCGCGCCCGGCCAGCGCCTCGCGCAGCCGCACGGCGCGCGCATGGAGATTGCCGGCCGCATCGTCATAATCGCCGAACTCGGCCCGGGGCGCGGCCTCGCCATCGGCGTCATAGACCATGGCCAGCCGCCCGCGCACATAGGCGAAGCTCATTCCCGGCTCGACGGCGAGGAACGGCCCCGTGGCACCGGGCGCGAAATAATAGCTGCGGATGCCGCCCGCGCCCGCATCCTCCACGATGATCGTATAGCCGTCGGTCGTCTGCCAGGCCCAGGGCTCCTGCCCCTCGAAGGCGAAGGCGAAGTCGGGCGGCGCGTCGCCGATCGCGTCCCACAGCGCATCGGCCTGGTCGATCCATTGATAATCGTCCGCCGATTGCGGCACGGACTGGCCCATGCCCGCGCCCGGCGCCGCCATCGCCGCGCCCGCGCCGGGCAGCGCGAGCGCCGCCCCGGTCAGCATCGTCAGCCGGATCATCCTCTCGAACCGCATCGCCCTGCTCCCTCCTGCATCCTGCCGCAGATTTCCGCCTCCGCCGCTGAACGGCATGTGAAATGCATGTGCAGCTTCGCGAAAGGAAAGACCCGGGCGTCCCACAAGGAGAATCGCCTCGAAAGCAACCGCGGTCCTTCTCCATTTCAATTGACCTGCCGGCGCGCGCGCGCGTAATTCGCGCCGGCAAAAGGGGGAAATCATGAAATCTCGTGTGAGGGCGCTCGCGCCTGCACCCATGCCTGTGTCCGGAACGCCGCCGCTCGACTGATCGGCGATGTCGCACGCACGCCTCGCTTCCGCGCTTCTCGCCGCGGCGACGTTGCTCGCGGCCGGGGCGTCGCATGCCCAGACCGCGCCCGAAGCCCCGCCCGCGCCGCCGCGGATCGAAGGACTGTCGGCCGTCCAGCTGTTCGAGGCGGCGGGCCAGGCCGACAAGGCAGGCGATCCCGCCGCGGCCGAGACGATCTACCGCGCGCTGACCGGCGATCCCGATGCCGAGATCCGTGCCGAGGCGCGCTTCCGCCTCGGCACGCTCTACGAGCGCCAGCGGCGCTTCCGCGATGCCGCCCTGGTCTTCCGCCAGCTGCTCGACGAAAAGCCCGACGCCGCGCGCGTCCGCATCGAACTGGCGGCCACGCTCGCCGCGATCGGCGACGAGGGCGCCGCCCGGCGCGAGCTGCGCCAGGCCCAGGCCGGCGGGCTGCCGCCCCAGGTCGCGCTGGTGGTGAACCAGTTCGCCACCGCGCTGCGCTCGCGCAAGCCGATCGGCGCCAGCTTCGAATTCGGCCTGGCGCCGGACAGCAACATCAACCGCGCCACCGATTCGGCCACGCTCGACACGATCATCGCCCCGCTCGACCTGTCGCGCGACGCCCGCCAGACTTCGGGCCTGGGCGTGCGCGCCGCCGGCCAGGCCTATCTGCGCGCGCCGCTGGCCAAGGACCTGTCCTTCCTTCCGCGCGTCTCGGGGCAAGGCGTGCTCTACCGCCATTCGGCGTTCAACGACGTCTCCGCCTCGGCCCAGCTCGGCCTCGAATGGTCGCCGGGCCGCGAGCGGATCCGTCCCTCGGCCGGTGCCAGCTTCCGCTGGTATGGCGGCCAGCTCTATGCGCGCACCGCGACCGCGACGATCGACTGGCAGCATCCGCTCGACGGCAAGTCGCAGCTCGGCGCCGCGCTCACCGCCGGCACGACCGATTACCGGCTGAACCACCTGCAGGACGGCATGCTGTGGAACGCCAGCATCGCCTATGAGCGCGCCTTCGACGCGCGCTCGGGCGGTGGCATCACGCTGGTCGGCACCCGTCAGACCGCGCGCGATCCCGGCTATGCCACCGTCTCGGGCGGCGTCGACCTTCTCTACTGGCGCGAGTTCGGCAAGACCTCGGCCTTCGTCACTTTGGGCGGCCGCCGTCTCGAAGGGGATGCGCGCCTGTTCCTGTTTCCCGATCGCCGCCGCGAATGGACGCTGAGCGCCGGGGGCGGCGCCACCTTGCGCGCGCTGGCCTGGCACGGCTTCGCGCCGCTGGTCCGCGTCGAGTTCGAGCGCAACTGGTCGACGGTCGGGCTCTATGACTATCGCCGGGTGGCGGGCACATTCGGCATCACCAGGGCATTCTGAAGAGGGGGAAGAGATGAAGCGGATTCTCAGGGCGACGACTTTCGCGTCGGCGATCGCACTCTCGGCGTGCAGCGGCGGCGGGGGCGGCGGCGGCGTGAACACGACGCCTCCCGCCACCGGCGGCGGCACCCCCACGCCGACGCCCGGCCCTTCGCCATCGCCTACCCCGGGTACGACGCCTACCCCGTCCCCCACGCCCACGCCGGCTCCCACACCCACGCCGACCCCCACGCCGACGCCGGCGAACACGTCGATGCTCAACCTCACGGCGAGCCAGAGCTTCGCCAATGACGGTGCCGGCGGGAATGCGAGCTTTCCGAAGAGCGGCGCGATGCCCACGCTCGCCGCGTCGAGCAAGACCATGACGGTCGCCTATGACGCGAGCAACGCCTCCTACACCGTTACCGCGCCGGGACGCAGCCAGACCTTCCGCGCCTCGGACATCGATGCCGCACGCAGTACGGCACAGGTTACCTACTATGCGCGCAACAGCGGCGGCACCGAGGAATCGCTGACCATCACCAAGCCCGGCACCGCGGGCCGCTTCACCTATCAATATGTCGCGGGCGGCTATTGGGAGCGGATCGTGACGGGATCGACATCGATCGACGGCTCGCTCGATGCCTTCGCCTATGGCCTGCCCACCGCGACGGCGGCCACGCCGCGCACCGGCACCGCGCATTACTCGGTCGACCTGCTCGGCGCGCAGCTCGACAACACCACCCTCACCGGCCTCACCGGATCGGGCTCGCTCGACGCCGACTTCGGCCGCGGCGCGCTGACCGTCCATGCCGAGCTGGACACGGCCCATACCCCCCGCACAGCCTTCTCCGGCGAGGCGCGGATCTCGAGCACCGACAACAGCTTCTGGGGCCCGGTGCGCTTCAGCGACATCGGCGCGTTCTCCGGCGCGATGACCGGCCGCTTCTACGGCCCCGGCGCCGAGGAGGTCGGCGCGAGCTGGTACGCCAGCACCACTTCGCCGTTCGGCCAGGTCGCGGCGGGCACGATCATCGGGCGGCGCGAAGGCGCGCTGCCCGCGGCGACCTCCTTTGCCGATCCGCGCCCCAGCCAGTTCTTCGCCGGCGACGTGAGCACCAGCAGCGGGAGCTTCACCGGCACCACCGCCAGCAACCAGGCGACCGGACGCGGCACCTTCATCGTCCAATATGACGCGGACCGGCGCACCTACACGATGATCGGCGCCGACCGCTCGCAATATTACGGCCCGACCACGCTCAGCAACGGCATCGGCGACCAGTTCACCGTCTTCACTCCGGGCGCGCTGCAATATGTCCGCGCGGCGGAGGCACAGCATCGCGTCATGAACGGCCAGCCCTGGCAATTCGTGATCGACGACGTGACCTTCGGCTATGCCACCGCGGATACCGCGCTGCCGCGCACCGGCAGCGCCGCCTATGACCTGACGCTCAACGGATCGATCTTCCACTCGGGCGACCCGCAGCCGATCCAGATGGACGGCAGCGGCACGCTCTCGGTCAATTTCGGCACCGGCGCCATCGACCTGGTCGGCGGCGCCCGGGCCGGCAGCAGCCTGCCCAACAACGCCATCGCCGCCGGCGGCTTCTCGGGCACCGCCGCGCTGTCCAGCACGGCCAACCGGTTCGGCGGCACCTTCCAGCTCGACCTGTTCGGCGCGCACAACGGCACGATCGACGGGCGCTTCTACGGCCCGACGGCGCAGGAAGTCGGTGCCAGCTTCGCCGTCGCGGATGCGGGCGGCAACGTGGCCAGCGGCACGCTGACCGGCATCTCGAACCCGGCGATCCTGGAAGGGCGCAAGACGCTCGCCGAGCTGACCGCGCCCACCGATTTCACCAGCGGCTATTCGCTGGTCATGCACTGGCAGTATCCGATCAACAATCGCGGCTTCATCTCCTCGAATGCCGGCCTGATCAGCGCCAGCCAGTCCATGGCGCGGGTGCGCTGGGATCCGGCGACGAACAGCTATCTCGTCTCGCGCCCGCTGGGCGGCGGCTCCGACGGCGAGGCATTCAGCATCGGCTTCGGCCAGGCCGACAAGGTTGCGGCGGAGAGCAACGCCGTCTTCTCGGTCTATCGCGGAACCGCCGCCAACAATGTCGACTGGACGGCGAAGATCTATGGCACCGGCGCCGGCAATGGCGAGCTGGCGCTCACCTATACGAGCTTCGTCGACTTCACCCGGGTGCGCAATTATCCGCCCGGCCTCTCGAAGGACAACGACCATTATTTCATCCCCTTCGGCGTCGCCACGCTCGACAGCCAGCTGCCGCGCACGGGCACGGCCAACTATGCCGGCGTGCTCTATGGCCATGGCGCGATCACGCCGGCGGGAAGCAACACCAGCGATTTCTACGCGCTGAGCGGCACCAGCAGCATGAGCGTGAACTTCGCCGGGTTCGGCATCAGCGGCTCGCTGGCGATCAAGGGCGCGAACGGCGGCACGACCACCGATTTCGGACGCTTCGATTTCACCGGCAACCGCAACAACGCGATCTTCAGCATGGGACAGACCAGCGCGGCGACCACCGGCTATTGGCTCGGCCAGTTCAACGGCCCCGCCGCGGCCGAATATGGCGGGGTGTTCAATATCCAGACCAACACGGTCACGCCCGGCTATGATTCGATCAACGGCCAGAAGCTCATCCTCACCGGCGTGACGGTGGGCAAGAAGACGCCCTGATCCCGCCGCCGGGGGCGGTGCGCCGCCCCCGGCCCGGTCCCGCGCGTCCGTCCAGGATGCGCGGCAGCTGGCATCGCCTGCCCGGCGTTCCTATCTCCCCACTGGAATCTCTCCAGGAACAAAGCTAGAACCCCCGGCATGGCACTTACCACCATCTCCGTCCGCGGCGCGCGCGAGCACAATCTCAAGGGCGTGGACGTCGACATTCCGCGCGACACGCTCACGGTGATCACCGGCCTCTCGGGCTCGGGCAAGTCGAGCCTCGCCTTCGACACCATCTATGCCGAGGGCCAGCGCCGCTATGTCGAGTCGCTGAGCGCCTATGCCCGCCAGTTCCTCGAGCTGATGCAGAAGCCCGATGTCGAGCATATCGAGGGCCTCAGCCCCGCCATCTCGATCGAACAGAAGACGACTTCGCGCAACCCCCGCTCGACGGTCGCCACGGTCACCGAGATCTACGACTATATGCGCCTGCTCTGGGCGCGCGTCGGCATTCCCTATTCGCCCGCCACCGGCCTGCCGATCTCGGCGCAGACCGTCAGCCAGATGGTCGACCGGGTCCTGGCGCTGCCCGAGGGCACCCGGCTGCTCCTGCTCGCCCCGGTCGTGCGCGGCCGCAAGGGCGAGTATCGCAAGGAGCTCGCCGAATGGCAGCGCGCCGGCTTCCAGCGCGTCCGCATCGACGGCGAGACCTATCTGATCGAGGAGGCGCCCGCCCTCGACAAGAAGTACAAGCACGACATCGAAGTGGTGATCGACCGCCTCGTCGTGCGCGACGATATCGGCACTCGCCTGGCGGAGAGCTTCGAGACCGCGCTCAAGCTCGCCGAGGGGCTGGCCTATGTGGATCTCGTGGACGCGACCGTGGCCGAGATCACCGGCGCCCGCGTCCAGGAGGCGCGCGCCGAGTTCAACGCCACCGGCGGCCAGCTCAAGGGCGCCGGCATCCCCGACAACCGCATCGTCTTTTCCGAGAAGTTCGCCTGCCCCGTCAGCGGCTTCACCATTTCCGAGATCGAGCCCCGCCTCTTCTCGTTCAACGCGCCGCAGGGCGCCTGCCCGGCCTGTGACGGCCTGGGCGAGAAGCTGGTGTTCGACGAGGATCTGGTCGTCCCCAACCATGATCTCAGCATCAAGAAGGGGGCGGTGGTCCCCTGGGCCAAGTCCAACCCGCCTTCCCCTTATTACATGCAGGTGCTGGGCAGCCTCGCCCGCGAGTTCGGCTTCAGCCTCGACACGCCCTGGCGCGACCTGCCGGGCGAGGTCCAGCTGATCATCCTCCACGGCACCGGCGGCAAGCCGGTCACCCTCACCTTTGTCGACGGCAAGAAGTCCTATGACGTGAAGAAGCCGTTCGAGGGCGTGATCGGCAACCTCAACCGCCGCATGCTGCAGACCGAATCGGCGTGGATGCGCGAGGAACTGTCGAAATACCAGGCGGCCCATCCCTGCGAGACCTGTGGCGGCGCCCGCCTCAAGCCCGAGGCGCTGGCGGTCAAGATCGCGGGCGAGGACATCAGCCACGCCACCCGCCTCTCGGTGGTCGACGCGCTCGGCTGGTTCAAGGCGCTGCCCGAGACGCTGACGCCCCAGCAGAAGGAGATCGCCCGCGCGATCCTCAAGGAGATCGACGAGCGGCTCGGCTTCCTCAACAATGTCGGCCTCGACTATCTCAACCTCGATCGCACCTCGGGCACGCTCAGCGGCGGCGAGAGCCAGCGCATCCGCCTGGCCAGCCAGATCGGCTCGGGGCTGTCGGGCGTCCTCTACGTCCTCGACGAGCCGAGCATCGGCCTCCACCAGCGCGACAACGACATGCTGCTCGCCACGCTCAAGCGGCTGCGCGACCTCGGCAACACCGTGCTGGTCGTCGAGCATGACGAGGACGCGATCCGCAGCGCCGACTATATCCTCGACATGGGGCCCGGCGCCGGCGTGCATGGCGGCGAGATCGTCGCGCGCGGCACGCTGGACGATATCCTCGCGACCACGGGCTCGGTGACCGCCGACTATCTCAACGGCACCCGTGAGGTCCCCGTGCCGGCCAAGCGCCGCAAGGGCACCGGCAAGAAGCTGACGGTGGAGAACGCCACCGCCAACAATCTGCGCGGCGTCACCGCGAGCATTCCGCTCGGCACCTTCACCTGCATCACCGGCGTCTCGGGCTCGGGCAAGTCGAGCTTCACGATCGACACGCTCTATGCCGCCGCCGCGCGCCAGCTGAACGGCGCCCGCCTGCTTGCCGGCAAGCACGACCGGATCACCGGCCTCCAGCATCTCGACAAGGTGATCGACATCGACCAGTCGCCGATCGGCCGCACCCCGCGCTCGAACCCGGCGACCTATACCGGCGCCTTCACCAGCATCCGCGACTGGTTCGCGGGGCTGCCCGAGGCGCAGGCGCGCGGCTACAAGCCGGGCCGGTTCAGCTTCAACGTCAAGGGCGGCCGCTGCGAGGCCTGCACCGGCGACGGCCTGCTCAAGATCGAGATGCACTTCCTGCCCGACGTCTACGTCACTTGCGACGTGTGCCACGGCGCGCGGTACAATCGCGAGACGCTGGAAGTGAAGTTCAAGGGCAAGAGCATCGCCGAGGTGCTCGACATGACGGTGGAGGACGCAGTCGAGTTCTTCAAGGCGGTCCCGCCGATCCGCGACAAGATGGCGATGCTGGCCGAGGTCGGCCTGGGTTACGTCAAGGTCGGCCAGCAGGCGACGACGCTCTCGGGCGGCGAGGCGCAGCGGGTGAAGCTGGCAAAGGAGCTGGCGCGGCGGGCCACCGGCAACACGCTGTACATCCTGGACGAGCCGACGACGGGCCTGCATTTCGAGGACGTCCGCAAGCTGCTGGAAGTGCTCCACGCGCTGGTCGAGCAGGGCAATACCGTGGTGGTGATCGAGCATAATCTCGACGTCATCAAGACGGCGGACTGGATCCTGGACCTGGGCCCCGAAGGCGGGGTGAAGGGCGGCGAGATCGTGGCGCAGGGCACGCCGGAGGACGTGGCGAAGGCGGCGCGGAGCTTTACGGGGAAGTATCTGGCGCCGTTGCTGGGGAAGAGGAAGGTTCGGGAGACCGAGGCGGCGGAGTGAGCTTCTATCCGCGCCCAACAAGAGGTCCAAACGCCCAAAGCCCCATTTGAGAGCATTGAGGTTAACCTTGACCATCGAAAGGCTTGAATCCTAACATGGTCGGATGCTTTCATTTGCGACTGAATTTCCAGTTTGCGAAACCTCCTCTGAGAGGTTTGTTGAAGCCGTTCGGGCTTGGATTTCAGGTTCGCCGCATGCCAAATTGACCGCAGAACATCTCTCCTCCATTCCTACCTCTGGCCGCTGGAAGGTGGACAGTGGCTCAGTGAGTCTCGAAGCCATCCTCACGAAAGAGGATCAGCATGAGATTGCTGCATTTAGGTATTCGGCGTTGGACCGCGACATCCAGTGGGTGACCGAAGTTACCTATTCGAAAACGCCCGAGGATGACTGGATCGGCATTCGTACGGATCGGGAAGCCACTCGCCCCTTAGTTTCCCTTCCGCCGGCCAAGAAACCGTACATTGTCAGGACCCTAATCGAAAAACTGGGCGGCGGCCTGGATGACGAACTGCACGTGTCGGATTCCGCCCATCACTTTTCTGAACTCGATACGCGCATGGCTATCCGGCTACTCAATGCGGATGCCGAGAATTACCTCCCGCTTGCATATGTTAGCTGCCCGTTTACTGAACAGAGCATTATGAACGCCGAACTCCTCGCCAAATCCCTCGGCGGAATGGCCCATGTAATCGTTGAGCCCAGCCGCTCGTTTTCAAAGAGCATCCAACGAGATGTTGGCTCAAGAAATGTTTACGGAGGCAGCATCGGCGTATATTGGCCCAATGGCGAAAAATATCGATACTATATCAATGATATAACCCCCACCGAAGCGGCAGTCCGCCAAGCAATCGTCTCTGACATTCGATCTGCGCTTATTAATCGGCGCCCCTTGGCACGATGCACTTGGGCAAGGGCTGAAGCGGACCTCGCGCGTTCTGTCTTTGAAACACTCAAAAATTCCGGCTCCGAAGACGTCTCCGAATATGTATCCGCCTTCGACTCAGAAATTAGAGCAAAGGATGAGCAGCTCTCTGAGGCAGAAAAGGAGATTAAGCACTTAAAATCTAGAATAAGGTCACTGGAATTTAAGAACTCTACTCATCACGCGACGAGTTGGGAAATTTGCTCAGAGCAACAACTTCGTAAAGGTGAGTTTGACGAAGTCATTCGAGATGCCCTCATTTTTGCCGCAGCAAATGTGCAGGCTGGTAGCCGACGGCAAGATATCATCACTGCCGCAGCTTATGAGATTCAAGAATCTAGTTATCTCAAAGACAGCCGAGAAATCTTGAAGCAGATTCTTAGGAATTATACTTCCATGAGCGGAGATATTTCCAGAAACCTCAAGGAACTCGGATTTGATATTTCTGATGATGGTAAACATTATAAGCTTATATATATGCAAGATGACAGATACGTATTCTCTCTACCGAAAAGTGGAAGTGATTGGCGTGGCGGAATGAACTCCGTCAGCGATATTGCTAAGCGGGTCTTTTGAAGTTAGCCGGTCCTTATTCGTTAGAATCATTATATCACACCGCTAGTTTGGCTATCTCCAATCCGGACACAATCCACCGCCCGCGCCTTCCCCCACCACGCACGCCACGCTATATTCCCCCCATGGCCAAGCTCTCGCCCATCGAGTCCGAATTTGCGACGACCGAAGAGGCCGAGGCCTATGACGCATGGTTCCGCGCCAGGGTCGAGAAGGCGATGAACTCCAAGGAGCCCGGCATCCCGCACGATCAGGTGATGGCGGAGATGCAAGCGATCATCGACAAGCATCGGGACAAGTGACGCTAGCGCTGATCTGGCGCCCCGAGGCGCGCCAGAGCATGCGCGAAATCATCACCTATATCGCTGCCCGCCGTCCGGCCGCCGCCCAGCAGCTCGGCGATGCGATCCTTTACGCCGCCAGCCGCTTGCCCGATCACCCCTATATCCACCGCGCGGGCCGCGTGCCCGGCACGCGCGAAGCGGTGATCCATCCCAACTACGTCCTGGTCTACCGTGTCACAGCAGAGACCATCGAGATCCTCTCGCTCCTCCACGCCCGCCAGCAATACCCCTGACCCTCTTCGCGCCGGCACCAAGAACAAACCATAAACAAACCCTGTCCTACACTCCCCATTCCGGCATATCTAACCGGTCCTCAAACCAACCCGAGAGGACCACCCGATGCGCCATCACCAGCTCCTTCCCCGTCCCCAACATGGCGACCCCGAAGTCCCCGCGCTGCCGCTCGACGAATACACCAAGTCCCCTTCCCAGCGGATCGGCGGCTGGTCCGGCGAGAAGCAGGCGACCTTCCTGCGCGCCATCGCCGAGGGGGCCACGGTCGGCCAGGCGTGCCGGCTGGTCGGGCTCACCCAGCAATCGGCCTATGCCTTCCGCCTCTCCGCGCGCGGCGCCCATTTCGCGCTCGGCTGGGAAGCGGCCCTGCTCCACGCCCGCAACTGCCTCGCCGATACGCTGATGGAGCGCGCGCTCCACGGCACGGTCGAGACGATCACGCGCTCCGACGGCAGCGAGGTCGAGCGCCACCGCATCGACAACCGGCTCGGCATGGCGATGCTCACCCGCCTCGATCGCATGGCCGACAAGGCGGCGAAGGAAGCCACCCACGCCGCCGCCCGCCTCGTCGCGCAGGAGTTCGAGGCCTATATCGATCTCGTCGCCCGCGATGCCGGCCCGGCCCGCGCCGACAGCTGGCTGCGCACCCATACCGACCTTGCCGGGCCGCTCGCCGATCTCGATCCCGCCGCCCGCGCGCATTGGTCCGGCGCGGACTGGGCGCGAGCCGAAGCCGCCGGCCTGGTCGAGATCGCCCCCGCGCCCGCCCGTGCGGACCATCAAGCGATTCAAGATTTCGCCCCGGCCGGGGCGGCCTGGCCCGCCGGGGAGGAGCCGGTCTGGTGGGACGGGGACGACGAGAAATGGCACACCCGCTTCCCTCCGCCCGCGGATTTCCATGGCGAGGAAGACGGCGCCTATGGCGATGACGAATATTCGCGCGAGCTGACCGCCGAGGAAGAACATCTGGTCGAGGCCCCGTACCGCGCCAGACTGGCGGCGCGCCGGAAAGTCGAAGGCGCGGCGCGCGATCGCTGGTTCGCCTTGCTGGCCGCGCCGGAGACAGATGACGGCGCCGCGATATTTTCCCATGCCGCCCCTTGAACTTGCGATGCCGCCTTCCCACTTTCCATTTGCTACAGTCGCATTTCGACGGTTTTCGGCGCTTTGCGGCCCCTCTTCCTTCCATCTGCCCCTTGCAGCGCGAGGTCCGCTCGCACTGAGCGCGGCCGATAACATAAGGAAGAAAGCACATGAGCCATACCGGTACCGTCAAGTTCTTCGATGCGACGAAGGGCTTCGGCTTCATCTCGCCCGATGGCGGCAAGGACGATCATTTCGTCCATATCAGCGCCGTCGAGCGTTCGGGCATGAGCACGCTCAGCCAGAACCAGCGCGTGAACTACGAGCTGGAGAACGACAAGCGCGGCCGCCTTTCGGCGACCAATTTGTCGCCGGCCGAATAACGGACTCCGACAGGCGGCTCCGGCCGTCGGCGGCGTCCTCCGCTCCCTTGTGGGGGCGCCGCCACCCCAACGTCCTCTCTTGGAGAACGCACCCGTGGCAAACCAACCCGATTACCGGGCTCAGGCGGCGAAATGCCGTGCCGAGGCCGATGCCGCCACGCTCGACAATGTCCGCGAACAGCGGCTGCGGGCAGAAGCGGCATGGCTCGAAATGGCCGTCCGCCAGGAACGTACCGTCAGCTCGCGCATTGCACGAGCGGCGGCCAGTCCGGCCATCCAGTCAACAACACAGGAAACTACATGAACTTTTTCAATCGCATACACGAAACCCAGATTACCCGCAGCGCCAGCCGGCCGTTCGAGGCCTTCATTCCGCCGCACCGCCGCCTCTTCCCCCTCGAGACCAGCCAGCGTCAGCGCGCCATTGCCCGCGCCGCGGCGATCGAGGTGCTCGGCTAGGAGCCGGCGCTTTATCCGGGGCCGGCATGCTGGCCTGGCCCCGGCCCATCCCTTTCCATAACGCTTCCGTCCATCCGGTCTCCGCGTGCGCCCAGTCGAGCGCGGCGGTGGGGCCGCATGCCGTTTTTCCGCGTTCAAGGCATGGCCCCCGTCCGGGGCAGGTCAACAGAAAGAGGGGATTCCGATGAAGCGCTTCACCATGCTGCTGCCGCTGTCGCTGACGCTGGCTGCCGCGGCCTGCAATTCCGGGCCCAAGGTCACGGCCGAGAATGCCTCGGTCGAGGAAGTCTCGAACAAGGTTGCCGCGGCCCAGGGCGCCGGCAGCTTCATCTCGCCGGGCCATTGGGACGGCAAGGTCACCATCACCAATCTCGACATGCCGGGCATGGACAAGATGCCGCCCGAAATGGCGAAGACGATGAAGGACAAGATGATGAAGGGCCAGGAATTCGCCAGCTGCGTGACCGAGGCCGACGTCAAGTCGCCCAAGGCCGGCATGTTCGGCGGCGACAAGAGCTGCCGCTACGATCACTTCACCATGGCCGGCGGCACGATCGACGCGAAGATGACCTGCGAGACCGCGGGCCAGAAGCGCGACATGACGATCACGGGCAATTATTCCCCCGATTCCTATCACACCGAAGTGAAGTCGAGCGGCGGCCAGGCCGGCACCATGGCGATGACGATCGACGCGAAGCGCGCCGGCGCCTGCACCGGCAAGGAGAAGAGCTGACGCAAGCGGCGGGGCGGCGAGACGCCCGCCCCGCCGCTCGCCAAATTCGTGCTGGAGGCGAAACCTTTTCCGCCCCCCATGCATTCCCCCAGGCGAGCGGGTTCACGGAGGAGAGACCGATGCGCATCCTGATCCTCGGCCTGGCGGCCACGACGGCGCTGGCCGGCTGCACCGATTACGATACCCGGCCCGGCGGCGGCTATGGCTATCGCGACTATGATTATAACCGCCCCGATCCGTCGTACGGCGGCTATTATGCCGATCGCTATTATCGCGAGGGCCGCGGCTATCGCGAATATCGGCTGGGCCGCAACGACCGCGTCTATCGCGGCCAGGACGGCCGCTATTATTGCCGCCGCTCGGACGGCACCACCGGCCTGGTGGTCGGCGGCGTGGCCGGCGGCCTGCTCGGCGCGGCGATCGCACCGGGCGGCTCGGAACTGCTCGGCGCGCTGCTCGGCGCGGCGGCCGGCGGCGCGGTCGGCTCCTCGGTGGAGAAAGGCGAGGCACGCTGCCGCTAGCGCGAACGGACGGCCTTCAAGCCGGGCCCCGGATTCCCTAGATCAGGGGCCCGGCAAAGAGGGAGATCCAGGACATGACGACCCGTACCGCGACTGCCCGCTACGAAGGCTTCGGCAAGGAGGGCAAGGGCCATATCACCACCCAGTCGGGCGTGCTGACCGACCAGTTCTATGGCTTCAACACCCGTTTCGCCGACGAGCCCGGCACCAATCCGGAGGAGCTGGTCGCCGCCGCCCATGCCGGCTGCTTCACCATGGCGCTGAGCTTCGCGCTGGCCCGGGCCGGCTTCAGCGAGGGATCGCTGGAGACGCGGGCCGCGGTGAAGCTCGAGCAGGATGGTGACGGCTTCACCATCACGCGCTCGGACCTGACGCTCAAGGCCAGCGTCCCCGGCCTGGCCCAGGCGCAGTTCGAGGCGCTGGCCGCAGGCGCCCATGCCAATTGCCCGGTCTCCAAGCTGCTCAAGGCCGAGAGCAGCCTCGACGCGACGTTGCTCTGAACCTCGCCAGCGACGTCTGGCCCGTCATCGTCATCCCGGCCCCGAGCCGGGGTGACGGCCCGGCGGGCGCGATGCTTGCAATGTAGGGTTTCGTCTGCTCCATGCTGATGGATGCAAGCCGGCTTCCCCTCCCGCCCCCATGGGACCCGCCGCCGCCCGGCGCATGGCAAGGGAGAACGGGGGCCCCGTAGCGTATGTTTCGTAACCTTCCGCGCATTACGGCGGGCCCCGAATGACCGTGGTGCCGGCTCGGGACACCCCAGCCTGGGGATGCGGTATTCGTTTCCGTCATCCCTGCGAAGGCGGGGATCCAGGATAGCGCGGGAGGATCGACGCAATCGCGCGCCGGGTTGCCGGAGACGTTACAGCCATTGCTCCTGGCCCCGGATCCCCGCCTTCGCGGGGATGACGGAGAGGGGCTTGCTCCGGGAAGGCAAGCGCCATCGATCTTCGGGCGCTTCGGCCCATCCCGGCCCTGTGCCGGGGTCCACGGTGCCGCGAGTCCGGCACCGGGACCTCCCCGCTTCCCGGTGGATCCCGCCGCAAGGCCGGGGCGACGGGATGCATGAGGCCGTCTCGGCTACCTCGCTCCAGATGTCGACGCGCCCAGGGTCACGACCCAATCGGCAAACCCCGTCACCCCCGCGAAGGCGTGGATCCAGGGTAGTGCGGGAGGATCGACGCAATCGCGCGCCGGGTTGCCGGAGACGGCAAAGCGAGCCTCATAGCCATTGTTCCCGGCCCTGGATCTCCGCCTTCGTGGGGATGACGGAAACGGTTTCAGGCGCTTGCGCCCGGTGCGCGGCGCGGCCCGTCGCCAGGCGCCACACCGATGCCGATGCCGGAGGAACCGGAGTGACGGCCACGGACCAGATACGCCCGGATCTCAACCCCCAGCCCTGCATCCCCGCACCACGCAAAAGGGGCCCGGCATTGCTGCCAGGCCCCGTGTCGCCGGACTGCTGCCGTGGATCCGGACGGATCGTCGGCATGGTTTCGGCGGCATCCTCGGCGCGCGCCGGCAAGGGCATGCGTGCCTTGGGTCGGTCGTCGAGGCTGGCCGTTGTCCACTCACCCCGAAGGGGAGTTGCGGTTACCAGCCTCGGCGGCCCGCTTCGTCTCTCCGGCCGGGGGCCGGAAATCGGAAGCCTTGCTGGATGCTTCTCTCCGCTCGATCCCTCCAGATCCTTCCGCATTGCTTGCGCAGCGCGTCCGGCTGGCCAATCTCCCGGCGGGCCGTTCCTTCGTTCCCGAAGCCGGGCGCTTGCGCACCCCTTTCCGCGAACCAGGGTTCCGGCCCCTTTCCGCTTCGCCCTTCCGCGTCGTGCAATGCTTGCGCATCGCCTTCCGCTTCCGGCCGAACCGTGCTCCGGCGTCCCTCGAAACCTCGGCAGCGCCTGGGCGGCACTTCGGCTTCGCAACTTCCGGGGCCTCGCATCCCCGAACCGTAACCGGATGCGGTTTCCCGAAGGCACCTGCACCGTTTCCGGCCCGTGTAAACCTCTGATCTTGCTTTGGTTTCCCGCCGCCGGACCGTTCCGCTTACAGTCATGATGGTGTCATCGAACCCGAGTCGCGCAAAGCGCGAAATGCCCCTGCAAACTTGTGAAGACTGTGGATAATGTGGACAACTAGGCAATATTGTTGCGCGGTGCCCAATCGGGAGGAGCCAATTCGAACCCGGCGAAATCGAAGCCCGGCACGACGATGCAGCTCACCAGCGCCCATCCGTGCGGCGCTTCGGTCGCCTGCCAGCGATTCGCCGGGACCAGGCACTGGGGCGCATAGCCGGCGGTCACCTCGCCGCCAAGCCGGATCGTCGCCGGATCGCGGTCCGCCGCGTCGGCGATGTGGAGCGCGAGCGGGCTGCCGGCGTGCCAGAGCCACCATTCGTCGGCATCCACCCGGTGCCAGTGCGAGCGCTGGCCCTGTTCGAGCAGGAAGTGGATCGCGGTTCCCCGGGCCCGTCCGTCCGCGCCCGGCGCCGCTCGCCAGGTCTCGCGATACCAGCCGCCTTCGGGATGCGGCGCCAGCCCCAGCCGCTCGATGATCGCCCGTGCCTCGTCCATTTTCCTTCCCTCCGATGAACGGCCTGTTGTTTTCCGTTCATGCAACTAGTTCGGAACCGAAACGTTAGCTTTCCGGTTTGCCCCAAAGTGCATCAGGAGTGTAATAACATGCGGAAACTCATTCTCGCGCTCGGCGCGATCGCCGTTGCGGTGCCGTCGGCCGGCCTGGTTCCGATCGCCGCAAATGCCGCACCCATCGCCAAGGCAGGTGCCGACGGCAACTGGTCGCAGGATCGCGGCTATCGCAAGCGCTATGCCTATCGCGAGTGGCGCGGGCGTGACGGCCGCAGCTATTGCCGCAAGCCCGACGGCACCACCGGCCTGGTGGTTGGCGGCGTGGCCGGCGCGCTGGTCGGCCGCACCATCGACACCCGTGGCGACCGCACCGTCGGCACGCTGCTGGGCGCCGCAGCCGGCGCAGTGGCGGGCCGCGAGATCGAGCGCAGCGGCAAGCGCCGCTGCCGCTGATCCCCCGCCGGTAACAGAAACGGTTCGCCCGGAAGAACGCGCCGGGCGAACCGTTTTCGCATGGCGAGCGGCCCGTTAACCCTTGCCGGCTACACAGGAGTGCCATGCTTCACGTGCTCGTCCTCTCGACGCTCTTTCCCGATGCCTCGCGCCCGAATTTCGGCATCTTCGTCGAGCGCCAGACCCGGGGGCTGGCGGAGCGGGAGGATGTGGCGGTGCGCGTCGTCGCCCCGCTCGGCCTGCCGCCCTGGCCACTGGCCCGGCTTTCCCGCTATGCCCGCCTCGCCGCGCTGCCGGAGCGGGAGACGTGGAACGGGCTGACGGTCCATCGCCCCCGCTTCCGCAACCTGCCGGGCACCGGCGGCCGCTTCCATGCCCGGGCCCTCGCCGCCGCGCTCACTCCGCTGCTCGGCGCGATCCGCGGGGAATTCCCGTTCGACGTGATCTCGACCGAATTCTTCTTCCCCGACGGCCCCGCCGCGGTCCTGCTCGGCAGGCGCTTCGGCGTGCCCGTCTCGATCAAGGCGCGCGGCTCGGACATCCATGACTGGGGCCGGCGCCAGGCCGTCGGGCCGCAGGTGGTCGCCGCCGGCCGGGGCGCGGACGGCGTGCTCTCGGTGAGCGATGCGCTGCGGGCCGACATGATCGCCATGGGCATTCCGGGCGAGAAGATCGAGACGATCACCACCGGGGTGGACCTGGCCCGCTTCGCACCGCGCGACCGCGCCGCCGCCAAGGCCGAGCTCGGCGTCGACGGGCCGCTCGTCCTGTCGGTCGGCGCGCTGATCCCGATCAAGGGGCACGACATCGTCATCGACGCGGTCTCGGCACTGCCCGGCGTCACGCTGTGGATTGCGGGAGAAGGCCCGGATCGCAAGCGGCTGGAGGCGCGGATCGAACGGCTGGGCCTGGGCGAGCGCGTCAGGCTGCTCGGCGCGATCCCGCCCGATCGCGTCGCCGCCGCGCTCGCCGCCGCCGATGCGATGGCCCTTGCCTCCGAACGCGAAGGCCTCGCCAATGCATGGCTCGAGGCGCTGGCGAGCGGCACTCCGATCGTCATCCCCGATGTCGGCGGCGCCCGCCAGGTGGTCACCGCGCCGGCGGCGGGCCGCATCGTCCCGCGCACCCCCGCCGCCTTTGCCGAAGCGCTGGGCGCGCTGATCACCGCGCCGCCGGCCGCGGCGGACGCCCGCGCCGTCGCCGCGCCCTTCACCTGGGCGGCCAACAGCAGCCGTCTCCACGCATTCCTCCGGCGCCTCGTCGATGCGCGCGGCACGGCGTGAGGGAACCGCTTCGCCCCGCCCGCCGTTCGTGCCCGGGGCGTAACGGAGAGAGATGGACCATGAACCCTTTTCGCAACCTGCCCGAGCCGCCCGCCGAAGCGCCGCGCGTCTATTACATCCTGCCCCAGGTAGAGCAGGTGCCCGAGACGCCGATCGGCCCCGGCGACCTGGAGATAGAATTCGAGTTCGAGCCCGATTGGGAGGCGGAAGGGAAGTGATCCTTTTCCGCGTTGACTAGGCGGCGTTGGTCCGTGACATTCATGACAGTGAAGTTACCAGCGGTGGAGACCGAGTGATGGCGGGCAAGAAGGACAAGAAGGCCGGCGATACCAAGCCCGAGAAGAAGGGCTTCCTTCCCAAGAGCATCGCCGGGATGAAGCTGCCCAAGGAACTGCGCAAGCAGCTCGACGCGCTGGCCAAGCATCCGGTGGTGAACGATCTGCTCGCCGCCGGGCTGGTCGCCCTGGCCGCCAAGCTCAAGCCCAGCGAGAAGGCCGGGGAAGCGGCGGCCCCGGCCCCCTCGCCCGCACCGGCCGCCACTGCGGCAAAGCCGCCGGCCGCCGCTGCGGCAAAGCCTGTGGTGAAGCGCGCGCGCACCGTTGCCGCGAAGCCCGCCGCCAAGGCACCGTCAAAGCCCGCGGCGAAGCCCGAACCGGCGGCCAAGGCGCCCGCCAAGCCTGCCACCGCCAAGCCCGCTGCCGCCAAGGCGCCCGCCGCGAAGGCCGAGACCAAGCCGGCGGCCGCTCCCAGGGCCGCGGCGAGGCCCAAGCCGGCCTCCGCCAAGCCGGCGCCCGCCGCTACCGATGCACCCAAGCCGGCGCCGAAGCCACGCAAGGCCGCGGCGACCAAGGCGCCGGCCGCGACGCCGCGTGCCACTACCCGCCGCGCCAAGGCCACTGCACCCAAGACGACGCGCTGATCCTCTGCTAGGCAAGCCGCCGAAGCAGGGGGGAGTTCAATGAAGCCGAAGCAGACGCACGCCGACAGTCCGGCGCACGGGCTGGAACGCATGGCGTTCTTTTCCGACGCCGTGTTCGCCATCGCGATCACCTTGCTGGTTATCGAGATCCATGTGCCGCATGTCGCCGCGCCTTATGGCGACACGGCGTTCCTGGAGGCTCTGAACAAGCTGATCCCGAACTTCATCGGCTTCTTCGTCTCCTTCTTCGTGATAGGCGCCTTCTGGGCGGGGCATCACCGGGCGTTCGATTGCGCGCGCCACTGGAGCCCCAGGCTGTTCCTGCCCAACCTGCTGCTGCTGAGCGCGATCGCCGCGATGCCGTTCTTCACGGCCTTCTCGTCCGAATATTACGGCCACCGCGTGCCCACCGCCTTCTATTGCGGCTGGATGATCCTGATATCGATCTTCAACATCCTGATCCAACGCGTCCTCACCGCGCCGCCGGTGGTGGGAGAGCATGTGACGCCGGCACAGCGCCGGATGATCCGTCAGCGCGGCCTTGCGGCGCTGCTCGCTTCCCTCGCTGCGTTCGTGACGAGCCTGTTCATCCCGTTCCTTGCCCAGATAGTGCTGATCACCATTCCGCTCTGGCGCCTGCTGCTGACCCGGCTCGCGCCGGCGCGCTGAAGCCCGCGGCGGCAAGCGCTACAGGGCGGGGACCGGGCCGGCCCAAGACGGCATCAGCGCTTCTTCGCCCAGGCGCCATATTGCCGCGCCGTCAGGTCGACCAGATCGCCCTGCGCCAGGTTCATGTCGATCAGGTGCAGGCCCCAGTCCTTCAGGATGACATTGCCGACCTTCACGTCGCCGGGGATGGTGTCGGTACGCGCATCGGCCGGATCCGCGTTCACCGTCACCGCGAGATAGTTGAAGCCGTCCTTGTCGACGCACTCGGTGGAGATCAGCCCGGGCACGCTGACGAAGGGCGTGGTGACCGGCGCGCCGTCCCTGCTCCAGGCCTCGGCCGAGCCCGGGACCAGCATGTTGCCCCCGGCGTTGAGATAGGCGTGCGCCACCGCCTTGCCCCCGCCCAGCGCCGCCGGATTGGTGCAGCCCGCTTCGACGCCCGGCCGGTCGCCCTTGGCGAAGCGGCTGCCGGCGGGCGGCGGCGAGTCGGCGCGGAAGCTCGCATAGGTGACCACGCAGCCGGCCTGGTCGGCGCTGCGGCACAGCGGGATCGTCGGGAACACGCCGCCCACGTCCTTGCCCGCCGGAACCGGCACCGAGCTGCCGATCAGCATCGCCGAGACCAGCTGCTTCTGCGCGGGCTTGCCGTCGATTTCGCGGGCGACGAGCTGGGTGAGGATCAGCGAGCCCTGGCTGTGCCCGATCAGCACCACGCCGCGCCCCTTATTGTCATGGGCCAGATAATCGTCCCAGGCAGCCTTCACGTCGCGATACGCCATGTCGCGGTCGATCGCCGGGGTGCCGCCGCCCATGATGCTCCTGAGCGCCGTGAGCGTGACCTGGCGATAGACCGGCGCGAACACCCGGCAGTTCTTCGCGAAGCGCGCGACCTGGAACTGGGCGACGCGCTTCTCCTCGGGCCCGGGGATCATGTCGCTATTGGGTGTCGGGTCGAGCGAGATGGTGGGGTAGACATAGAAGCAATCGAACTTGGGCGTGCTCGCGGCCTTGAACGGCTCGACGCTGCGCGCGCCGTCGGCGGCGACCACGGTGGTGGAGAGATCCGCCGCGCACGCATCCTGCCGGCCGGGCCGGCAGAGCCAATTGGCGGGATCGCGATAGTCCGGCGTGTCCGACCCAGCGGCCATGGCCAGCGCGAGTGCGAGAATCATCATGCTGCCTCTCCCTTTCCGGGCAGCATATCCATTGTTCGGGCGACGCGGAAAGCCTCCCCGCCGGGAAACTAGTCCAGCGGGTAGAGCGCCCCGGCGATCCAGCGCAGCTCGGCGCGCAGCACGCCCCAGGCGCGGGCGGCGGCGCGGCTGTCCATCGCCTCGATGCCGATGCCCCTGGCGCCCAGCGCCTCGGCCAGCGCACGCGGCGGTCGCACCAGCGTCTTGCCGGTGCCGAGCAGCAGGAATTCGGGCCGGGGCGCCAGGCCCAGCAAGGGCGCGAGATCGGCCTCGGTCAATTCGGCGATCGGCGGCGGCGCCCATCCGTCGGCGCGCTCGGGCGTGATCAGCAGGCCTTCATAGACGCCCTCGTCCACGCGAAAGCCGCGCCCGGAGAAGCCGGAGATGACCGGCCCCTCCGCGCTGGCGCGCTTCACTTCCACCGGCTCAGCCGACGCGCTCGGCGCCGCTCGCCGGCGAGGGCTTTTCCTCGCGCGGGCCCGGCTTCAGGCCCAGCGTGATCAGCAGCGACGACGAGACGTAGATCGACGAATAGGTGCCGACGACGATGCCGAGCATCATCGCCGCGGTGAAGCCGCGCAGCACCGGGCCGCCGAAGATCAGCAGCGAAGCGAGCGCGAGCATGATCGTCAGCGAAGTCATCACCGTGCGCGGCAGCGTCTCGTTCACCGAAAGATCGATGAGCTCGCTCATCCCCATCTTGCGGTATTTGCGCATGTTCTCGCGGATGCGGTCGTCGATCACCATCTTGTCGTTGATCGAATAGCCGATGATCGTCAGCACCGCGGCGACGATGTTCAGGTCGAACACCATGCCGGTGACCGCGAAGAAGCCGAGCGCCATCAGCACGTCGTGGATGATCGCCACCGCGGTCGAGATGCCGAACTGCCATTCGTAGCGGAACCACGAGAAGATCGCGATGCCGATGATCGCCAGCACCACGGCCAGGATGCCCTTGTTCACCAGCTCGCCCGAGACCTTGCCCGACACGGTGGAGTAGTTCGTGAAATCCGCGTTGAACTTGGCCTTCAGCGTGGTCTTCACCGTCTCGACCATCTTGTCCACCGCATCGGGCGTGGTCGAATGCGGAACCGGCAGGCGAATCGTCACGGTGTTCTGGCCGCCCAGCTGCTGGAGTGCAGCATCGCCGAACCCGAGCTCGTTCACCGTCTCGCGCACCTGGTCGAGATGCGGCGGGCTGGCGAACTTCTCCTCGATGGAGACGCCGCCGACAAAGTCGACGCCCATGTTGAGTCCATGGATGCCCACCAGCGCCACGGCGGCGACGGTGAGCAGCGTAGTGACCGCGAAGGCAATGAAGCGGACGCGTACGAACCCGATGTTCGTATTGTCGGGAATGATCTTGAGGAGCCGCATGCGCGTCGCTTCCGTTAAATGTGGATTTCGGTCGGCCGGTTACGGCGCAACCAGATCGTGACGAGCATGCGGGTGAACACGACGGCGGTGAACACCGAAGTCGCGATGCCGATCAGCAGCACGACCGCGAAGCCGCGCACCGGGCCGGAGCCCAGGATCACCATGATCAGGCCGGCGATCGCGTGCGTCACGTTCGCCTCGAAGATCGTCCGGCTGGCTTCCTTGTAGCCGAGCTCGACCGCCTGGCTCACACCGCGCCCGCGCCGCCGCTCCTCGCGGATGCGTTCGTTGATCAGCACGTTCGCGTCCACCGCGGTGCCGATCGTCAGCACGAAACCGGCAATGCCCGGCAGCGTCAGCGTGGCGTTGAGCAGCCCCATCACCGCCAGGATGACCAGCACGTTGATGATCACCGCCAGCGTGGCGTAGATGCCGAAGCGGCCATAGGTCAGGATCATGAACGCGATCACCGCGATCACCGCGATGATCGAGGCGGTGACGCCGGCGCGGATCGAATCGGCGCCGAGCTCGGGGCTCACCGTCGATTCCTGCACCACCTTCAGCTTCACCGGCAGCTTGCCCGAGCGCAGCGCGATCGCGAGCTGGTTTGCGCTCTCCACGGTGAAGCCGCCGTTGATCACCGCGCTGCCGCCCAGGATCGGCTCGTTGATGTTCGGCGCCGAGATGACGACGCCGTCGATGATGATCGCGAACGGCTTGCCGCTATTCTCCTGCGTCACCTTGGCGAATCGCTTGGAGCCGGCACCGTTGAGCTGCAGCGTGACGCCGGGCGCGCCGGTCTGCGGGTCATAGGTCTGCTTGGCATCGACGAGCATGTCGCCGCTGATCATCACCTGGCGCTGCACCGCGACCTTGCCGCCAGCCTGGTAGGGCATGATCACGTCGCCTGCGGGCGCCTCGCCACGCTGTACCGCGTTCTGATCGGCATTGACGTCGACCAGGCGGAACTCGAGCACCGCGGTCTGGCCGATCAGCGCCTTGAGCGCGGTCGGGTTCTGCAGGCCGGGCACCTGCACGACGATGCGGTTGGCGCCTTCGCGCACCACGGTCGGCTCGACGGTGCCGAGCGCGTTGATGCGCGTCTCGATCACTTCGCGGGCATCGCCCATCGCGGTGTCGATCGCCTCGTTGATCCCCGCCTCGGTCGGCGTCAGCACGAAACGGCTCGAATCGACCACGGCGACGTCCCACTGGCGCTGGCCAGTATTGCCGACGCCGGTGCCGGTGATCGCGAGCAGCTTTTCGCGCGCCGCATCGACCTTGGACGGGTCGCGGAGCATGAAGCTGACCTTGCCGCCCTGGATCGAGATGTCGCCGATGTCGATCTTGGGGTCCTTGCGCATCTCGGCGCGGACCTGATCCTGCATCTGCGTCAGCTTGGCCTGGCGCACGTCATCGGTGTTCGCCTCGAACAGCAGGAAGCTGCCGCCGGCAAGGTCGAGGCCGAGGTTGATCGCCGGCTTGGGCACCCAGCTCGGCCAATGCTCGCGCGCGCTCTTCGGGAAGAAGCTCGGGATCGACAGGGCGATCATGATCGCGATGCCGACCAGGATCGTCGTGATCTTCCAGCGGGGAAAGTCGAGCATCAGTCGTTCGCGGGCTTGGCGCCGCCGGCCGGCATCACGCTGGTAAGCGTGGCCTTGATCGCGCGGACCTTCACATTGGGGGCGAGCTCGATCTCGACTTCGGTCTCGTCGACCTTGGTCACCTTGCCGAGAAGGCCGCCGCCGGTGACGACCTGGTCGCCCTTCTTCACGGCGTTCACCGCGTTCTGAAGATCCTTCATCCGCTTCTGCTGCGGACGAATCATCAGGAAGTAGAAGGCGACGAAGATGAGGACGAGCGGCGCAAGTCCGAGGACGCCGCCCATCGGGTTGGCCTGGGCTGCCGCGCCTGCGGCCTGTGCATGTGCTGGCGTGATGAGCATGGGGTCCTGATTATTATTGTCATGGGCGGAGGAATCCGCACCGTTCAAGCGCGGCGCGCTAACATGTGGTACACCCCGGCGCAACTATTGTCGCGGATGGGTTGCATCCCGCGCCGGTCCGGCCTAGAGGGCGCACCCTTGGTCGGGGCGTAGCGCAGCCTGGTAGCGCATCACACTGGGGGTGTGGGGGTCGCAGGTTCGAATCCTGTCGCCCCGACCATTGCATCGATCGATCTCCGATCCGCCCCTTTCGGGGCCTTCCCCTAAGCCAGCTTCGGATCTGGGCCCGGCATGCCGGCCGGCGGCTAGGGTGCCGCGATCTCCTCGGGCAGGGTCTGGCGCGCGCGCGTCCGGCTGCCGGTGACGCGCGCGATCACTGCCTTGCCCAGCCGCTGCCCGGGCAGCTCGACCAGCCGGTAGGCAAGGAAGGCGAGGACATAGGTGGCCGGCACCACGATCGCGCCGGTCAGCGCGAACCGTCCGGCGGCGCCCAGCCCGGTGCCGAAGCGCGCGATCACGCCCGCCGCGACCGGGTACAGGATCAGCAGGTGGATCAGATAGGCGCCATAGGAAAGCTCGCCCAGCCAGTGGAACACTTTGCCGCCGAGCAGCCGCGCGATCCCGTCGACGGCACCCAGCGAACGCAGATGAACCAGCGCGAAGAAGCCGAGCACGAGCAGCACACGCACCAGGATGTGCAGCAGGTCGTGATCGCCCCCCACCGGCATCAGCGCGAGCAGCATCGCCACGGCGAGATGCACGCCGATCCGCCCCCGGCCCGGCCCGGGATCGGCGGCGATCAGCATGCCGCTCAGGAACAGGTGCAGCTTGAGCGGCAGGAAGGCGGGCATCGGGAAATCGAGCCCCAGCCGATGCGCAAGCACCGCCAGCCCCAGCGCCGCGCCCGCCGCTACCAGCGCCGCCGGCACCCAGCCGGTTCGCCGTGCGAGCAGCACCAGGAACGGGAAGGCAGCGTAGAACTGCATCTCCAGCCCCAGGCTCCAGTCCGGCAGCGGGGTACGGAACGCATAGTCGGGAAGCAGGCCGAACACGAAGCTCAGATGCGCGGCGATATTGGCGAGGCTCGCATCGGCAAAGCGCTCGCGCGGCTGGAGCGGCTGGCCCAGGAAGCTGTCGATCGCCACCCGGTCGGCATAGAGGGCCGGCCCGGCGAGCAGCGCCACCGCCAGCGTCACATAGAAGAGCGGCGCGAGACGAAAGAAGCGGCGCGTCCAGAACGCCGCCCAGGTGCCGGGCGCGCGCCAATCCTCCACGTCGGCACGCAGCCGATACTGGAACACCATCAGGAAGCCGGAGAGCAGGATGAACAGGTCGACGCCCAGATCCGGCTTGCTCAGCACCGGCAGGCGGAAGCCGGTCAGGATCACCAGGTGCCCGAACAGCACCCAGAGCGCCGCCAGCCCGCGCAGGCCGTCGAGACACGCGACTCGTCGGATGTCGACTTGCCGAATGTCCATCGCGCACCTCCCATGCCGCTTCTCGGCGCGACAGCCGTATCCGGAGCCTGGACCGGCGCGCAAGCCTGCCCGATCGGCCAGCTGCCCAGCGCCACGGCCCGATCGCCAGCCCCGCCATCTCCGTCCGCACGAAGATGGCGAGGGACGGAATATGATGCCCAGCCAGGAAAAGGCCCAAGCGGGCCCTTGAAACTATGTCCGTCATCCCCGCGCAGGTGGGGATGACGGTAGAGAAGCGGGATGACGCCAGGGAATAGCGGGGATGACAGGGGAGAATATGGGGCCAGCCCAGCCCGACGGCGATGCAGGCAGCGCGGGTCCGTGCCGGATGCAGGCCGATCCGTGCCGGGCGCGATAAGGCCGTGACGCGCGCGCCTCGCCCGCGCTAGACAGGGCCGATGATCGCCCGCCTCCGCGCCGCGCCGGCACGCCTCCGGCTGCTGCTCTTCGCCTTCGGGGACTTCGCCTTCAATCTCTACTGGCAGAGCATCATGCTCTTCCTGCTCTTCTACTATACCGAGGCGCTGGACCTGCCGGTGGCGCTGGCCGCGATGATCTACACCATCGCCTCGATATGGGACGGGCTCGCCAATTTTCTCGCCGGCGCGATCGCCGACCGGCGCGAGCCCGGTCGCGGCTATGGCCGCTTCCTGATGCTGGGCAGCATTCCGCTGGGGCTCGCCTTCGTCCTCACCTACATGCCACCCCTTGCCAGTGGCTGGTGGGGCATCGCGACGATCTTCGCCGGGCACCTGCTCTTCCGCACCGCCTATGCGGCGGTGAACGTGCCCTATCTGGCGATGAGCGCGCGGGTGAGCAGCGACAGCCGCGACCGCGCCTTCCTGGCCGGCATGCGCATGTTGTTCGGCACGATGGCGGCGGTGCTGGTCGCGCGCGGCACGCTGCCGCTGGGTGCCTGGCTGAGCGGCAGCGCGGTCCCGGCCCAGGCCTATCTCGGCGCGGCGGTCCTGTTCGCGATCCTCGGCACGGCGATCCTCATGCTGGTCGGCGCCAGCTATCGCGAGCAGGTCGCGCCCGCGCGCACCCAGCCGCCCTCGATCGCCGCGAGCCTCGCCAGCCTCGCCGCCAATCGCGCCTTCGTCACGCTCAACCTCGCGATGATGGCGATGATCGTCGCGGTGACGATCCTGAACAAGTCGGTGCTCTATTATTTCAAATATTTCATCGGCGACGACGTGGCCGGGCAGAGCGCCCTCGCCTGGATGGGCGTGGTGGGCGCGGCGGCAGTGCCGCTCTGGATGCTGCTCCAGCGCCTGCTCGGCACGCGGGGGCTGTGGTTCCTGGCCGCCGGCTTCTGCATGGCTGGGCTGGTGCTGTTCGCCGGCGCGCACATCGACCGGGCCGCGCCGATGCAGCTCTTCCTGGTGGCGATGCAGGCGCTGATCGTCGGGCTGCATTTCGCCTATTGGGCGATGCTGCCCAACACGGTGGAATATGGCGAGAAGGCCACCGGCCTGCGCGTCGAGGGTGCGGTGTTCGGCATGGCCTCGCTGCTCCAGCGCATCGCGATCGGCATCGCCACGCTGCTGCTCGCGAGCGGGTTCGACGCGGCCGGCTATGTCGCCAATGTCCGGCAGAGCGAGGCGACCCTCGCCGCGATGCGCCTCACCATCGCGCTGGTGCCGCTGGCGTTCCTGGCGCTGTCATGCGTGCTGATGCTGCTCAACCCGCTGGGCAAGGGCGCGCATGCCAGGATCGTGAAGGACCTGGAGGGGCGGGTGAATTAATTCCTCCCCCCAGCTCGCTGGGGGAGGGGGATCATCACGAAGCGATTGGGGAGGGGCGGCGCGGTGCGCGCCGTCATCGGTGCGCCCCTCCACCACCGCCTTTGGCGGCGGTCCCCCTCCCCGAGACAAGCTCGGGGAGGAATTGGAGCTCAAGCCACCAGCGTGAACTGCGCCTTCACGCCCTCGGCCTCGGCCGACGGCGCGATCCACAGGTCGAACAGCCCCGGCTCCACCGTCGGCTTGTTCTCGCGGCCGATGAACAGCAGCTGCTCGCGCTTCAGCTTGAACGTCACCGTCTCGCTCGCTCCCGGCGCCAGCGCCAGCTTGCGGAACGCCTTCAGCTCGCGCACCGGCCGGGTCACGCTCGCCACCCGGTCGCGGATGTAGAGCTGCACCACTTCCTCGATCGCGCGGCTGCCCGAATTGGTGATCCTCGCCGAGACTGCGATCTCGCCGTCCCAGGGCAGGGTCGCCGGCACCGACAGGTCCGAATAGCCGATCTTGCCATAGGTCAGGCCGTGCCCGAACGGGAACAGCGCCGAGTTCGGGATGCCGCGATAATGCGCCTTGTAGGGCTGGAGCGGCCCTTCCGGATTGGGCCGGCCGGTCGGCTTGTGGTTGTAGTAATAGGGCTGCTGCCCCGGCGAGCGCGGGAAGCTGCACGGCAGGCGCCCGGCCGGGCTATAGTCGCCGAACAGCACGTCGGCAGTGGCGTTGCCGCCCTCCGAGCCGAGGAACCAGGTGACGAGGATCGCCGGCGCCGCCAGCACGGCGCCGTCCAGCGCCAGCGCGCGGCCGTTCTTCAGCACCACCACGATCGGCTTGCCCGTTCGGGCCACCGCTTCCGCGAGTTCCATCTGCGGCGCGGGAATCACGATCTCGGCGCGCGACTGCGCTTCGCCGGACATGTTCTCGCTCTCGCCGATCGCCAGGATCACCACGTCCGCCGCATTGGCCGCAGCCACGGCCGCTTCGATCCCGCCGGCCAACGGCGCCTCGACGCCCGAGCCGAGCGTGACGCTCACCGAGCCCTTGTCCGCCACCGCGCCGCGCACGCCGGTGGCCAGGTCGATCGCCAGCGCATTGTCGCCATAGACCACCCAGGGCCCGTTGATGTCGTGCTTGCCCTCGGCGAACGGCCCGATGATGGCGATCTTCTTGCCGCTCTTGGGCAGCGGCAGCAGGTCGCCGTCATTCTTCAGCATCACGATCGACTTGCGGCCGCTCTCGCGCGACAGCGCGATCGCCTCCTTGGTGCGTGAACGCGCCTTTTCGCGCTTGGCGTCGATGCGGCGGAAGGGATCGTCGAACAGGCCGAGCCGTGCCTTCATCGCCAGCACCTTGCGCACCGATTCGTCGACCAGCTTGATCGGCACTTCGCCCTTGGCGACGAGATCGGGCAGGTAATCGCGGTAGAAGCCGCTGGTCATGCTCATGTCGACGCCGGCCAGGAAGGCGAGCTTGGCCGCCTCGCGCGCATCCGCGGCGAAGCCATGGTCGATCATCTCCATGTCGCCGGTATAATCGGAGACGACAAAGCCCTCGAAGCGCCATTCGTCACGCAGGATCCGGCGCATCAGCCATTCGCTGCCGGTCGAGGGCACGCCCGAAATCTCGTTGAACGAGGCCATGGCCGAAAGCGCGCCTTCGTCGAACGCGGTCTTGAACGGCGGCAGATAGACTTCACGCAGCGTCCGTTCGGAAACGTCGACGGTCGAATAGTCGAGCCCGGCCTCGGCCGCGCCATAGGCCGCGAAATGCTTGGCGCAGGCCAGCATCGCGTCGTTCGCCTTGAGGTCCTTGCCCTGGAAGCCGCGCACGCGCGCCGCCGCGATCACTTCGCCGAGCAAAGTGTCCTCGCCCGCGCCCTCCATGGTGCGGCCCCAGCGCTGGTCGCGCGCGATGTCGACCATCGGCGCGAAGGTCCAGTCGATGCCCGCCGCGGCGCCCTCGTACGAGGCCATGCGCGCGGTGCGCTCGGCCAGGTCAGGATCGAACGCCGCCGCCTCGCCCACCGGCACCGGGAAGATCGTGCGGTGGCCATGGATCACGTCAGCGGCGAAGAGCAGCGGGATCTTGAGGCGCGACCGGGTCATCGCCACGGTCTGCATCCGGCGCGCCATCTCGGCACCGTTGCCGTTGAACACGCCGGTGAGCCGCATCTTCGCGACCTCCTCCAGCTGCTGCTCGAAGCTCGGCCCGTTGGTGGGCGGGTTGAGCGCGGTGGCGACGCCGCCGCCCCAGGCCGCGGGCAGGATGGTGAGCTGCCCGGCCTTCTCCTCCACCGTCATCTTCGCGATCAGCGAATCGATGAAGGCGGGCACCGGCAGGCTGCCCGCCGCCTGCAGCATCGCGCGCGCCGGGCTCGCGGCCCAGGCCGCGACGGCTCCGGCTCCCATCAGAGCCGCGCGCCGCGAAATCCTGGTGTCGAACATCTCGTTTCCTCTCCTGAACGCCCGCCGCAGAACGCCGACGGAAATTGCCTGCACTCGGCCGGCCGCGAAACTTTTTTGCTTGTCGCTGCCCGCCGTAACCGGTTACATACCTCGCGGACGGGTTGTATTGCAATCGCCGAAGCGGTCTGAAACGCGGGAAAACACGCGTCGATCGGGGAGAAGGGACTGAAATGGGCGAGGCCACCATCCGCGATGTAGCGCGCCGCGCCGAGGTTTCGGTCGCCTCGGTATCGCGCGCGCTGAACGGCCTCGACAATGTCAGTGCCGAGACCCGCGAGAAAGTCATCAAGGCGGCCAACGAGCTCGGCTATGTCCCGCATGCTGGCGCGCGCAGCCTCAGCCTTGCCCGCGCACACGCGATCGGCGTCGTCCTGCCGGATCTGCACGGCGAGTTCTTCTCCGAATGCGTGCGCGGCATGGACAGGGAAGCGAGCCGGCGCGGCTATCTCCTGCTCCTCTCCAACATGCATGACGACAGCGACCAGGCGGCGGTCGCGCTGCGCACGATGCGCGGCCGCGTCGACGGCCTGCTCGTGATGGCCCCGCACATCGCGCCCGAGACGCTCGAGCAGGCCATCCCGCCCGCACTCCCCTCGATCCTGCTCAACAGCCATGCCGATCTGCCCGGCCGCCCGGCGCTGCGCTTCGACAATCGCGCAGGCGCCGAGGCGATGGTCGAGCATCTCGTCGCCAACGGCTATCGCCACATCGTCCATATCGCCGGGCCGGAGGGCAATCTCGACGCCGCCCAGCGTGCCGAAGGCTATCTCGCCGTCTGCGCCCGCCACCGCCTGCCCCCGCGCATCCTGCCGGGCGACTTCCACGAGGAAGCCGGCGAAGCCGCCGCGCGCGCGATCCTGGCGAGCACCACGCACACCGATGCCGTCTTCGCCGCCAACGACATGATGGCGATCGGCTGCCTCCATGCGCTGCGCGACGCCGGCACCCGCGTGCCCGAGGACATTGCGGTGGCCGGCTTCGACGACGTGCCGCTCGCCCGCTATCTCTCGCTCAGCACCGTGCGCGTGAACATCGCCGAGATGGGCGCCCGCGCCGTCGCCCGGCTGATCGACCTGCTCGAGGGCAAGGACATGCACCGTGCCAGCGAGACGCTCGCCCCCGAGCTGGTGATGCGCGCCACCACGGCGCCGCGCACCGCACCCGGGAACGGAGCCGCGCATGCGTGACCGCGGCTCCGTTTCTCTTTCGGCCTGGACTGTAACCGGTTCCAAGGCTCCCTTCCCCCCGGTTACACCCCCCTGGGGGCGACGCCGCGCGTGTCGCCCCCGATTTTTCGGGACGGGGGGCGGAACCGCGCGCTTTCTCTGGGATATGAGGCTCTCGAAATGATCGACCGGCGTGCGCTACTTTCGCAGTCTTCGCTGCTGCTCACGGCCTCGGCGCTGCCCGGCGCCGCCATGGCGCAGGCGCGCAAGAGCGCGGCCGCGCGCACGCTGCCGCCCTTCTACGCGGACATCGAATACCGTACCTTCCGCTGGTTCTGGGAAACCGCGCGGCGCGACAACGGCCTCGTCCCCGATCGCTATCCGTCGCCCAGCTTCTGCTCGGTCGCCGCGGTCGGCTTCGCGCTCACTGCCTATCCGATCGGCGTCGAGCGCGGCTGGATCACCCGGGCCGAGGCGCGCGACCTCACCCTCACCACGCTGCGCTTCTTCTGGGAATCGCCCCAGGGGCCCGAGCCCGAGGGGCGGATCGGCCACAAGGGCTTCTTCTACCATTTCATCGACATGATCACGGGCGCGCGCTTCCGCGACGTCGAGCTTTCCAGCGTCGATACCACGCTGCTGCTGATGGGCGTGCTGTTCGCCGGCCAATATTATGACCGGGCGGACGCGAAGGAGCGCGAGATCCGCGACCTCGCGCACAAGCTCTATGCCCGCGCCGACTGGAACTTCTTCCGCTCGGACGGACGCAAGGCGGTGTCGATGGGCTGGCACCCTGGGCGCGGCCTGATCGAGCGCAACTGGGACGGCTATAACGAGGGGATGTTCGTCTACATCCTCGGCCTCGCGGCTCCCGAGCATCCGCTGCCGGCGAATAGCTGGGAGGCGTGGACCGCGCCCTATCCGAACCTCTGGCGCGGTGAAGGCAACCAGCGCCATCTCGCCTTCGCGCCGCTGTTCCCCCTGCATTACAGCCATATCTGGATCGACTTCCGCGGCATCCGCGATGCAGCGATGCGCGAGGCCGGCTTCGACTATTTCGAGAACAACCGCCGCGAGACGCTCGCCAACCATGCCTATTGCGTAGCCAATCCGATGCGCTGGGACGGCTATGGCGCGCAGAGCTGGGGACTCGCCGCATGCGATGGCCCGGGCGATTTCCGCCTCGACTTCAAGGGCGAGCGCCGCGAGTTCTTCGGCTATTCTGCGCGCGGTCCGATCGATGAGCCGGACGGCCGCGACGACGGCACGATCACGCCGAGCGCCTCGCTCGGCTCGCTGCCCTTCGCACCGGAGATCGTGATCCCCACCGCGCAAGCGCTCCGCCGCGACCATGGCGACCTGCTCTACGGCAAATACGGCTTCTACGACGCCTTCAACCCGAGCTTCCGCTGGACCGACAAGCAGCTCGAAAAGGGCCGCGTCGATCCGGTGAAGGGCTGGTACGACACCGACTATATCGGCATCGACCAGGGCCCGATCCTGCTCCAGGCGGCGAACTACCGGAACGACTTCGTGTGGAAGCGCATGCAGGCGTGCGCGCCGATCCGGAAGGGGCTGAAGCTGGCCGGGTTCACCGGCGGGTGGCTGGGGTGACGACCTATACAATTGAATTAAAATGGATTTACATTCGCAATCGGCAGCACTCACCCAATTGAGCCTTGTTGAAATACCTCCCGGGCTTTGCTAGATAGGCGAAGAACAAGGCGCGAACGCGAGGAGGATCGCATGGCGAGCGTATTCGACGTCTCAGCGTACATCTTGAAGAAAACAGGGCCAATTTCGGCCATGAAACTCCAGAAATTGGCGTATTACGCTCAAGCATGGTCGCTTGTGTGGGACGATGCGCCACTATTCTCGGAGCGCATCGAAGCATGGGCGAATGGGCCAGTATGCCCTGATCTGTATTTTGCGCATCAGGGTGAGTTTACGGTTGGCACGGAATCGCGCGGAGATGCAAAGAAGCTAAAAAAGATTCAACGAGAAACTATAGATTCCGTTTTGAAACATTACAGCAAGAAGACGGCACATTGGCTTAGCGAACTTACCCACCGTGAGGCACCCTGGAAAGAAGCTCGCAAGGGCCTTCCGGAAGGTGCTCGCAGTAATCAAGTTATAACACACGCGGCGATGGCCAACTATTATAGCGAACTCTAGCTCGCTTATGGCGAAGCCAGACAAGCAGCCGAAATTCGGTGCCAATCCACCTGGCAAGAAAAAACCGGTGGTGCGCGAGCATTGCTTTGAAGATGGGCACCCCCTCGCATGGCGATTTGGACAGGTCGACAAAGCCGGCCCCTTTGCCTGGGACATCCATCCTTTCGATAAATTTCACGAAGTCGTACACAAACTGATCGAATTCGAAGATAAGAACTGGAATGAAATCACCGCGAACGGCTCGCATCCGATCGAGACAAGCCAATTGTCCACCCAGGCGCGATCGCGGCTAATCGAGATCGAACGAGACGATCTCGATTACCTTCTCTCCCTCAGACTGAGCGGTCCCAACCGCGTTTGGTGTGTGAAAACCGGCCACATCATTCGACCGTTGTGGTGGGATGAAAACCACCAAGTCTATCCAGTCAAGAAAGATCCCGCCGACCGCAAGAAGGAGAAGCGGCGAAAGAAATAGGTGAGGAAACCACATTCCGCCCGCTGGAGAACACCCCTTCAGCGGATCGGCACCGCCCGCGTCCGCTTCGACACGCCGTTCTCGTCGAACGCCTCGACCGCGACCCAATAGCCCACGCCGACATTCAGCGCGCGGATGTCCAGCGCCGCGCCCTGGTCCGCCCAGCGCTGATAGGCGAGCGTCAGCCGGTCCGGCCGCACGCCCCACAGGACATTGTAGCCGACCGCGCCCTGCACCGGCTTCCACGTCACATGCGCGTTGCGCGCATCGCCGTCGCGCTTCGCCGCCACCCCGCCCGGCATCGCCGGCGCCTTGCCGCTCGCACTGCCGAACACGCGCAGGTCGCTGATCGCCAGGTTCGCGCCGCCGACATGCCCGTGCACATAGCGCACGTACCGCGCCTCCACCGGGGCCGGCAGCTGGAAATAGGCGTTGGGCCGGTCGCGGCGCGGCGCCTCGGTCCTGGCCAGCGGGCGCCAGCTCTTGCCGTCCAGGGAGGATTGCAGCGCGAATTCGGTATAGATGTCCGGCGCATCGCCGAACCGGCCGGACTTGTAGTCGGCGAAGTTCACCTGCACCGCGCGCAGCGTCTTCGCCGCGCCGAGGTCCACCGTCAGCGTCTCGCCCGGCTTGTTCGCGCCCGCGACCCAGAAGGTCCGCGGATTCTCGTCGGTCGCCCGCGCCGCCGCGAACTCGCCGGCAGTCGAGGAAGCGACCGCCGCCTTGCGGTACGAGAGCAGCATCCACCCGGTGAACAGGCGCTCCGGATCCGCCACCTTCGTGCCCGGCGCATAATGGGGGAAGTCGCCGAAACGGGTCGAGACCGACATCTGTCCGTCCGCCCAGAATTTCGCCGGCCACATGCCGATGCGCCGCTCGAAGGTCCAGTTATAGCCGATCCAGGGCGTGCCGGTGTTCCACCAATTGCCGTTGACGTCCTGGAAGGTCGAGCCGTGCCCCGCCCCCTGGACGAAGCCGCCGGGCTTGTAGGCGACCGGGTTCCACGGCGCATATTCGAACGGCCCCAGCGGCTTGTCCGAGACATAGGTGCCGTTGGCATAGGCGTTGTACTCGGTTCCCGGCGCGCCATACTGGAGATAGTAGCGGCCGCCGGCCTTCGTCATCCAGGCACCTTCCATGAAGGGCGCGATCGGCGTGCCGTCGGGCAAGGTGCCGCTATGGTCCTGGCCGAACCGCTCCCAGCCATGCCGCTCGGGCTGCAGGGCGAGCATCGGCCGGGCCCTGCCCTTGTACGCCAGCTTGCCGTCGCCGAACGCGATCTCCATCCCGTAGAGCGGGAAGACGTTGGACGAGCCCCAGTACATGTACCATTTGCCGTCCTCGTCCTTGAACAGCGCCGGGTCCCAGGGCCCGGGCGGCACTTCGCCTGCCTTCGGTTCCACCCCCGGCCCCTGCTGCCCCGGGATCGCCGGCATCCGCCGCACGAAGAAGTCGAGCTTGCCGCTGTCGGGATCGCTGGTGGAAAGGATCGCGTTCGGCTCCATCATCGAAGGCTGGATGATGATCCGCTCGCCATCGGTCCACACCGCGGGCGCCACGATCGAGCGCATCGGCCAGCGGCTGGGCGTGACGAAGGTCCAATGCACCAGGTCGCGCGACGACCAATATCCGTCCGCCAGTGTCTGGAAGAGATAATATTTGCCCTTGAAGGTGACGATCGCCGGATCGGCGCCGGTGCGATAGGAAATGCCTTCGTTCACCTGCTCGAAATTATAGCGATAATCGATGTCGATCGGGTTGGCATAGGTCCGGCGCGCGTCCTGCGCCTGGGCGGCGGCGGCCGCGAGCAGCCCGGCGCCGAGCGGAAACAGGATACGCATGGATCTTCCCCGAATGAAAAGGGCCCGAATGAAAAGGGGCCGAATGAAAAAGGGGGAGGAAAGCCCCGTGGCTCGCCTCCCCCCGACAGTGACTGCGCGGGCAGCGCCTCAGAAGCGATAGCCCAGGCGGAACTGGATGCGCCGCGGCAGCGTGAGCGTGTTGGAGCCGATCAGGCCCGGAACGAGCGGGTCGGTCGCGCTCATGAAGGTGTCGAAGTCCTTGAAGTTCTTGTTGTTGAACAGGTTCAGGACATCGACCGCCGCCTCGAGGTTGCCGCCGGCGATCTTCACGTCCTTGGCGAGCGAGACGTTCACTTCGCAGAAGGCGAACAGGCCCTTGATGCAGTTCTTCACCGGATAGGCCGTGGTGAGGCGCAGCGCGCCGGTATCGAAGCCGTTGGTGGCATCGGTCACCTGATAGCCCGCGCCGCTGCTCAGCGTGGTGAGAGTCGAGAAGCGGAAGCCCAGCGGCAGGTCAACCATGCCGGAGACCACGATCCGGTGCCGCTCGTCGCCGGCCTTGGGACGCCAGCCATAGCGGTCCGGCGTCACGCCATCGAGGCTGAACAGGTCGCCGCCATTCTGCTCCGCCTTGGACAGCGTGTAGGCGATGTTCAGGCCCCAGCCCGAGGACTTGGTGTAGTTCTTGTCGAGCGTGAAATAGAGCGCCTTGTAGCGGGTATCGAGCCCGTCATAGCCGATCAGGACATTGGCATAGCCGAACGGAATCACCGGCGCGGTGTTGCAGCAATTGCCCAGGCCGTTGTTCTGCCGGGTGGCGAACAGGTTGGTATAGCCGTGGCGGCCGCGCTGGTACGAGCCGGTGACCGAGGCCTCGAACACGCCGATACGCTGGCGCACGCCGAGGCTGAACTGGTCGTTCACCGGCGGCTTCGCATTGTTCTTCACCGCGAACAATTCGGGCAGGCCGGCGCTCTGGGCGCTGGCGATCAGCGCGAGCAGGCCCTCGCGGGTCAGATAGGCCGGGTTCCACATCACGGTCGGCAGGCCCGAGCGCGGCTGGCCGTCGCGCGAGAAGCGGAACACGCCGACCGGATTGATCGTGCGCGACAGCTCGTCGACCGTGTTGTTGAAGTTGTTACGATCGTAATAGCGGCCGGCGCCGCCGAAGATCACCGTCGAGCGATCGCCCTTGATGTCCCAGGAGAAGCCGAGGCGCGGCGCGAAGGCGCCGGCGAACGGCTTACGGTTGGTGCCGTCGGTGATGTAGTTCTCGGGATCGAAATAATAGGTCTTGGGCAGCGCGCGCAGTGCGGCCGCCGCCGCGGCCGGCGTGCGATAATGGTTGTTGAAGCCGTTGGTCTCATAATCCCAGCGCACACCGAGATTCAACTGCACCCGATCGGTGATGTTCCAGTCGTCCTGCAGATAGAGGCCGATCTGGGTGTTCGACGCCTGGATCTTGCCGCTGCCCAGCCCCAGCCGCGCTTCGGCGGGGAAGGAGAAGTCGGTGTTGCCGGCGGCATCGATCCGGAAGGTGTAGCGCGGCTGGATATAGGCGTTGTTGTCGAACTGGATGTCCGTCACCTCGACGCGCGCGCCGAACTTGATCGCATGGCCGTCGAAGCCGGTGAAGGTGAAGTCGTCGCGCAGCGTGTAGCTCTGCTGCGTCTCGTTGCGCGTCGAGTCCTTGCCGCCGAACAGGATCACGCTGGCATAATCGTAGGACGGCAGATCGGGGTGCAGCGAGACCGGGTTGAAATTATAGTTCAGGTAGCTGGCATTGAACTCGTTGGTGAAGTTGTTGCCGTTATAGGCCCATTTGAACAGATAGGTGTCGACCCTGTTCCGCTTGTTCTCGGCATTCTCATAGGAAGTGTTGGTGCCGAAATTCTGGATGTCGGTTTCCTGGCGACGGCTGAACGACAGGTCGAAGGTCTGGCGATCGTCCGGTGTCAGGGTCAGCTTGCCGAAAAAGAAGTCGCCGCGGAACGGGCTGACGAACGCGCCTTCGAACTCGCTCAGGCGGCGACCCGAATATTGCTCGAACTGCCGGATCGCGTCGGGCGAGCCGGTGCTCTTGACGTTGAAGGCGCGGTTCTGGTCGTTGCCTTCATAGGCGCCGAAGAAGAACAGCCGGTCCTTGATGATCGGGCCGCCCAGCGACACGCCATATTGCTTGCGCTCGAACGCGGGCTCGGGCCGGTTGTTGCGCTTGTCGAGATACGCCTTCTCGCTCAGCCCCTTGTCGGTATACTGGCCGAAGATCTCGCCGTGGAACTCGTTGGTGCCCGACTTGGTGACCGCAGTGACGATCGCCGCGCCGGCCTGCTCATATTCGGCCTTGTAGTTCTGGGTGAGGACCCGGAACTCCTGCACGGCGAGCTGGCCGAACGGGTTGCCGCGGCTGTTCTGCTGGCCGGCGATGCCGCCCTCGCGCAGCTGGTTCTTCAGGCTGATGCCGTCGACGAAGACGTTGACCTGGCTCGCCGTCGAGGCGCCCGAAGTGAAGCCCTTGTCGGTCTCGCTGTCGTTATATTTCACGCCCGGGGCGAGCGCGACGAAGGACAGGAAGTTGCGGTCGGTCTGCGGCAGGCGCTGGATCTGCGTCACGCTGACATTGGTCGCGACTTCGCTGGTCCGCGTCTCGGTGAGGCGGCTGCCGGTGACGACGATCCGGCCCTCGGGCACCGCCGCGCCGCCGACCGTCAGGTCGAGGCTGGCCGACTGGCCGACGGCAACCACCACCAGCTGGCTCACGGTCTCGGCACCCGCCGTGGCGGTCACTTCATATTCGCCGGGACGCAGGCCGGTGAGCGTGTAGCCGCCGTTCGCGTCGGCGGCAGCGCGCCAGGTCTGGTTGGTCGCGGTGCTGCGCGCAGTCACCTGCGCACCCGCCGCGCCCTTGCCGTCGGCGCCGACCACCTGGCCGCGCACGCTGGCGGTGCTCACCTGCGCCGACGCCATGGTCGGCAGCATCGCCACGCCGCTCGCGAACAGGGTCGCCGCGGCCATCGCCGTCGCCGAGATGCCACGCGTCAGGACGCCACGATTCTTCCTGGAAATTCCCACTGTCATTCCTCCCCAACCCAGTTGTAACCGGTTACAAACATCGGCGCGCATTGTTCTGATTATGGTTGCCGCCGGAAACTCCCATGAAACCGGTTTCATGAAACTGTCAATCCCATGGCTGCGTCAGCGTTGTCGGCGCCTAATTTTGCTGCACTGCGATGTGTCGCCGATGCAACACCAGGGCCGTGTCCGCGATCCACGCGTTCCCGGCGACCCCTCTTGCGGCGCGTGCGGGGTGCTCCCCATATCCGCGCCATGAGCGAAACAAATGCGTGGCACGGCACGACGATTCTTTCCGTGCGCAAATCCGGCAAGGTGGTGATCGCGGGGGACGGCCAGGTCTCGGCCGGCAATACCGTGATGAAGCCCAATGCCCGCAAGGTGCGGCCCCTGGGCGACGGCAAGGTGATCGCGGGCTTTGCGGGCGCCACCGCCGATGCCTTCACCTTGTTCGAACGGCTCGAGGCCAAGCTGGAGCGCCATAACGGCCAGCTGCTCCGCGCCGCGGTCGAGCTCGCCAAGGACTGGCGGACGGACAAGTATCTGCGCAACCTCGAGGCGATGCTGATCGTCGCCGACAAGGAAGTGACGCTGGTCGTCACCGGCAATGGCGACGTGCTGGAGCCCGAGGGCGGCGTGGCGGCGATCGGCTCGGGCGGCAATTTCGCCCTGGCCGCGGCACGCGCGCTGGTCGATTACGAAAGCGACCCCGAGAAGATCGCGCGGGCCGCGATGAAGATCGCGGGCGAGCTGTGCGTCTACACCAATGATCGGCTGACGGTGGAAATGCTCGACAGTGATAGCTGATTCGCCGGGCGGCCCGGCGAAGTTCGGTTTCGACTATGATCCGGGCCGCAACCGCATCCTGATCCATATCCGCGATTTCTGGACGGTGGAGACGGTGCGCGCCTTCGCGGCGGCGGCGGGCGCGCAGGCGCAGGCACTGCGCGCGACCCGTGACGATTACGACGTGCTGATCGATTCGCGCGACTTCCCGGTCCAGGCGAACGACGTCGCCGACCTGCTGCCGAGCATCGCCGAGGCCGGGCTGCGGCTCACTTCCGGCCGCGCGGCCTCGGTCGTGGGCAGCCATCTGAACAAGCTCCAGGCCGAGCGCACCCAGACGCATCCCCGGATGCGGATATTCATGACCGTGGCGGAGGCCGAGGCCTGGCTGGGGGAGCCGCGCTAGGGGACCATATTCTCCAGCGTCATCTCCGCCATCCCTTCCTCGTCACCCCCGCGCAGGCAGGGGTCCAAGGCCAAGGGCGAGGCGCGCCTTGCCGTTTCCGGCCGGCACCCGCATGATTGCTTCGATCATCCCATGCTACCCTGGATCCCCGCCTGCGCGGGGATGACGCAAGTAGGTTCAAAGGCTTGTTTGGATTCCCAACCTAATCGCCCTCCCGGCGAAAGCCGGGATCTCAGGCGAGGGCAGGACGAGAGCCGCACGAGATCCCGGCTTTCGCCGGCAGGACGGGTACAGACATGAGCCCAGCTCATGCCTCCCCCTATCCGAAACGGGGTTGAGCCTCCCCGCCCCCTGCCTACCCTGGGCGCCATGCAGATCGCCCGTCGCCCGCTCATCGCTTCCGCCGCCCTGGCGCTTCCCGCCTGCACCGCGGCTCCCCGCCCGGCGATGCTCGCCAGCACCACGCGCGGCCCGAAATGCCTGCCCGCCGTCAATGTCGCGCCCGGCCGCGTCATCCGCACCGTCGCGGGCCTGCGCCCCTATCGCGCCCAGGGCTTCGTCGTCCGGGCCGAGCCGCTGGGGGACAAGCGCCTCGTCCATAATTACGGCCATGGCGGCGCCGGGATCACGCTCAGCTGGGGCACGTCGCGCCTCGCCATGGATCTCGGCCTGCCCGGCCATGCCGGCCCGGTCGCCGTGCTCGGCAGCGGCATCGTCGGACTCGCCACCGCGCGCCTGCTCCAGGAGGCCGGCCGCCAGGTCACGCTCTACGCCGCCCAACTCCCGCCGCACACCACGTCGAACATCGCCGGCGGGCAATGGCACCCGGCCAGCCTCTACGATCCCGATCAGGTCACCCCCGAATGGATCGCGCAGTTCAAGGCGGCGATGGACTATAGCTGGCGGCGCTTCCAGATCATGGTCGGCGAGGAATATGGCATCCGCTGGGTGCCCACCTATTTCCAGATGCCCGACGATCCGGCCGGGGACGATGCCGGGCCCGATCTCTCCGGCACCTATGAAACCGATGCCGTGGTCCTTGGCCCCGGCGAACATCCCTTCCCGGTCCGGCGCGTCCGCCGCTTCAGCACCATGTATGCCGAGAGCGGCCATCTCCTGCGCCAGCTGATGCGCGACGTGCAGATCGCCGGCGGCAGGTTCGTGGTGCGCGACTTCGCCACGCCCGCCGACATCCTCGCTTTGCCCGAGACATTGGTGTTCAACTGCACGGGCCTGGGCGCCGGCAAGCTGTTCGGCGATGCCGGGATCGAGCCGGTGCGCGGCCAGCTGGCCGTGCTGCTTCCCCAGGCCGAGGTGCAATATGCCGTCGCCGGGCAGATGGGCTATATGTTCCCGCGCGCCGACGGGATCGTCTGCGGCGGCACCTTCGAGCATGGCGAATGGGACCCCACGCCCCAGCCCGAGCGGATCGCGAAGATCCTCGAGAAGCAGCACCGCTTCTTCTCCAGCTTTCGCTGCACGGCTTGAAGCGGCGCGTCCGGCCCCCAACATCGGGGCTCGAAACGAACCCAGAGAACCCATTTCCCCCAATGAACGAGAATCTCACGCCCAAGGCGATCGTCGCCGCCCTCGATGCGCACATCATCGGCCAGAAGGACGCCAAGCGCGCCGTGTCGGTGGCGCTGCGCAACCGCTGGCGCCGCCAGCAGCTCTCCGCCGACCTGCGCGACGAAGTGACGCCGAAGAACATCCTGATGATCGGGCCGACCGGCTGCGGCAAGACCGAGATCAGCCGCCGCCTGGCCAAGCTCGCCGACGCCCCCTTCGTGAAGGTGGAAGCCACCAAGTTCACCGAGGTCGGCTATGTCGGCCGCGACGTCGAGCAGATCGCCCGCGACCTGGTGGAAGAGGCGATCCGGCTCGAGAAGGAGCGCCGCCGCGCCGCGGTGAAGGACAAGGCCGAGGAAGCCGCGATGGGCCGCCTGCTCGACGCGCTGACCGGCAAGGATTCGTCCACTGCCACGCGCGAGGCGTTCAAGCAGCGCTTCGCCGAGGGCACGCTCGACAATGCCGAGATCGAGATCGAAGTGGAGCAGGCCCCGGCCATGCCCTTCGACATACCGGGCGGGGCACCCCAGATGATCAACCTGGGCGAGATGATGAAGGGCCTCACCGGCTCGCCGCTCAAGCGCCGCAAGATGGGCGTCCGCGCCGCCTGGACCAAGCTGGTCGAGGAAGAGGCCGACAAGCGCCTCGACCAGGACGAGGTCAGCCGCGTCGCGCTGGCGGACGCGGAAGCCAACGGCATCGTCTTCCTCGACGAGATCGACAAGATCGCCGTGTCGGACGTGCGCGGCGGCTCGGTCAGCCGCGAGGGCGTCCAGCGCGACCTGCTGCCGCTGATCGAAGGCACCACCGTCGCCACCAAATACGGGCCGATGAAGACCGACCATATCCTCTTCATCGCAAGCGGCGCCTTCCATGTCGCCAAGCCGAGCGACCTGCTGCCCGAGCTGCAGGGCCGCCTGCCGATCCGCGTCGAGCTGAAGGGGCTGACCGAGGAGGATTTCGTCGCGATCCTCTCGGACACCAAGGCGAGCCTGGTCCAGCAATATGCCGCGCTGCTCGGCACCGAGGGCGTGCGGATCGACTTCACCGACGACGGCATCCGCGCGGTCGCGCGCATCGCCGCCGAAGTGAATGGCGAGGTCGAGAATATCGGCGCCCGCCGGCTTCAGACCGTGATGGAGAAGCTGCTCGAGGACATCAGCTTCGGCGCCGAGGACCGCAAGGGCGAGACGCTGGTGATCGACGGCGCCTATGTCGACGGGCAGCTCGCCGCCGTAGCGCGCAACACCGACCTGAGCCGCTACGTGCTGTGACGAAATTCCTCCCCGGGGCACGCCTCGGGGAGGATTTGGCTTTCCCGATACCCGCCGGCTTGCCACCATCCCCCGCGATTCGTTTCGCAAGGGGAACCGCCATGAAGCGCCTGCTCGCCACCGCCGCCCTGCTCGCCGCCGGCACGGCGCTTCCCGCGCTCGCCCAGACCGCACCCTTGCCCGCGCCCGTCCCGCCCGTCGCCGCGCAGAAGCCGCACGCGGTCAAGGCGCCCTTCGGCGCCACCCGCAACGACGAATATTACTGGCTGCGCGACGATACGCGGAAAGACCCGGAGATGCTGGCCCATCTCAAGGCCGAGAACGCCTATGCCGACGCCATGCTCGCCGCCGAGAAGCCGCTGGCGGACAAGGTCTATGGAGAGATTGTCGGGCACATCAAGCAGGACGACAGCTCGGTCCCCTATCTGAAGCGCGGCTATTATTACTACACCCGCTTCGCCGCCGGCGCCGACTATCCGATCCTCGCGCGGCGCAAGGGCAGTCTGGAGGCACCCGAGGAAGTGATCCTCGACCAGCCGGCCATGGCCAAGAGCCACAGCTTCTTCCAGATCGCCGGCCGCGCGGTGAGCCCGGACAACCGGCTGCTCGCCTATACGCTCGATACCGTCGGCCGCCGCCAATATGTGCTCCAGGTGAAGAACCTCGCGACCGGCGAGACCCTCGCGGACAGCATCCCCAATGTCGAGGGCGGCGTGGTCTGGGCCGGCGACAACCGGACGATCTTCTACCTCGAGAAGGATCCCGTCACTCTGCTCTCCAAGCGCGTGAAGGCGCACGTCCTCGGTACGCCCGCCGCGGCCGATCGGCTGATCTACGAGGAGAAGGACGACACCTATTACATGAGCGTCGGCCGCACGACCGACGACCGGTATGTCTGCATCTATCTGCACAGCACAGTCAGCGACGAGCAGCGCTGCGCACCCGCCGCGGACCCCGCCAGCTTCGCAGTGGTCGCCCCGCGCGAGCGCGACTTCCTTTATCAGGCCGATCATCTCGGCGACCGCTGGATCGTCCGCACCAACTGGCAGGCGCCCAACTACCGGCTGATGACGGCGGGCGACGCGCATCTCGCCCATGGCCGCGCGGCGTGGCGGGACCTGGTTCCGGCCAGCGGCGACACCTTCATCGAGGACTTCAAGCCCTTCAACGGCTTCCTCGCCATCGAGGAGCGCGCCGAGGGCAACAAGAAGCTGCGGATCCTGGTCCCCGGCGCCAAGCCCTTCCCGGTCGCGGCCGACGAGCCCGCCTATACCATGGCGCTCGGCACCAACGAGGAGCCGGGCAGCGAATGGCTGCGCTACACTTATGATTCGCTGGTGACGCCGACCACCACCTATGAAGTGAACTACAAGACCGGCGAGCGCCGCGTGCTCAAGGTCCAGCCGGTGCCGGGCTATGATCCCGCCAAATACGTCACCGAACGCGTCTGGGCCACCGCGCGCGACGGCACCAGGGTTCCCGTCAGCCTGGTCCGGGCGAAGGGCCTGGCGAAGGACGGCACCGCCGCGCTCTTCCAATATGCCTATGGCAGCTACGGCTATTCGACCGATCCCGCCTTCTCGCCGATGCTCCCCAGCCTGCTCGATCGCGGCATGGTCTATGCCATCGCCCATATCCGCGGTGGGCAGGAAATGGGCCGCAAATGGTTCGACCAGGGCAAGGTGCTCAACAAGAAGAACAGCTTCACCGACTTCATCGACGTGACCCGCTTCCTCGTCGACCAGGGCTATGCCGCCAAGGGCCGCGTCGCCGCGATGGGCGGCAGCGCCGGCGGGCTGCTGATGGGCGGCATCGCCAACATGGCGCCGCAGGATTATCGCGTGATCGTCGCGCAGGTGCCCTTTGTCGACGTGGTCACCACCATGCTCGACACATCGATCCCGCTCACCACCGGCGAGTTCGACGAATGGGGCAACCCCGCCGAGAAACGCTATTACGACTATATGCTGGGCTACTCGCCCTACGACAATGTCGCGGCCCGGGCCTATCCGGCGATGTACGTCTCCACCGGCCTGTGGGACAGCCAGGTGCAATATTACGAGCCGGCCAAATGGGTCGCCCGGCTGCGCGCGAGGAAGACCGACGCCAACCCGCTCGTCTTCCGCATCAACATGGAGGCCGGCCATGGCGGCAAGTCGGGCCGGTTCGAACGCTATCGCCAGCAGGCCGAATATCTCGGCTTCGTGATGGACCGGCTCGGCGTGGCAAAGTGAAGCGAAGCCCTCCCCCAGGGAGGAGGCGCGCTATTTCGCTTTCTCGTACGGCGTGAACTTGCCGAACATGCAATAGGCGCCCGGAATGCTCGATCCCGGATCGAGCACCCGGAACCGGTCGTTCCGGCAGAGCTGCGATCCGTGCACCTCGACGATCAGCGTGGTGTAGGGCCGCAGCCCCGGGCAGCTGCTCGCCAGGTCGTTGCGCCACAGCGTCCGCCCCACCGGCTTGTAGAGGATGGTGCGGTCGTCGATGATCTGCGGGCCGTCGGAATCGGAGACGCTGATGCAGTCGCGCGGCGTCCCCGGCACCCGGTCGCCGAGCGCGCTCGCCAAGTCGTTCCGCGCCTCGGCCTGTTGCGAGGCCTGCATCTCGCTGCTGGCGGCACAGCCGGCCAGCGCGAGCATGGCGGCGATGATGGGTGCGCGCATCCCGGCTCTCCTCATTTGCTATAGGGCACGAAGCTGCCGAGCGCGCAGCTGCTGGTCAATATGCCGCCGCCCAGCCGCGAGCGCGTGCGGACGATGTCGCCGCGGCACAGCTGGCCCGACGTACTCTCGACCACCATCAGATCGTCGTTCGCCAGGCCGGTGCAGCTGCCGGTCACGTCGTTGCGCCACACCTTCTTGCGGCCCTCGATATAGAGGATCGTGTTCGGGAAGCCCTGGGTCTCGCCCATCCGCTCGCGCGGGATGCAGTCCTGCGGCTTGCCCGGCGTCAGCCCGGCGAGCGTCTTGGCGATCTTGGCCTCGTCGCGGTCGGCGCCCCGCTGCGGCATCGCGGCATTGGCGGCACAGGCGGCGGCGAAGGTGAGGGCAGCGGGAATGGCGAAGCGGAACATCTCTATTCTCCTGTCGCCCCCGACCCCGCCATCATAACGCTTCGCCGATCAAAAAGCATCCTTCGCCGCACGCCGCTCGGCGAGCTGGGTGGCGCTGGCGGCGCGCAGGAAGGGATTGGTGGCGAGCTCCTGCCCGATCGTCGTCGGCACCGTCGCCTCGCCCGCCGCGCGGGCCGCGTTCACTTCGGCCATGCGCGCGCGGATTGCCGCATTGTCCGGCTCGGCGACCAGCGCGTAGCGGCCGTTCGATTGCGTATATTCATGCGCGCAATAGACCCGGGTCTCGGGCGGCAGCTGCGCCAGGCGCTGCATGTTGGCGAACATCTGCTCCGCCGTCCCCTCGAACAGCCGGCCGCAGCCCATGGCGAACAGCGTGTCGCCCACGAAGATCACTGCGTTCCCGGCGAAATGATAGGCGATGTGCCCCGCGGTGTGCGCCGGCACTTCCAGCACCTGCGCGACATGATCGCCGATGCGCACCGCGTCGCCTTCGCCGACCAGCCGGTCCGCGGTGGGGATCTTCGCCGCCTCCGCCGCGGGCGCGATCACCTCGGCGCCGGTGCGCGCCTTGATCCCGGCATTGCCGCCGGTGTGATCGGGGTGCCAGTGCGTGTTCCAGATCGCGGTGATCGCCCAGCCGCGCTCGTCCGCCTCGGCGAGCACCGGCTCGGCCTGGGCGGGATCGACCACGATCGTCTCGCCCGAGGCGGGATCATGGACCAGCCAGATGTAATTGTCGCTGAGGGCGGGGATGCGGACGATCTGGAGCATGGCGCCAGCCTAGGCCTGCCCGCGCGCCTGCGCCAGTTCCGCGATGAGCGTGCCGACCAGTTCCTCCGCGCCCATCGCCCGCACCCGCGCGACGCCGGTCCCGGCCCAGAGCGGCGAGTAATCGCCCCGGCCATCCGCCTCGGCATGCGCGCGCAGCGGCGCGAGCGCGTTGGAGCCATAGGGGAAGGCGGGCACCTCCTCCCGGATCGGGCCCAGGTCACGCATCAGCCGGTTGACGATGCCCCGCGCCTCGCGGCCCGAGAACAGGTTGGTGAATTCGGTCGGCACCCGGGTGCCCAGCAGCGCGCGGAACGGCGCCGCGATGCCGCTCTCCCGGGCCGCGAGGAAGGCCGTGCCCAGCTGCACCGCGCGCGCTCCGGCCGCCAGCGCCCGGGCGATGTCGGCGCCGTCGACGATCCCGCCCGCGGCGATCACCGGCACCGCGACCTTCTCGGCCAGCAGTTCGGCCAGCGGCGTGGGCCGATGCCCGGCGCCGAGGAACCAGCCCGAATGCCCGCCGGCCTGCGCCCCCTGAGCGATCACCGCGTCGACACCGCGCTCGGCCAGCCAGCGCATCTCTTCGGCGGTCGTCGCATTGCCGAACACCAGCGCGCCCGCGCCGCGCACCCGCGCCAGCAACGCCGCGTCGGGCAACCCGAAATGGAAGCTCACGATCGCCGGCCGCGCTTGCTCCACCGCCGTGCACAGCGCTTCGTCAAAGGGCCGCCGCAGCGGCGGTAGCGGACCGGGCCGCACGCCTTCCTCGGCATAATAGGGCGCGAGCAATGCCTGCCAGGCGCTTTCGTCGGGCGCCGGCTCGGGCAGCCGGTGGCAGAAGAAATTGAGGTTGAGCGGCCCCTTCGCGGCGGCCCGCACTTCGGCGACCTGCGCGGCCAGCTGCTCGGGCGTCAGCATCGCGCAGGGCAGCGACCCCACCGCGCCGCCCCGTATCGCCGCGATCGCCAGCGCCGCGCCGCCGGCACCCGCCATGGGCGCCTGCACGATCGGGGCCCGCGCCCCGAGCGCTTCGAGAAAGCCTACCACTGCCCCGTATTGGGCATCGAGGCCCAGGGCTCGGCCGGGGCCAGCCGGTCGCCCGCCTGGAGCAGCTCGATCGAGATGTTGTCGGGCGTGCGGACAAAGGCCATGTGGCCGTCGCGCGGCGGGCGATTGATCGTCACGCCGCCGTCCATCAGCCGCTGGCAGGTCTCGTAGATATTGTCGACGCGATAGGCGAGATGCCCGAAATTGCGCCCACCGGTATAGACTTCGGCCGGGCTGCCGTCCTCGGCCGGCCAGTTCCAGGTCAGCTCCACCTCGGCATCGGCGCGCTGGCCCTCGCCCTTCGAATCCTCATCGGCGGCGAGGAAGATCAGCGAGAAGCGCCCCTGCTCGCTATCCATCCGCCGCACCTGCTTGAGGCCGAGCAGTTCGAAAAAGACAATCGTGGCGTCGGGATCCGTCACGCGGATCATGGTGTGGAGATAGCGCATGGCGCGGGAGATAGGCGCGCCCGAACCCGAGCGCCACCCCAATCAATTCCTCCCCAAGCTCGCCTCGGGGAGGGGGACCATTCGCGCAGCGAATGGTGGAGGAGCCAGCGCAGGAGCGGCGGCAAGCGCCGCGCCCCTCCACCACGCCCTGCGGGCGCGGTCCCCCTCCCCCAGCAAGCTGGGGGAGGAATTTGGGAGCCTATTTCTCCGTTGCCGAGAACTGTTCCAGCGCCTTGCGGGCCGCGCTGGCGATGCCGGTGCCCGGCGCCAGCTCGATCGCCCGGTTCCAGGCGGTCCGCGCATCGGCCTCGTTGCCGCTCGCTGCCGCGACATTGCCCGCCTCGAGCTGGACGGAGGGATCGTCGGGCGCGCGCCGCAGCGCCTCGGTGATGTCGCGGGCAGCCCGGCCCACGTCGCCCGCGCGCCGGGCCAGCGTCGCGGAGAGCAGCCAGGCGAGCGGATCCTTGTCGGCATAGGTGAGCGCCTTGTCGATGTCGCTGCGCGCCGCGTCCATGTCGCCGGCCGCGACCATTGCCCGCGCCCGGTCGAGATGCGCCTCGCCCAGCTCGAGCCCGGCCAGCGTGCCGGTCGCCAGTGCCGCGTCGATCGCCGCGCGTGCCTTGGTCGGATCGCCCGCCGCGATCCAGGCATTGCCCGCCGACGCCCAGTAATTGGGCGCACGCGGATCCTTGCCGGTCTCCGCCTCGCGCGCCGCATCCTCGAACGCGCCCGCCGCCGCCGCCCATTTCCCCTGGTTCGCATAGGCGACGCCCAGGCACTGGCGCGCGAGCACGCCGCCGCCGGTGGTGCGCCACTGGATCGCGTCCGCCTGGCCCTTCGCCGGATCGCCGGTCGCCAGGTCCATGCACTGGGTGAAGCGCGGCGGCTCCTTCCCCGGCGCGGTGGGCGCGGGGGCCGCCTGTGCCGGCGGAGCGGCAGGCACGGCCTGGAGGGCGAGGATCAGGAAAGGGAGCATAGGGCAAGCACTTCCTCGAGCGCGCGCACGATCAGGGCCAGGTCCTGTTCGCGCGAGAATCGATGTTCCGCGTCCTTGACCAGCAGAGTCTGCACCATGTCTGAACGGATCGCCGCCGCCAGCCGCGGCGCGTGCTCCCAGGGCACTTCCTTGTCCTTCTGCCCGTGCAGCAGCCGCACCGGCCCGCCCCAGGCGATCGGCTGGACGAGCACGCGGTTCGCCTCGCCCGATGCCCAGAAGGCGCGGGTGGTGACGGTCGGCCGGTCGCCATAGTCGTTGGGCGTCTCGATCCGTCCGGTCTGGAGCAGCGCCAGCTTCTGCTCCATGGTGAAGCCCCAATCGGTGAAGTCCGGCGCCGCCGCGATGCCGACCATGCCGGCGACCATTTCCGGCCGCGCCTTGGCGATCATCGCCATGATCCAGCCGCCCATCGACGAGCCGACCAGCACCACCGGCCCGCGCGCCACTTCGTCGATCATCCGGATCGCGTCGTCGCGCCAGCTGGCGAGCGTCTCGGCCTCGAAATCGCCTTCGCTCGCGCCGCAGCCGGCATAGTCGAAGCGCAGATAGGCCCGGCCGCTCGCCCGGGCCCATTGCTCGAGATGGAGCGCCTTGGTGCCCTGCATGTCCGAGGCATAGCCGCACAGGAACAGCACCATAGGCCCGGTGCCGGGCGTGTGGTGATAGGCAAGCGCAGGGCGGGGCGGCGCTTCCGGGGCGATGATTTCCGGGGTGTCGGTCATGGACGCTGGCTTAGCGTCAGCGCCACGCCTCCGCCAGCGGCTTGCCGGGCTGATCGAGCGGACCAGCGTCGAGCCCGTTCTTCGCACGCCCCTCGACCATCTTGCGCCGGAACGCCGCCGGATCGCCGACCGCTTTGGCGAAGCCCTCGGCATAATCGGCGCGCCCAGCTTCGACGGCCTTGGCCCATGCTGTTTCGGAAACGCCATCGGGCCGCCCCGTGAAGAGCGGCATCCGGCGCTCATAGGCCATGGCACGCGTCGCCACTTCGCGCATCGCATCGGGATCACGCCCGATCCATTCGTTGATCGAAGCGCCCATCATCGCATTGATCGATGCCCGCAGCGCCGCATATTGATCGCGCGGCCCCAGCGCTGCCCAGGGCAGGCTGCGAATCTGCCAGAAATAGAACCAGAAGCTCGCCCGCAGATTATTGCCGCGCTGCATCTCGAACATGATGGGCTGGAGCAGCGTGAAGGGTTCCACGGCTTCGGGATGGGCGAAGATATAGTCCGCCGCCTCGCCCCGCTGCGCCACCGAGCCGTCGAGCATCGACGCGAGTTGCGCGGGCGTGGGCCGGCTCCCGTCCGTGGCATATTCCAGGCCGGTGAAGCAGACCGGCTGGCCGAATCCCGGCAGTATCTCGGGCAGCGAGGTGCAGCCCGGCGCCGGCACTTCCTGCAGCCGCGCCATCGCCTTCTGCGCGTCCGGAACATGGCCCGGTCTCTCCGTATCCCCCACCAGATCGCTTGCGGAAGCGAAGGTCCTGCGCGCGATCCTCTCCGCCTGGGCAGCATCCGGCTTCGCACCCATATGGCTCGTATCGACGCCGACGCTCCACGAGCAGGTTCGGAACCGCGCATCGAGCGCGACGTCGCGGCCACCCCCTCGCTCCGGATACAGAGTCAGCGTGGCGGGCATGCCGCCTTCCCTGGGCCAGGCGACCAGCACCCAGGCCGGCCAGGCGCCCGACGCGCGATAACCGTCCACCTCCGCGAGCAGCGTTTCGAAGCGCATTGCGCGCGGCCAGCCTTGCCGCGCCATCGCCGCATCATGCGCGGCTCTCACCGCAGTGCGCGCCGCCATGAAACGCACCCGGTCTTGCACGCCGGCCGCAGCATTGAGCAGCGCCGGTGCCGCGAAGCCAATATCGGCCGAGGCGGGATCAAGCGGCACGCGCTCGAATGCGGCGAGCGCGCCTGCATAGTCTTCAATCCTTATACGCAGCGCGACCTCGAGCGAGCGCAGCCGCGCGCGCGCCTCGGCGTCTCCCGCGCAAAGCGCCTCCAGCCGCGACACTGCCTCGAGCGTCGCCTTCTGCTCCGGCGGGATCGCCCTCGCCACCGGGGCAGCCGGCGGATCGTCGAACTCGGTCCGCGGAAACAGCCGTTCCGTAAATGTCTGCTCGGCCTCGACCAACCTGGGCCAGTCCGCCCGCATCGCATCGACACAAGTCGCTACCTGTGACTGGCCCGTCAGCGTCAGCGCGAGGAATATGGTGATCATGAAGCCCCCCCGCCGGGGACTATAGCCGGCACCCGAAGATGTGCCAGCCGCTCAGATTCCGCCCGAAAACGTGTCGCACTGCGCCGGATCCCCGGTCTCCAGCCCCTTGCGCAGCCAGGCCACGCGCTGGGCCGACGTGCCATGGGTGAAGCTCTCCGGCACCACCGTGCCCTGGGCCTGGCGCTGGAGCGTGTCGTCGCCGATCGCGTTGGCGGCGGTCATGCCTTCCTCGACGTCGCCCGGCTCGATCCGGTCCTTGTTGCGCGCCGCCCAGACGCCGGCATAGCAATCCGCCTGCAGCTCGAGCCGCACCGACAGCGCGTTGCCCTCGGCCCGGCTCGCCCGCGCCTGGCGCCGCGAGACTTCGCCCGAGACGCCCAGCAGGTCCTGGACATGGTGCCCCATCTCGTGCGCGATCACATAGTCGCGGGCGAAATCGCCCTTGGCGCCGAAGCGCTGCTCCAGCTCCTGGAAGAAGCTGGTGTCGAGATACACGCCCTGATCCGCCGGGCAGTAGAAAGGCCCGACCGCCGAGCTCGCCGCGCCGCAGCCCGACTGGACGCTGCCCTGGTAGAATTTGATCGTCGCCGGCCGGTATTGCTTGCCTTCCTCGCGAAAGATCTTCGCCCAGGTATCGTCGGCGAGCCGCATCACCCGGCAGGATTCGAGGCGCAGCTCGCCCTGGCAGACCTGCCGCCCGCTCTGCCCGGCGGTCGGCGACTGGCCGGCGGTGCCATCGCCGCCCGACGTGCCAAGCAGCCCGCCGCCTCCGCCACCGCCCATCGCGAACCAGGCGATCGCGATCAGGCCGATGATCGCGATGCTGCCGCACCCCATGCCGCGGCCGAGCAGCAGCGGCAGCAGGCCCAGCAGCCCGAAGCCGCCGCCACCCCCGCCACCGCCGCTTCCCAGGTCCTGGGCATTGTCGGTGGGGTCGATATCGTCGAGCCGCATGGCATCCCTCTTCGTTGGCGCGCCGCGACAATGCCCCAAGCCGCGTTGCGTTGCACGCACCAACCAACGCGAAACAGGCACTTCCCTCCGGCCATGGTTTCGGCCAAGGCAGGCGCATGGCAGACGCCGAGTCACGTCCCCGCCGCCAGGCCCCCGGCCTCCCGTTGCCGGACACGGTAGCGCTGGTGCTGCAGGGCGGCGGCGCGCTCGGCGCCTATCAGGCGGGCGTGATCGACGAGCTGCAGGGCGCCGGCATCGAGATCGACTGGGTTGCCGGCATCTCGATCGGCGCGGTCAATGCCGCCCTGTTCGCCGGCAATCCGCCCGGGAAGCGTATCGCCGCGATCCGCACCTTCTGGGAAGACGCCACCGCCGCCCTCCCCGATTTCTCGCTGCCGATGAACGACGCCACGCGCGAGCTGAGCCACGAATGGGCGGCGGGCATGGTCATGCTGGGCGGCGTGCCCGGCTTCTTCCGCCCCCGCCTGCTGCCGCCCGGCTTCGCCGTCCCGGGCACGCCCGAGGCGCTGAGCTTCTACGACACCGCGCCGCTGCGCGAGACGCTCGACCGGCTGGTCGACTGGGAGCTGCTCAACAAGGGGCCCGTGCGCCTCTCGGTCGGCGCAGTCGACATCAAGAGCGGCAATTTCCGCTATTTCGACACGCGCGACGAACGGCTCGACGCGCGCCACATCATGGCGTCGGGGGCACTGCCGCCCGGCCTGCCGCCGGTGGAGATCGACGGCTGCTGGTATTGGGACGGCGGCCTCGTCTCGAACACGCCGCTCACCCATGTCCTCGACCGGCAGGATGCCGAGACGCTGATCTTCCAGGTCGACCTGTTCCCCGCCGCCGACGAGCTGCCGCGCACGATCACCGACGTGCTGGCGCGCGAGAAGGAGATTCGCTTCTCCAGCCGCACCCGGGCCGTCTCGGACGAGCGGATGCGGCTGCGCCAGGAGCGCCAGATGGTCTGCCGCCTGCTGAACAAGCTGCCGCCCGAGCTGCTGGACGATCCCGAGGTGCAAGCGGTCCGCGCCCGGGTCACCGAATATCCGGTCAGCCTCGTCCATCTGATCTACCGCGCCAATGCCTGGGAAGGCGGCGCGCGCGACTTCGAATTCTCGGCGCGCTCGATGCACGAGCATTGGCAGGCCGGCCGCATGGCCGTGGCGGAGACCATGGCCAATGCCCGGCTCGTCGCCCAGAACATCCTCGACGGCAACACCGCCGCCTTCGATCTGACGCAGCGTTAGGAGGTTTCCATGTTCCTCAAGGGCAAGTCCGCGATCATCACCGGCTCCACCTCGGGCATCGGCCTCGCCTATGCCAAGGCGCTGGCGGCCGAGGGTGCGAGCGTGATGATCAACGGCTTCGGCGATGCCGCCGCGATCGAGAAGGAGCGCGCCGCGCTCGAGGCGACGAGCGGCGCCAAGGCGCTCTACGACGCCGCCGACATGACCAAGCCCGATCAGATCGCGGCAATGGTCCAGCGCTGCCATGACGCGCTCGGCGGACCGCACATCGTCATCAACAACGCCGGCATCCAGCACGTCTCGCCGATCGAGGATTTCCCGATCGACAAATATGACGCGATCATCGCGATCAACATGTCCTCGGCCTGGCACATGACGCGCGCCGCGGTGCCGTTCATGAAGGCGCAGAAATGGGGCCGGATCATCTCCACCGCCTCGGCCCACAGCCTGGTCGCCAGCCCCAACAAGAGCGCGTACGTGATGGCCAAGCACGCCATCGCCGGCCTCACCAAGACGATCGCGCTCGAAGTGGCGACCAGCGGCATCACGGTGAACTGCGTCTCCCCGGGCTATGTCTGGACCCCGCTGGTCGAGAACCAGATTCCCGACACGATGAAGACTCGCGGCATGACGCGCGAGCAGGTGATCAACGACGTGCTGCTCGATGCGCAGCCGACCAAGGAGTTCGTCCAGCCGGAGCAGGTGGCCGCGCTGGTGCTTTTCCTGTGCCGGGACGAGGCGGCGCAGATCACCGGCGCCAATTATTCGATCGACGGCGGCTGGACCGCGGCCTGAGGAAGGGGCTTGGAAGAATGAAGGGGATCGCCGCCGCCGCGCTGCTCGCGCTCGGGCTCACCGGCTGCAATGTCTATCGCGACGCCACCGCCACGCGCCCGCCCGCCGGCTGGAGCTGGCGCAAGGTGATGACCGAGGACGATGCCGATCGCATCCGCAACTGGCGCCGCGCCTGGGACGACGCGCTCGCGCCGGCCAAGGCGGCGGCGCCGGCGGCGATCGCGGCGGAGCCGGACCTGTTCGATCCCGATCGCGCGCTGGGCGCCGCGATGCCGCCCGCGGGCGAATATCGCTGCCGCACCTTCAAGCTCGGCTCGCAGCAGCCGCTCACACCCTATTTCGCGGCCTATCCCGCCGGCCGGTGCCAGATCACCGTGCAGGGCCGGGAGACGCATTTCGCCCGCCTCGACGGCGCGCAGCGCCCCGACGGGCTGATCTACACCAACACCGATGCGCGTCCGATGTTCATCGGCGTGATGGTCCTGGGCGACGAGACCGCTCCCTTGCGCTACGGCGTCGATCAGACGCGCGACATGATCGGCTATATCGAGCGCATCGGCGAGCGGCGCTGGCGGCTGGTCCTGCCCTATCCGGGGTTCGAATCTAAGCTGGATGTGATCGAGCTGGTACCGGCGGGGTGAAAGGTCTTCCCTTGCGAAACGGGGGAGGAGCTATGTCCCGGCAATCACGTCGAGAATATGCCGCAACACGGCATCGAGATCGCACAGCACTTCTGCCGCGGGGACCCGCAGCACCCTGACCCCGTGCCCGGCCAGCCAAGCATCTCGCCGGGCATCCCGCTCCGGTCGATCGCCCCGGGGCATGGGCTTCGCCGTCCACCTCGACGCACAGTTTCGCCTTGGCGCAGTAGAAATCGAGGAAATACGGCCCCGCAGGGTGCTCCCGGCGATAATACCAGCCGCCGGGCTCCTTGCGCAGTTCCTGCCAGAGCAGGACCTCCGGAAAGCTCATCTCGCGGCGCCGCTTGCGCGCACCGCGCTTGCCGCCAGGGCCTCCCTTCAGCTCCATCGGTGCTTCCCCCTCCACCACCGCTACGCCGGCGGTCCCCCTCCCCCGCTCTGCGAGCGAGGGAGGAATTTGGATACAACTCGATACCGCCCCCTTCAATTCCTGCCTCGCGAAGCGGGGGAGGGGGACCGCGCGCGCAGCGCGTGGTGGAGGGGGCCTGGCCGCAAGCGACTATCCAAGGATTCGCCCCCGCTTCCCCTAAACCACCAGCCCGAACTCCTTCACGATGAATGCGTAGAGTTCCGGCGCCTTCGCCTTCACATTCTCGCGCCGGAAGGGCGGGCGCGCGGCGGTGCCGTGGAGGACCACGCTCGCCGTCATCGCGAAGAATTCGAACGGGTTGGTCAGCATATAGGCCTGGGCCGGCCAGCGCCCGCTCGCCTGGGCCTCGCGGTAGAAGCGCAGCACGTCCGGATTCTGCCGCCCGCCCGGCATCCGGAGCAGCTGCCAGCGATGGATCAGCTCGTGGAGCAGCACCGGATTCTCCGCCGGCTGCGTCTCGCGCGCGAAGAACACGCCGCGCGGACCCGCCCGCGTCCTGGTGCCCGGCTGCAGGTCCACCGTGATCACCTGTGCCGCGAAGAAATCCCGCGCCGCGTCCGACACCCACAGCGCCTTCACCAGCGCGATCTGCGCGGCGAGCGATGCCGCGATCGCCGGCGTTCGCGCGCCACCCTGCCAGTCGATCGCGAAATCCTCGGCCGCCCGGGCCGGCAGCGCCAGCAGCACGGTGCCGGCGAGCAGCGCGCGGCGCGAGAGGTTTGACAGCCCGGCATCCCCACGCAACATTCGCGCCTCCATGCAGCGGGGAACTTTATGCTTCGATACCTCCTTCTCGCAACAGCGATGAGCTTCTCCACGCCCTCCGCCGCCGATCCGGTGCACGACGCGACCAGGGCCGCGCTGCCCCAGCTCATGGAATTCTATCGCGACTTCCACGCCAGTCCCGAACTCAGCCTCCACGAAGTGAAGACCGCCGCCAAGCTCGCCGAGGAAGCGCGCAAGGCCGGCTTCAAGGTCACCGAGAAAGTGGGCGGCACCGGGGTGGTCGCGGTGCTCGAGAACGGCCCTGGCCCGGTCGTGCTGATCCGCGCCGACATGGACGGCCTGCCCGTCACCGAGGCCACCGGCCTGCCCTTCGCCTCCACGGTGCGTGCCACCAATGACGAGGGGATCGAGACCGGCGTGATGCATGCCTGCGGCCATGACACCCATATGGCGAGCTGGATCGGCACGCTGCGCAACCTCGCCGCGATGAAGGCGAAGTGGCACGGCACCGTCGTGATGATCGCCCAGCCCGCCGAGGAGCGCGGCATGGGTGCCCGGGCGATGATCGAGGACGGGCTGTTCACGCGCTTCCCCAAGCCGCAGGTCGCGCTCGCCTTCCACGACAGCGCCAGCCAGCCCGCCGGCCAGATCGGCGTGACGCCGGGCTATGCCCTGGCAAACGTGGACTCGGTCGATGTGCTCGTAAAGGGCGTCGGCGGCCATGGCGCCTATCCGCAGACCACCCGCGACCCGATCGTCCTCGCCGCGCGCATCGTCACGTCGCTCCAGACGCTGGTCAGCCGCGAAGTCGACCCGCAGGAGGCCGCGGTCGTCACCGTCGGCATGATCAAGGGCGGCTCGACGCACAACATCATCGGCAGCGACGTGACGATGCTGCTCACCGTGCGCAGCTTCAAGCCGGAGGTCCGCAAGCTGCTGCTCGACGGCATCGCCCGGATCGCGAAGGGCGAGGCAATTGCAGCAGGGATCCCCGAGGACCGCATGCCCGAGGTCAAGGTCCGCGACAATTTCACGCCCGCCACCTTCAACACCCAGCCGCTGTCGGACCGGATGAGGGCCCTGTGGACGGCACGCTTCGGCAAGGACCGGGTGGTGGAGACCAAGGCCGTGATGGGCGGCGAGGATTTCAGCCGCTACTGGCTCGCCGACCAGTCGATCCAGAGCCTGATCTTCTGGGTGGGTGGCGTGCCGGCGGACAAATGGGCGGCGTCCGACAATGGCAAGAAGCCCCTCCCCTCGCTCCACAGTCCCTATTGGGCGCCCGACGCCGAAGCCGTGATCGGCACCGCCACCGAGGCGATGACCGCAGCGGCACTGGATGTCCTGAAGAAATAGGCCTCCCCGCCGGCATGGCCGATCCGAACGCATACAGGCCGGCGCACCCGCGCCGCCTGCCCGCATTCCTGAGCGCCGCGCTGACCGGCGCCTATGCTGGCATCGCGCTTCAGTGCTTGCTCGCCTGGTCGTCGGAACCGAATGGCCCCGACTGGCCGGACGCAGGAGCGATGGTCCTGATGCTGGCGATCTACGGACTGATCGCGCTCCCCTTCGTCGCGCTGGGCCTGCTCGTCTTCGGCATTCCCGCGGCCCGCCTGTTCCACCGCTGGCGCGGCCGCGCCTGGATGGGGCGGGTCGCGGCACTGTGCGGCGCCCTGGCCGGCAAGCTCGCTTATCATGCGATCGATCGCCTGCTGTTCTTCGGCACCTATCGGCCATGGGCGATCGAGCATGTCGATCTCGGCCTCTGCTACGGGGGGCCGGCGGGTCTTGCCTGGTGGTGGTTCAACCGCCGCGATTGAGCACCTGCGTCCGCGCGATGGAGGGAGCTGGGGGATGCCGGCGATTCGCCACGGCCTCTTCCCACTATCATTGTCTAACCCGGAACCGGGCTTGCGGCAAGCCGGGGTCCTTGTTCCATGAGGCTGCCCTCGATTCGCAGACGAGGGAGCAGCACCACATGACCTATTATCACGGCACCCGCGCGGACCTGCGCCCCGGCGACCTGATCGCCGCCGGCCATGCCTCCAACTATGGCGCGCGGAAGAGTGCGTCCTGGGTCTATCTCACCGGCACGCTCGACGCGGCGATCTGGGGCGCCGAGCTGGCCCGGGGCCCGGGGCGCGAGCGGATCTACATCGTCGAGCCGACCGGCGGGATCGTCGACGATCCCAATCTCACCGACCAGAAATTCCCCGGCAACCCCACCCTGTCCTACCGCTCGCGCGCGCCGCTTCGCGTGGTCGGTGAAGTCGCCGAGTGGCAGGGCCATTCGCCCGCGCAGGTGCAGCACATGAAGGCGGCAATCGAACAGCTCGAGGCCCAGGGCATCGAGGCCATCGACTGAGGGCCCGCGCGCCGCGCCCGGCCATGCGCCGGGTGCGGCGTCAGCGGCACTCCACGGTGAGGTGCGCCAGTTCGTGCACCGGCGCCAGCCGGGCGCGGACCGCTTCCGCATCGGCGCCCACCACGCTCACGATCGCCGCGCGCGCCTCGGGGCCCACGCGCCACACGTGCAGGTCGGTGATCCGGGCATCGCCCCCCGCCTCCACCAGCGCGCGCACCTCCGCCGCGACGGCATCGTCGGTCCGGTCGAGCAGCACTGCGGCGGTATCGCGCATCAGCGTCCACGACCAGCGCGCGATCACCACCGCGCCGACGATCCCCATCGCCGGATCCATCCAGGCCCAGCCAAGATAGCGCCCGGCCAGCAGCGCCGCGATCGCCAGCACCGAAGTCAGCGCATCGGCCAGGACGTGCATATAGGCCGAGCGCAGATTGTTGTCGTGGCCGCGGTGATGGTCGTGGTGATGGTCGGGGTCGTGGTGATGATCATGATGATGCGCATGGCCGTGATGGTGCCCGCCCGAGAGCAGCGCCGCGCTGATCAGGTTCACCGCCAGCCCCAGCACCGCCACGATCGTCGCCTCGCCGAACGCCACCTTGATCGGCTCGAACAGCCGCAGCACCGATTCCACGCCGATCCCCAGCGCGATCAGCCCGAGCACCATCGCCGAGGCAAAGCCGGCCAGGTCGCCCACCTTGCCCGTCCCGAAGCTGTAGGCGGCGCTATGCGCGTGCCGCCGCGCATAGGCATAGGCCGCCGCCGCGACGGCCAGCGCGCCGGCGTGCGTCGCCATGTGGAAACCATCGGCGAGCAGCGCCATCGATCCGGTCCAATAGCCGGCGGCGATCTCGCCCACCATCATCACCGCGGTGAGCCAGACCACCCACAGGGTCCGCCGCGCATTCGCGTCGTGCGCGGCGCCGAGGAAGACGTGGTCGTGCGCCAGCGCATCGATTTCGGGCAGGGTCGCCATGGGGAATCCTATTTGGAGTAACGGCGGATCACCGCCAGCAGGTCCTCGGCCCCGCGCGCGCGCTCGGCGTCGCTGAGATCGGGATGTGCGACATGCGCCTGGAGATGGTCGGCAATGATCTCGTCGAGCAGCCCGTTGACTGCCCCGCGCACCGCCGCGACGAGCTGCAGGATCTCGGCGCAGTCCGCGCCGCCCTGCATCGCCCGCTCGACCGCGCCGACCTGCCCGCCGATCCGGCGAACCCGCGCCAGCAGCGCGTCGTTACCATGGGAGAGATGCGCCATACCTATACCCCCTATAGGTATAACGGCCCGAAGTCAAAGCACTCTGGCGCAGGGAGGCAAAGGCGGGCCGTCAAACCGGGCTGGGGACATACCACCGTCATCCCGTGGAATAGCGACGCCACCACGCGCACGCCCTCCGGAAGAAGACCGGACTCGCCGCTCCTGCTCCACTCCTGGCCCTGGATCCCCGCCTGCGCGGGGATGACGGTGTCTGTTGATCGAGTCTTGGCCCTGGGTTGAGAACCAAGCAAGTATCTGATTTCCCGCCGTCATCCCGGCCCTGAACCGGGATCCCGCTGCTTCCTGCGCTGGCGGGATAGCGGGCCCCCGGCGCAAGGCCGGGGTGACGAACGAAGAATATGAGTCCCCAACCTAGGAAGCGATGGCCATCTCGGCCGGCGGCAGGAAACAGGCCACCGTGCTCGCCGCCAGCCGCGCGGGCTGAAGCGTGGTGGCGTCGAGGCAGCACCAGCGCGACTTCACTTCGGCCAGCGTCTCGGTGCCGCGACGGATCACCGTGTCGTAGAACGCGCTCTCACGCCGCACGCACTCCAGCACCACCGTGGCGATCAGCGCATCGGCGAGGAAGGCGGGCTTGCGATAGGTGATGTCGTGCCGCACGGCGACCCAGCGATGCGCCGCCACCGCTTCGGGCGGGGCCAGCCGCTCCCAATGATCGACCACCGCAGCCTGCACCCAGCGCAGGTAGATCGCGTTGTTCACATGCCCCAGCGCATCGATGTCGGCCGCTTCGATCCGGATGGCATAATGGTGCGGGTTGCTCGGGTTCATGAACGTCCATTCGTTGAGCCGCGCGCCTCGGCGAGCAGGCGATCGGCGATGTCGCGATAGAAAAGGCAGATTTCGGAAAGCTCGGCAGGGGACAGGACAAGCTCCGCGCCGACGGGGACACGCCGCAGGCCCCCGCCCTCGCCGTGCCAGCCCGTGGTCATCACCCCTTCGCCGTTGCGGTCGCCGCGCCGCACCGTGCCCGCGCAATGGAACAGGCAGTTGCGCGAACGCCCCAGCGCCATCAGCCGGGCATGGTCCGGATCGGGCACGCGAAGCGCATGGCGCAGCCGGGCGAGCTTGTTCGCGGTGTTGCGCTCGCCCCCGGGCAGGGCGATGCCGCGGCAACGCGCCGTTTCGCCCACCAGCAGATTGAGGAAGCGGTCGAGCTCGCGCAGTCCGTTACCGATCACTTTCGCCCGATAGCGACCCTCGATCGCGCGCGGCGCCGCACCGGGCCCGCCCAGGCCGAGCCCCAGGAAATGCGAACCCCGCAGCAGCGTCGCATACGCACGGATCAGTTCGGGGCTGACGACGGCGACGGCACCGCGCGCCGCGCCGCGCTTCACCGCGTCCCGCGGCGAGCGGCGATCGCCTGTTCGACGGCCGCCAATCCCTCGGCGCTTGCTATGGCAAGGTCGAGGGGGCGGCCGCCCAACCCATCGTCAGGGCCGTTGAGAAAGGCAGTGGCGCCCTCGCGCCCCAGTGCCTCGAACGCGATCCGGACGACGCGGCCCTGCCGCTCCATCCCGTCGGGCGAGAGCCGCGCTTCGGTGAACTTGCGCCGGAAGCCAGTGGTGCGCACCGGCTTGGCGGCATCTTCTCCAGCCGGATCCTTCGGCGGCATGTCGAGACCCAATGCGCTGCTCCCCTTGCGTAAGCGGGAGCACGGAGGTCTCTCAGCCGCTGGCGCCTACGAACGGAACTGCCAGCGATGGCCGCAGCCTAGCGGGTCGCCGCCATGAAAGCCACCCGCGATGATGCACCGATCGGACCGGCCGGCCACGGCGTTGATCAATTAGCATTGACTAATGCATTAGCGAATGCTAATCGATTCGCCATGCTCCAGACCGCTCCCCTCGACACCGTGATGCGCGCGCTCGCCGATCCCACCCGGCGATCGGTGTTCGAGCGGATCGTGCGCAGCGACCAGATCAGCGTGGCCGAGCTCACGCGCGGCAGCGGCGTCACCCAGGGGGCGATCTCGCAGCATCTGAAATCGCTGAAACAGGCCGGGCTGGTCGCCGAGCGTCCGCAGGGGCGCCAGGTCTTCTACAGCGCGCGGCCCGACGGCCTCGATCCGCTGTTCGACTGGATGCGGCACTATGACCTGTTCTGGCGCGATCGCTTCTCCGACCTCCGCAGCCTGCTCAAGGAAATCGACCCATGACCGAAGCCGATACCGTCACCCGGCAGATCCTCGTCGAGGAACTGCTTCCCCATGCGCCGGAAGTGATCTGGAAGGCGTTGACCAGCGGCGCGCTGATGGGACGCTGGCTGATGGAGCCCAGGGGCTTCGAGCCGGTGGTGGGCAATCGCTTCACCTATCAGACCACCCCCGCCGGCGAATGGGACGGCACGATCCGGTGCGAGGTGCTCACCGTCACCCCCAACACCCGCTTCGCCTATAGCTGGGCCGGCGGCCATGCCGCGAACCAGGGCTATGGCTCGCGGCTCGACACCGTGGTCACCTTCGATCTCGCGGCGGTGGCGGGCGGCACGCTGCTGCGCCTCACCCATTCGGGCTTCGAGCTGCCACGCAACGAGACCGCGTTCACCAATATGCGCCATGGCTGGGAAAAGGTGGTGAAGCAGGTCGGTACGGTCGCGGCCGAGGCCGGCTGCTGAGCCGCGATCGAGGAAGGAGCCCACCATGTCCGGAAGCCCGCCCTATACCGGCCGCTGCGCGTGCGGCGCGATCGGCTATGAAGTCGCCGGCGAGCCGGTCGACATGAACCATTGCCAGTGCCGCCAGTGCCAGCTTGCCAGCGGCACCGGCCACAGCTCGCACCTCACTTTCTTCGGCGCCGATGTCCGCACCACCGGCACGCCCAACCGCTGGGAGACGACCGGCGAGCAGGGCACCCGCAAGAGCCGGGCCTTTTGCGGCACCTGCGGGGCGCCGGTCTACATGACCTTCCCCGACATTCCCGAGCTGTTCATCGTCAGCCCCGCCACGCTCGACGCGCCCGAACGCTTCGCGCCCCGCGTCGCGCTGTGGACGGCGGCGGCGCAGCCCTGGGACTATCTCGATCCCACGCTGCAACGCTTCGAGAAGCTCCCCGCCGCGGCCCGGACTGAGCAAGGCTGGGAATAGCGCCCGCGGCACCGGCGGGCAGAGCGCGAGCCGCCGCGCCATCTGGCGTCGGGCATTAGCTGAACTTATGCTCCGTGCCCGATGGTCCGCCCCCACCTGCCCCTCAATGCCCTGCGCGCCTTCGAGGCGTCGGCCCGGCATCTGAGCTTCACTCGCGCCGCGATCGAGCTGTGCGTCACGCAAGCCGCGATCAGCCATCAGGTGAAGGGGCTGGAGCAGCGCCTCGGCACCCAGCTCTTCCGCCGCCTGCCGCGCGGGCTTGCGCTCACCGACGAGGGGCTGGCGCTGCTCCCGGCGCTGGGGGACAGCTTCGATCGCATCGCCGAACTGGTCGAGAGCATCGCCAGCGGCACCGCCGCGCAGCTGCTCTCCGTCGCCGCGGTGGGCACCTTCGCCACCGGCTGGCTGCTTCCCCGCCTCCCCGCCTTCCATGCCGCGCATCCGCGCATCGACCTGCGCCTGTTCACCAACAACAACCGCGTCGACCTGGCCGGCGAAGGGCTCGACTATGCGATTCGCTTCGGCGCCGGCGCCTGGCACGGCACCGAAGCGGTGCCGCTGGTCGAGACGCCGCTCACGCCGCTCTGCACGCCCGCGCTGGCCGCGCGCCTCGCCACACCCGCGGACCTGCTCGGCCTGCCGTTGCTGCGCTCCTACCGCGCCGACGAATGGCCGCGCTGGCTCGCCCAGGCCGGCATCGCGCCGCCGCCGCTGCGCGGCCCGGTGTTCGACAGCTCGCTGGCGATGGCCGAGGCGGCGATCCAGGGTATGGGCGTCGCCCTCGCCCCGCCGGCGATGCTTTCCCGCCATCTGGACGAAGGCCGCCTCGTCCGCCCCTTCCTGCTCGAAGTCTCGACCGGCCGCTACTGGCTCACCTGGCTCCAGTCGCGCACGCCCAGCCCGGCGATGCTCGCGTTCCGGGAATGGATCGTGACGGAAGCGGGCATGCGCGCCTGACCGCCCGGCCGGCACCGGTTGAGGCAAGGCCCTCGATCTGGGATAAGCGGCGCGTCGAAGGAGGCTCGTCATGCTGCGCACCCTCTTGTCCGCCATATTGTTCCTCATCGCCCTGCCCGCCACGGCGCTCGCCCAGGGGCCTGCCCAAAGGCCGGCGGAGTCTCCCGGCACGCTGATCTCCGCCGAACCGGTTTCCGGCGGGACGGAGGCGATGCGCAGCTGGCGTATCGCCTATTGGACCAGCGACGCGCAGGGCCGCGCGATCCGCGTCACCGGCATGATCGTCGCCCCGCGCGATCGCGTGCCATCGCCGGCGCCGCGCCGGGTGATCGCCTGGACGCACGGCACCTGGGGCGTGGTCGAGCGATGCGCGCCGTCGCTGAGCGCCGATTTCTGGCAGGCGACGCCCGCGCTCGCCGAGATGATCGCGCGCGGCTATCTGGTGGTCGCGCCCGATTATCCCGGGCTCGGCTCGCCCATGGCCCATCCCTATCTGGTCGGCATCGACACCGCGCGCGCGGTGCTCGACGCGGTGCGCGCCGCCCGGTCGCTGCGCGAGGCCCGGGCCGGCGCCGATTTCGCGGTCTGGGGCGAATCGCAGGGCGGTCATGCGGCGCTGTGGACTGCCGCGGAGACCGCGCGCTACGCACCCGAGCTGCGCCTGCTCGGCACTGCCGCCGCCGCGCCGCCCACCGATCTCGCCGCCAATCTCCGCTCGGGCAGTGATGCCAATGTCCGCGCGATGCTGGCAGCCTATGCGGCCTATAGCTGGTCGCAGCATTTCGGCCATCCGCTCTCCAGCCTGTTCAACAAGACCAATGCCGGGGTCGCCACGCGCCTGGCGCGCAACAATTGCGTCGAGCTCGGCAAGAAGCCGCGGCTCGGCACGATCCTTGGCATCGCAGCGATCCGGGGCGCGCTGCGCAGCAAGGACATGGGCAGCACCCCGCCCTGGGCCGGCATCGCCCGCGCCAACAGCGTCGCGCCCGGCGCGGTGCCCGGCCCCCTGTTGATCGCGCAGGGGACCGCCGACACCGTGGTCGCGCCGGCAGTGACGCTCGCCTTTGCCCGCCAGCGCTGCCGCACCGGCGCGCCGCTACGCTACATCTCGCTGCCAGGCGGCGACCATGGCGCCGCCGCGCGCGACGCCGGCGCCGCCAGGACCACGCTCGACTGGATCGACGCGCGCTTCGCCGGGGAAAGGCCGCCGAGCGATTGCGGGCGCATCTAGGAGAATCGGCAGGGATTTCTACTTCACCCCATATCAGTCACCCCGGCACGAGGCCGGAGTGACGGAGTGACGGAGTGACAGAGTGACAGAGTGACGCGACGAACTCGACTCCTTCATTGCAAATGTCGATATGGCTCAAGCTGGAGACTTGGATATCCCCTCTCTCGTCATCCCCGGGGATGACGAGAGGAATCGGAATAGCCCGGGCTCATCCCATCGCCAGCGCGTCCACCGCATCCTCGCGCTTCTCGGGCCGGATATAGATCGAGCTGAGCTTGGGCTCCTGCGCCTTCAGCCGCTGTTCGAGCCGCTCAATCAGCGTCTCCGCCTCGCCCATCGGCAGCGTGTCGGCGAAATCGGCACTGATCGCCACGAAGATGCGGTCGGGCGCGGTGTGGATGGTGCGGACATGGTTGACATGGGTGATGCACGGCTCCGCCTCGAGCAGCGCGCGGATCCGCGCCACCATGTCGAGATTGGCGCGCTCGCCGATCAACAGTCCCTTGGATTCGCGCGCCAGCAGCGTCGCCACCGCGGCCAGGATCACGCCGATCGCGATCGAGGCCCAGCCGTCGATCCGCGGATCGTCCCAGTGATGGCTTGCCCACACGCCGGCCGCCGCCACAGCCAGCCCGGCCAGCGCCGCCGAATCCTCGAACAGCACGATGAAGCCGGAAGGATCCTTCGATTCCCTGATCGCCTGCCACCAGCCGAGGTCGCCCTTGCGCGCCGCGAACGCGCGCATCGCGACCCACCAGCTCGCCCCTTCCAGCACGAAGGCGATGGCGAGCACGACATAATTGACCAGGGGATCGCGCAACGGCTCGGGCGCGGCGATGTGCCGCCAGCCCTCGTAGATCGAGACGCCGGCGCCCAGCCCGAAGATCAGGATGGCGACGATGAACGCCCAGAAATAAAGCTCGCGGCCATAGCCGAAGGGATGATCCCGGTCGGGCAGGCGCTTCGCCCGATACTGGCCATAGAGCAGCAGCCCCTGGTTGCCCGTGTCGACCAGGCTGTGCACACCCTCGGTTAGCATCGAGGAAGATGCGGTGATCGCGGCCGCCACGAACTTGGCGGCCGCGATCCCGAGATTGGCGGCGAGCGCCGCATAGATGACGAGGTTGGCGCGCCAGCCCGTCGCGGGCACGGCGGGCGGGGCCGCCATTGCCGGCCTTAGCCGAGGCCGATCTTCGCCAGGATCCGGCCGATCACGCCCTTGCCGTCGCCCTGGGCCAGCCTGGCCTCCTTCCTCGGATCATAGCCCGAGCTTTCGGGAAGATCGCCGCCGCGATGGCTGTGCACCGGCTGGGTCGAGGCGGGCGGATCCGACGCATCCATCGATTCGTCGAGCGCCCGGTCGAGCCGCGCTTCCTTGCTCTCGGGGTTGCGCGCCAGCCGCTCGGCGATCGATTCGTCGGTGCCGGCATCGGCCGATCGGGCGGCCGTGCGCTTGGTTTCCTCATTCGGGCCCGGTACCGCCGACAGGGGGTCCAGCGCCGGGTCGATCGGGTTCGCGTCCATGACTCACTCTCCTGAGCGTTGCCGGGCTGTAACGAACGCCCTGCGATTCGCGTTCCCGCACCTGCCTTCGCCCAGGCGCAAAAGAAAACGGCCCGGCGAGTTTCCCCGCCGGGCCGCATTTCCCGGAATCTCGCGGTGCCGCGCTCAGCGCGGCGCCCCGGATCAGTTCCGCTGGCTGCCGAACAGGCGCAGCAGGAACAGGAACATGTTGATGAAGTCGAGGTAGAGCGTCAGCGCGCCCAGCACCACGGCCTTGCCACGCATGTCGCTGCCCTGGACGTAGAAATACATGCTCTTGATCTTCTGCGTGTCATAGGCGGTGAGGCCCGCGAACAGCAGCACGCCGATCACGCTGAGCGCCAGGCTCAGCGGCCCCGACTGCAGGAACAGGTTGATGATCGAAGCGACGATCAGGCCCACCAGGCCCATGATCAGGAAGGTGCCCATGCCCGACAGGTCACGCTTGGTGGTGTAGCCCCACAGGCTGAGGCCCGCGAAGCCGGCCGCCGTCGCGAAGAACACCTGCGCGATCGAGGTATCGGTGTAGCGCAGGAAGATCGTCGAGAGCGAGAGGCCCATCACCGTGGCATAGACCCAGTACAGCGCCTGCATCGCCGGGGTGGAGAGGCGCATCTGGCCGAAGCTCATCACCAGCACGATACCGAGCGGCGCGAGCATCACGATCCAGCCGAGCAGCGAGGGGGAGACGGCGCCGTTCGCCTGCTCGGTGAACAGCACCGCGATCGCCCCGCTCTTGGCGAAGAGCAGCGCGACGATGCCGGTCAGCAGCACGCCCGAGGCCATATAGTTGTAGACGGACAGCATGTACGACCTGAGCCCCGCGTCGCGCGCATCCGCGCCGGCGCCGGCGGTCACATAGGGCGCGCCCGTCCGGGGATCCGACCAGTCAGCCATTTCAAAACTCCTTTGCCCGGCACCTGCCGGTATCCGTGAATATCGCCCCCGCGCCGGGTGTTTTCAAGCAAAACCGGGCGCGCTAGTGCCACGGCCATGCTTCGCCTGTTCGTCGGCCTGCGTCCGCCCGCCCCGATCCGCGCCCAGTTGCGCGCGCTGATGGGCGGCATTCCCGGCGCGCGCTGGCAGGACGACGGCCAGCTCCACATCACCCTGCGCTTCATCGGCGAGGTCGACGAGCGCGCCGCCGAGGACGCGGCGCTCGCGCTTTCCTCGGTGCGCTGGCCGCCGCTCGCGGTCGCGCTGGAGGGTGTCGGCACGTTCGACAGCCGCGGCCGGATCAACGCGCTCTGGGCCGGCATCCGCCCGCGCGAAGGGCTTGCCGGGCTCCACCGCAAGATCGACCAGGCGCTGGTCCGCGCCGGCCAGCCGCCGGAGCGCCGGGCCTATCTCCCCCACATCACCCTGGCGCGGATGAACGCTCCCGCCGAAGCGGCCGAGCGCTTCGTCGAGGCGCATGCCGGCCTCGCCAGCCCATCCTTCGCGCTCGACCATTTCTACCTGTTCGAAAGCCATCTCGGCCATGAAGGCGCGCGCTACGAGGCAGTGGAACGCTATCCGCTCCAGGCCTGACACCCCTCCCTGGAAGGGAGGGGAGAATATGGGTCCTAACTGCGCTTCTTCCCCTCCAGCACCGCGCGCACCTTTCGCGCCAGCTGCTCGCGGGTATAGGGTTTGGAGAGCAGCTCCACGCCCACGTCCAGCCGCCCGTCGTGCACGATGGCGTTCTCGGTATAGCCCGAAGTGAAGAGCACCATGAGCTCGGGTAGCCGCGCCCGCGCCAGCCGCGCCAGCTCCGGGCTCTTCAGCGCCCCCGGCATCACCACGTCGGTGAACAGCAGGTCGATCGCCACGCCGCTCTCGATCACGCTCAGCGCGCTCTGCGCGTCGTTGGCCCGCAGCACGATATAGCCCAGGTCGGTCAGCAGCTCGACCACCGTCGCCTGCACGTCCGGATCGTCCTCGGCCACCAGGATCGTCTCGTTGCCGCCGCGCATCGTCACGGTCTCGGGCGAGGTGACCACCAATTCCTCGCGCCCGCGCACGCGCGGCAGATAGAGCTTCAGCGTGGTGCCGTGGCCGAGCTCGGAATAGATCTTCACATGGCCGCCGGACTGCTTGACGAAGCCATAGACCATCGAGAGCCCCAGCCCCGATCCCTGCCCCTCGGGCTTGGTGGAGAAGAAGGGCTCGAACACCTGCTCGATCAGCTTCGGATCGATGCCGGTGCCGGTGTCGGTCACCGCCAGCATCACATATTGGCCCGGCGGCACGTCATCCAGCCCGCTGGTATAGGCATCGTCGAGCGAGGCGTTCGCCGCCTCGATCGTCAGCTTGCCGGTGCCCGCCATCGCGTCGCGCGCGTTGATCGCGAGGTTGAGGATCGCATTCTCCAGCTGGGTCGGGTCGGCCTGGCAATTCCACAGGCCGCCGGAAGTGATCACCTCGATCGCGATCGCCTCGCCCAGCGCGCGGCGCAGCATGTCCTCCATGCCGCCCAGGAACCGGCCGATGTTGAGCACGCGCGGCTCGAGCGGCTGACGCCGGCCGAAGGCGAGCAGCTGGCTGGCCAGCTTCGATCCGCGCTGCACCCCCGCCAGCGCGTTCGCCACGCGCCGCTCGGCCTTGTCATTGCCCTGCACGTCGCGCGCGAGGAGCTGGAGATTGCCCGAGATCACCTGGAGCAGATTGTTGAAGTCATGCGCCACGCCGCCGGTAAGCTTGCCGATCGTCTCCATCTTCTGCGCCTGCTGGAGCGCGGCGAACGCCGCCTCGCGCTCGGTCACCGCCTCGGTAATGCGCGTCTCCAGCCGCTCGTTGAGCGCGTGCAGCTCCTCCTCGGCAACGGCGCGGCGCGTCAGCTCGCGCGCCACTGCCTCGAACAGCCGGGCATTGTCCATCGCCAGTGCCGCCTGGCCGGCCAGGCTAACCAGGCTCGCCTCGGCCGCGGCGCTGAACCGGCCGGGCTCGGGATGGCCATAGAGCAGGCCGCCGATCACGTCCCCCGCCGGGGTGCGCACCGGCACGGCCAGATAGGAGCGCACGGGCAGATGCCCCTCGGGCATGCCCTTGAACGGCGCGTTCCGGCCGTAGCGGGGATCCGCGGTAACGTCGTCGACGCGGATGATGCCCGTGCCGGCAAAGGTCGGCTCGAACAATCGGGTGATCCGCGGCATCGGGAACTTGTCGAACACCGAGCGCGGCGCTCCGGACAGCGCGTAGAGCATGTAGCGCTCGCCCTCGGTCTCGTCGGTGCTGTTGTAGAAGAAGGCGCCGAACTGCGCGCCGATCAGCGCCACGCCCGCATCCACCGCGGTCTGCGCCACGCGCGCGCTGTCGCGCTCGCCGGTGATCGCGGTGCCCGCCTGGTTGACCACTTCCAGCGTGCGCGATTTCTCCTCCAGCGCCTCGCGCACGTCGCGCTCGCGCGCCGCCATGTGGAAATGCTCGGTCCGATCGGCGCTGGTGCCGAAGATGCCCACCACCTTGCCCGCCGCGTCGCGGATCGGCGTCAGCGCCAGGTCGACATGGATGTCGATCTTCTCGCCGCCGCCGCGCGTGGTCTGCACGTGCAGGCCGGGGCGGAGCACCGGCTCGCCGGCGAACGCCCGCTCGAAATGGGTGCCCACCTCTTCCCACACCGCCGGCCAGCTCTCGCGATAGGAGCGGCCGAAGATCCGCCGATCCTCGTCGCGATAGGCGTCGAGGATGCGGTCGTTGTAGAAGAACAGATAGTCCGGGCCCCAGGTGACGAAGGCCCGCTGCGGCGAAGCGAGCATCAGGTCGATCGCGACCTTCAGTTCGCGCGGCCAGCCCGCGACCGGGCCGAGTTCCGGCACCGCCAAGTCCGATGCCCGCAGCCTCTCCCCTGTTTCTCCGCCGTGGCTGGGCCAGGCGGCATCGGCTTCAGCCATCCATGCTCCCCATGCGCGCCCGCCCCGGCCATGGTTTATACATGCTGCGTCCGCCGGGAAAAGACGCCGCCAGCGATATCGCGCCGATCGCCAGGATGACGCGGGAAGTCAGAACCCCGATCGGGTTCGCCATCTAGGATCCGCTGCGCTTCCCCGGCAGCTTCACGATCCCGAAGCCCAGGGCGAGCCCGAGCAATATGCCGATCGCCATGTTGCCGATCAGCGCCCCGAATATCACGCCGATCGCGACACCGAGGGGAAATCCTGTCGCAGTCCCTTGCATCGCGCGCCTCTCGCCATCCTCCCGCATCGGGGGATGCCGTCCCTAGGGTCACGCCCCGGCCCGGGTCAACGCGTCCGAACGGCCGGCATTGTGAGCGGTGGGTGATCCATGCTTACATCCTCCCCTTCGACCGGGAGGCGGATATGCACACCATGCTCATTGCCAAGCTCATGTCCTGCGTAGCCATCCTCGCTTCCGCCACGATTGCGGCAGGCCAGGAGAAGCCGGTCGACGGCCGCTTCGATGTCGGCGGACGGTCGATCCGCCTGACCTGCAAAGGCAGCGGCGGGCCGACGGTGGTGATCGACGCCGGCATGGGAACCGCGCCGGCCGAGGATCCGGGCTGGCGGGGCATCGCGGACCAAGTGGCACCGGTCGCGCGCACCTGCCTGTACGATCGCGCCGGGCTGGGCGGGAGCGATCCGGCGCCCGCGGGGCCGCGCTCCAGCCGGGATGCCGCCCGCGACTTGCATGCCGCATTGTCGGCCGCGGGCGAGAAGGGGCCCTATCTGCTCGTCGGCCATTCGATCGGCGGGCTCCACTCCCAGGTGTTCGCGGCGCAATACCCGGCCGACACGGCGGGGTTGGTGCTGGTGTCGACGACGCATCCCGACCAGTTCTCGAAATGGCTGGCGCAGCTGCCCGCACCGGCACCGGGCGAGGAAAAGGCCGTGACCGAAGCGCGGGCCTTCCTCATGAGCGTGCAGGCGGATCCGGCCAGAAACGAGGAGCGGCTCGACATGCGCGCCAGCGCCGCACAGGCGCATCTGCTCAGGTCGCTTGGGAGCAAGCCGGTGATCGTCGCGACCCACAGCCCGCGCTTCCGCATGGTCCCCGGCTTGTCGGAACCGATCGCCGTCAAATTGGAGGACGCCACCCAGCAGATGCAGCGCGAATTCCTGACCCTGTCGACCAACGCGCATCAGAACATTGCCGAACGCGCGGGCCACGGCCTGCCGCACGAAGCGCCGCAATTCGTGGTCGACAATATCCTGCAGGGCGTCGCGGCGGTGCGGGGCCGGCCGGCGCGCTGATGGCCGCCGGTGCCGTCCGTTGCGGGGATGCATTCTGCCCGGCCGATCGTCCGGCTGACCCTGGAGAGCGCTACTCCGCGCCCCGCTTCAGGCCAGGGCATGATCGAAGGCCGATCGAGTGGTGTCGGTATCGAACGGAGCCGCACCTAGTTCCGGGAAGGACCGAGCCGTCCTGGCAGCTTCGTTCAGCCGGGCAGCGACTGCGCCGGCAAGGACGCACGCGGTCAGGCTTTCCGTCCCCTGCAACGGGCACTCGGAGCCGGCGAAGCCCGCGTGGAATGTTCTGAAAACACGGTCTCTCGCGGCAAAATATCCGATCGAGGTCTCAAGGCGCTCTACGGCATCGTCGATCAGCAGGGGCCGTGCCAGTATATGTCGTGCCCCAGTTCCGACCAGCAATCGACGAGCATCGTCAGATCCTGCTTGTTCAAAGCGAAGCCATAGCCCCAGCCACCGTCGAAGAACGGCTTTGTCGTGATATCTACCATCCCGTGGCGGACGGTCACGGAATATGGCTCCAACTTCGCGATGGCAGGCGGCCATTTGCCTTTCGGGACGTCGGCGCGCTGCGCCGCGGGGGCGAGCGGATAAGCCGCCATCAGACGCCGGGATTCGGCCGCGATCACCTTCAATTGCGTCTGATCGTGAATGGGGTGCGGCAAGGCGCAATATATTGCCAACGCGAGCAAAGCGATGATCGGGGCGGCAATGCGTAGGCACCCTCTCAATCAGACTCTCCATCACCTGCGCGTCAGCGCCTCGATATCATCGAGCTTACCGGCCCTCCGAGTGCCCGCAAGCAGGCAGCGACGGATCGGTTGTTAACAACGCAATTCGAGGCGGTTGCTGTCGGCTCGTTTCTCGTGCTCGACCGGCCATCATCGCCACTTCCGGCTCGCGCATGAAGACGCGGATCGCGGATCACACGATTCAACCCGCACTGGATACAGCTTAGCCGATGTCCCTCGGCTTCCGTGGTGGCACGCGCTGGTCCTCTGCAGGTTGGGCGCCTGCCCAAACGGGATCTCGATAGTCCCAGACGACGGTTCCCGGATCTGCTGCACGCCGCATGATCCGTTGACGATAACGTATGAGATCCGGCGAGCACATGTCCGCCAGCGGGGTGCCCTAGCCGGACCGCCCCAGCCGCGCCACCAGCGCCTCGGCGGCCGCGCTCACCTCCGCCCAGGTCGTGTCGAAGTCGCGGTCCGTCCCGAAATAGGGATCGGCGACCGAACTGCCTTCGCGCCCAGGCACGAGATCCATCAGCAGCCCCAGTTCGGCGGTCGCATCTGCCGGCGCGGTCGCGGCGAGGTCTCGCAGATTCCGGTCGTCGAGCGCCAGCACATGGTCGAAGCGATAGAAATCCTCCGGCCGCACCTGCCGCGCCCGAAGGCCGGAGATGTCGACTCCGTGGCGCCGCGCCGCCGCCTGGGCGCGGCGATCGGGCGGCGCGCCGACATGCCAGTCGCCGGTCCCCGCCGAATCCGCCGCGATGTCCAGCCCCGCGCGTTCCGCCGCCGCCCGCAGCGCGCCTTCGGCAAGCGGGGAACGGCAGATATTGCCCAGGCACACGAACAGCACCGACGTCATGGAAGCTTCCCCGCCGCGCCCCGCCTCACATCGCGTGGAAGACGCCGCAGGCGATGCGCCCGCCCGAATTGCCCGAGGGATCGGTCTTGTAGTCGTCGGCATTGGCATGGACGACGAGCGCCGCGCCGTCCTCGTCCATCAGCCCCGCATAGGTGCCGCCGGGCAGCACGAAGATCGTGCGATCGCGGCCGTCCTCGCCCACCGAGAGATTGGGCATGTCGCCGGCATGCGGACCCATCGGATTGTCCTTGCCGTGCTGATGCGCGGTCGGGTTCCAATGGCCGCCGGCGCTGGCGAAGTCCGGCCCCTCGCACTTGCCCACGGTGTGGACATGGGTGCCGTGCACGCCCTTGGTCAGGCCGTGCACTTCCACCATCACGCGGATCGAGCCGTCGACTTCCTCGGCGATCGCCTTGCCGACATCGGTGCCGTCGGCCATCTTGAGGTCCGCCTGGGCGCGGGCATGGCCGGCCATGTAGCGCGCGTCCTTCTGCGGGCTCGCGCAGCCCGCCACCGCCAACAATCCCGCCGTCACCAGCAAACCACGCATCGCCCTGCACTCCGGATAAATGTTCCCGTCACGTAATGGATGGCCGCGCCGCCGGTTCCAAGGGGTCAGCGCAAACATTCTCCGTCCGCCTTGCCCGAGACGCTGCCGACCCCGAGGATGATCTTGGCCCGCCGCTCGAAGGTCAGCGCCTGCCAGCGCCCCGAATTGCCGATCGCGGTGCGGCTCCGCAGGAAGGTCAAATGGAGCATCTCATACTGCTCCGGATCGATCCGCCGCCGGTCGAGCAGGCAGCCCCAGCGATCGAGATTCCAGGCCCAGTCGCGCTGCACGCCGTCCTGGTCGATCGAGCGCGACAGCGCCCCATACCAGGCGAAGATCGCGCCGAGCCGGTCCCAGCGCTCGCCCTCCGGCATCGCCGCCAGCTTGCGCCGCAGCCGCGCTAGGTCCTCGTCGAGCGGGAAGCCGCCCTGCTGCACCTTGGTATCCACCGCCCAGCGCACCTTGCGCAGGGTGATCGGCCCCTCGGGAAACACCCGCAACAGGTCCTGCCGCACCGCCTCGAGCAGCGCGAGATAGGTGTCGAGCTGCACCTGCAGCATCGCGTCGCTCTCGAACAGGGCGTTGAACTCGCCCCACAGGATGGGATCGAGCTTCCCGTCCGGCCCATGCGCCGCCAGGATCTTCTCGCGGCATTTGGACTTCACCGGCACCGCCAGACAGGCGTGCGAGAAGATCGTCTTGCCATGGACCGGCATCAGCGCCCTGCGCGCGCGGCGGAACCCGCCGCCCTGCGCCCGCTTCCACGCCTGGAGCAGGGGCTGCAGGCTTCCCGTCCCGAAATTCCACTGCGCCATGCCGACCGAGACGAGCTGGCTGTCGAAATTGCCCACCGGCATCGCCCAGCAGCCCATCGTCTCGGGGATCGAAGTCTCGCGCATCTGTGCGAAGATCGCCGCGCGGTCGAGCCCGATCGCGCCCAGCCGCGCCGTGCTGCCGGCATCGATGACGAGGAAGGGCAGGTCGCCCACTTCGCGGCAGGCCGGCCGTTCGGGCGGTACCGGCGCGGTCTGCGCCGCCGCCGGCCGGGCGGCCATGCCGAGCGCGAGCAGCGTCGCGGCGATCCAGGATTTCATGCGGCTCCCCTCCTTCTTTGCCGCGCTTGTCCCGCGCCGCGCCCGCGCGGGCAAGAGTCGGCCTAAGCCGTGCCTGGCCGAACATGGTTACCCGATTGGACGGTTTCGGCGGATTTTCCCCGGGAATCTGCGGTTTCCTGCTACTCAAATTGGCGAAATACGGCCTCGCCGGGCTAGCTGCCGGCGCCCGCAGCGGCGAGTATCGGCATAGAGCATGTCGATCCGCCTGCCTCCCGATCCCCCGCCGATCCGGCTCATGACCCGCTTGCTCGCCGAGCTGCAGACGACGGTGCTGGCGCGCGCGATCCGCCTGTTCGACGGCGATCTCGACCGGGTGACGATCTTCGCGGTGATCACGCGCGACACCTATCCCTTCGGCACGCGTGAGGGGCTGGCCCCCACCGTCTCCGCCCATTCGCTCGCCATGTCGCTGTCCCGCCCCTATGAGACGGTGCGCCGGCACGTGCACGCGCTGGTCGATGCCGGCTGGTGCGAACGCCGGGCGGACGGCGTCCTGGCCAGCCCCGCCGAGCTGCGCTCGCCCGCGCTCACCGAATTCCTCACGCTCGTCCATGACGCCGCCGTCCGCTTCGTCGCCGACATGGCACGCGCCGGGGTGCCGATGCCCGAAGTGGGCACCGTCCGCCCCTATCACCACGCCGCCGGGGTCCAGGCCGCGATCGACCTGATGCTCGCGGTGGTCGACACCAACCGGCGCACGCATCGCGACTGGCTGGAACTGGTGCTGTTCTCGACCATCTATGCCGCCAATTCGCGCCTGCTCAACGCCGATCGCGAGCTGTCCTGGCACTATGCTGATGGCCGCAAGGAGCCGCCGCCGTCGCTGCGCATGCCGGTTCGCGCCAGCGCGGTGGCCCGCGCGCTCGGCCTGCCCGAGGCAACGGTGCGCCGCCGCCTCGCCCACCTGCTCGAGGATGGCCGCGTCGAGCGGGTGGGCAAGAAGAAGCTCCTCGTTTCCGAAGCCTGGCTCAACCGCCCCGAATCGATCGCGACCAGCGTCCGGAGCTTCTCCACCGTCCGGCTCCTGCTCGCGCGCCTGGGTGTAAACGGTTTCCCGCTCCACGATCCCGCCCGCGCCTATCTCGCCGGCCGCCCCGCGCCGGTGGCGTTCGACTGAGCCTCGGCCCGCGGTTCCGCCAAAATGAGCAACGTGCCGCTTGAGGACGGCGGCCCGCCGGCCAATAGCCGGGACGGATCAAGGGACTTGGGCGGCCGCGGCACCGGCCCCCTCACGTCGCACGGCGCTCGTGGCAACGCGGGGGTCTGGCGGGCTGCCGGCGCCCACCGGCGGTCTCCATCGGTGGGCGCGGGCTTCGGCCCGCGCCCTAACCGGCCGGCCCGGTCGCGCCATGCGCGAGGTCCGTCGCACCCCGATTGCCCGTCCCGCCGTCCCGGCCTTTCCGCATCGCTCGATGGAGGGATGCATGCGTCTTGTCGTGGCAGCGGCGATACTGGCGACGGCAACGGGATGGGTGCCCCCGGGCCGCGCCCAGATTCCCGCGACGATCCCCGACCGGCCGCAGACCGGTGCCACCTATGATCCCTATGGCCGCTGGGAGCTCCGCGCGCCGGAGGATCGGCCCGTCGAGACCACGCGCCTGCTCCGAGTGGAGGACGGCACGCCCTTCTACGAAAAGGGCGACTATGATTCGCCCGCCGTCGAATCGCGGCTGCTGCCGATCATCAAGGGCAGCAACCTGCCCGCCGGGGCCGGCCCCAAGAGCCCCTATCTGCCCGGCACCAACCTGCGCTTCGCCTATCATTACCTCATCGACTTCTGGCGCGCGTGGCCGCAGGCGAAAGTGCGCGGCGCGGCGGGCGAATCCCGCACCGCGGCGGGAGCGGTGGCACCGCGGCTCTCCCGCGCGGCGGTGTTCGCGGACCCCGGCCTGCCCAAGGCCGCGGTCGACACGCTGCTCGCCCAGGCCGACGCGCTGTACCAGGCGGTGCTCAAGATGCCCGCGCTCCAGCGTGCCCAGGGCATGGCGCTGCGCGGCTCGGTGTGGATGACGCGCCGCAAGGACATTGCCGGCGTCGAGGTCTACAGCTTCCGCCTGGTGATCGGGGCACCTGCCCTGCATCTCGCCACCCCCGGGGCAAAGCAGGGCAGCGACGGCCGCTGGCACGTGCCGGAACAGGGGCACAATGCGGGCATCGCCATCACCTCCAACATTCCGCTGCGCGGCGGGCCGGCCTGGGGCCGCTACCACGGCACCCAGGTGGCGTTCCTGCCCGATTTCGCGGCACTGGTCGTCGCCGGGGACCGGCCGACCCATGTCTCGGAATTCCGTGGCGGCGGCGGCAGGCAAGTGGAGAACCCCCGCTTCTTCGATCCCGCCCGGCCGAAGACCGACATCCAGATCCTCACCGTCGAGCCCGGTGCCAGCAACCCGGCCGAGGCACGCCTGGCGCATCAGGGCTCGCTTTCGCCCGACACTATCTATGGCCGGCTGATCGCCGCCAGCTTCCTGCCGGACTGGCGCGCCCTGGTCGACCGGCTGAACAGCCCGGGAGCACCGCGCGCGCAATGAAGGTCCTCGCCCTTCCCGCCGCGCTGCTGCTCCTCGTCCAGGACGCGGGCCTCACCCCGGTGGCACCGCCGCAGGGGCTGCGCGAGCATCCCGTGCGCTCCCCGATCCCGCCCAATGCGGTGGCGCTGTCGGCGGGCGTCGCGCCGCCCCCCGGGTCGGTCGCGCTCGAGCCCAACATGCCGGGCCATCGCCGCTTCCGGCCGCCGCTCTTCCCCGATGCCGGCTGGGACAGCCCGATGGCGGGCACCACCAGGGACTATGCCGCCTATCTCGGCGTCTATTGGCGCACGCCCTATCTCGCCCCGGCATCGGCGATGGCCGCCTATCCCGGGCTCGAGGTTCCCGGCTGGACGGCGCCGGGCCCGTACAAGGCCGACATCGCCCGCAGCCAGTCCAGCCCGGACGAGGAAGCGCTGTTCGAGCGGCGCATGGCCTTCCTCGCCGAGCGGGTGATGGCCTCGGCGCCGTTCCGCGCCCCGCATGGCACCAGCATCGAGCCGGAGCTGCTGATCGAGGGCTATGGCACGGAATTCGGCCCGAAGGCCCGGCCGGTCATGCGCGGCGCGATCACCTTCCGGCTCAACGTGATCCAGCCCCATACCGGCGGCAACGAACGGATCGGATCGCGCATCCGCTCCCATCAGCCGGCAGTGTGGCTGAAGCTGTGGCTGAATCCCGGCTTCGCCAATTGCGAGCTGCCGCACGATCGGACGGCGCGCGGGGTGCGCTGCCTCCAGTCCAGGGCCCGGCTGGCCTGGCGCGGCGCCAGGCCGGGCGTGAAGCCGCTGGCGGCCGGGCTGCTCGGGCTCGACCCGGCGATCTATGCGGGCAGCGCGGCGGCGGCGGACCTGCGGATGCTCAAGATGGAATATGGCGGCGGCACGGCGATGAGCAGCGAGCTCAGCCGCGGCCGGCTGCACCCGCACGACCCGCTGGGCCGGGCGATCGGCGCCTGCCTGGCGATCGACTGGCCGGCCCTGCTCGACCAGGCGGCGGCGATCGGGTAGCGCGCGCCGCAACCCCGGCCATCAACCGTCCGCGAAGGCGCCGCAATTGGGCTGCAATCCGCGCCAAGCCTGCGCCCGTGCGCCGGGACACCGATCCTCCGGGCCGGCGGCGGGAGAGGAGAGCATGGCCATGCTGGGCACGCCCATGGCGGGATCGCGCGTCAGGCTGGCGCCGTTCGGAGACGCGCATGTCGAGCCGCTGCGCGCGGCCTGTGCGGAGGATCCGGAGATCTGGGAAATCTATCCGGTCGGCATGGCCGGCGCGCATTTCGACCCGTCGCTGCGCCTCCTGCGCACGATGCCGGGCTGGACGATGTTCGCGGTGCTGGACCGCCAGGCGACGGAGCCCGGCGGCGCGGAGAGGCTGGTCGGCATGACCAGCTATATCCCGGTGCCGGGCGCGGACGAAGCGATCGAGATCGGCGCGACCTATATCGCCCCGGGCGTGCGCGGCGGGCCGTTCAACGCCGAGATGAAGCAGCTGATGATCGCGCGCGCCTTCGCGCGGGGCTATGCCGCGATCCAGTTCCGCATCGACACCCGCAACGCCCGCTCCCGCCGCGCCGTCGAGAAGCTCGGCGCGGAACTGGTCGAGGTGCGCGGGGCCGACCTCACCACCTGGACGGGCCATGTGCGCGATACCGCGGTGTATCGGCTGGCGCGCGGGGACTGGGCGGCTTGAGCGGGGTCATGCGCCATCGGCAAGCGCCGCATCCGCGCGGTCGCCGGACGGATCGGCCAGGATGCCCGCGGCCTTGCGTTCCGAATATCGGTCGACCAGCCGGTCCGCATGCGGGCGCATCAGGACGGTGATCCGCGCCAGCTCCTCCATCACGTCCACGATCCGGTCGTAATAGCGCGACGGCTTCATGCGCCCGGCATCGTCGAACTCCCGATAGGCCATGGCGACCGACGACTGGTTGGGGATGGTGAACATCCGCATCCAGCGGCCCAGCAGGCGAAGCGTGTTGACCGCGTTGAACGACTGCGAGCCGCCGGATACCTGCATCACCGCGAGCGTGCGCCCCTGGGTCGGGCGCCTGCCCTTCATCTCCAGCGGCAGATGATCGATCTGCGCCTTCATGATCCCGCTGATCTGGCCGTGCCGCTCGGGGCTGCACCAGACCTGCCCCTCCGACCATAGCGACAGAGCGCGCAGCTCGTGCACGGCCGGATGATCGTCCCCGGCGACCTGATCGGGCAGCGGCAGGTCGGACGGGTCGAAGATCCGGGTCTCCGCGCCGAAGAAGCGGAGCAGGCGCGCGGCTTCCTCGATCGCGAGCCGGGAGAAGGAGCGCTCGCGCAGCGACCCGTAGAGCAGCAGGATGCGGGGCGGCGGCTCGGCGGCGCCAAGGCCCAGCGCGGGCCGCGCGGGCGCGAAGGCCCGGTCCAGAGCCGGAAGATGATCGGGTTCCGGCAATGCCCGGATACGGTTCATGAGCGTTCCTCGCGTCGATCGGGGAAGAAAACGCCGCCCGCCAGCCAGGCAGCGACCGCCCCTGCCAGCTGGGCGGCGACGAAGCCGGGCACGCCGGCCGGCGCGATGCCCGCGAAGCTGTTGCTGAACGACCGGGCGATGGTGATCGCGGGATTCGCGAAGCCGGTGGAGGAGGTGAACCAATAGGCAGCGGCGATGTAGAGCGCGACGCCGGCCGGGACGCTGCCGGGCCGCAGCCGCGCGGTCCCCAGGATCGTCAGGACCAGCCCGAAGGTCGCCACCGCCTCGCCGGCCAGCTGGCCGGGGCCGCCGCGCATCCTTTCGGACAGTTGCAGGATCGGCAGGTCGAACATCAGGTGTGCGATCCAGGCGCCGAGGACGCAGCCGGCCAGCTGCGCCGCGGCATAGGCGATCGCCGCATCGGTCCGGACCCGGCCGCGCAGGCGCAGGACGAGAGTCACGGCGGGATTGAGATGCGCGCCGGAAACCGGCGCCAGCATCGTGACGAGGACGAACAGCATCGCCGCCGTCGCCAGCGTGTTGCCGAGCAGCGCGATGGCGGCATTCCCGCCCGCCAGACGCTCGGCCATGATGCCGGAGCCGATCACGGTCGCGGACAGCATGAAGCTGCCCAGCGCTTCGGCGGCGATCGCGCGGCGGTTCACGCGGGAGGAAGGCGGTTGCCGGCCGCGTCGACGACCTGCTCGCCATCCTCCTTGGCGAAGGCGCCGCGTTGCGGCCCGGGCAGGATGTCGAGGACCGTCTCGGACGGGCGGCACAGCCGCACCCCCAGCGGCGTGACGACCAGCGGCCGGTTGATGAGGATCGGGTGCGCCATCATCGCGTCGATCAGCGCCGCGTCCGCCAGCCCCGCATCGCCAAGGCCGAGCTCGGCAAAGGGCGTGCCCTTCTCGCGCAGGAGCTGGCGCGGCGTGATCCCGGCGCGCGCGATCAGCTGGACCAGCATGGCGCGCGACGGCGGCGTCTTGAGATATTCGATGACGTGCGGCTCCAGGCCGGCGTTGCGGATCATCGCGAGCGTGTTGCGCGAAGTGCCGCAATCGGGATTGTGGTACAGGATGATGTCGGTCACGGCCGGCCCCTCAGCAGCAGGTCAGTTCGGCGAGCAGCGGCTCGCACAATTCGGCGCTGCCCTGGCAGCAATCCTTGGCGAGGAAGAGCATCAGGCCGCGCAGCGCAGCGATGCTGACGCGCTGGATCTGCTGGCGCCCGCGCTTCTCGGGCACGACCAGGCCGGCTTTGACGAGGACCGCGAGGTGCGTGGAGAACGTGCTCTGCGTGAGGCCGCTCGCCGCCACCAGCTCCCCGGTCGACAGCCCCCCGGGCTCGTGCCGGACCAGCAGCCGGAAGGTGGACAGGCGCGTGGGGTGCGCAAGCGCCGCCAGCATCGAGAGAGCCGCTTCGGTTTCCATTCCATCGGCTTTATTCGATGCAAAGAAAGCCTGTCAATAACGCATCGTTATTTTCCGATGAAACTCCCTCCAGGCGCGCTGCGAGAGCGGCGGCACCCGGCGCCGGCCCGTCCTGAATGGTTGCCCCTCGCGCGCAAGTCGGCCATCAATTGCGCCAAGGGCAATCGGGGGCCGGCGCACCGCAGATATCCCGACCTGGTGCCGCGAGCCCCTGCTCCCATGCGGGCAGGGACCCGGCATGGGGCGAGCGGTTCGGCCGAAGACCGAGTGATCCCGCGCGGATGCAAAGGGGGAAGATCGTGATTGGGGGCATGAAGCACGCGCTATTCCTGGCGATCGGAGCCGTAGCGCTCCTGCTGGGCGTGGGTCGACCGGCGCAGGCCGCAACCGTGAACGCCGCGTCGGTGGCGCCGACGTTCATCGGCAACGTCGTCGCCGGCAAGGCCTATCGCGTGACGGCGAGCGGCCGCGCCGATCTGTGCACCGGCTGCAATGGCGGCCAGGGTCTCAACTTCACGCCGGACGGCAGGCCGACCAGCGCCTTCGCGCCGCCCTATGCCGCCTTCTATCCCAACGGCCTGGACTATGATCCGTCGAGCGGCCCGACCGCCTATGGCATCGGCGGCCCGCAGCGGCTCTATGGCGCCCTGCTGGGGACGTTCACGGCATCTCCCCAGGGCCATGGCGATTATTTCGTGCTGGGCGCGGCCCATATGTTCGTGGCAGGCGCGTCGGGCGCGCTCTATGCGAAGATCAACGACTGCTGCTTCGGCGACAATGCCGGCGGATATGCCGTCACCCTGACGGAAGTCGCCAGCGTCGGCACGACTTCGCCTGCGCCCATATTCGTGGGCAATGTCGTCGCCGGCAAGACCTATCGCGTCACCGCCGGCGGCATCGCGAACCTCTGCACCGGCTGCAATGGCGGCCAGGGGCTGACCTTCACGCCGATCGGCAAGCCGACCGCGAGCTTCGCCGCGCCCTATGCCGCCTTCTATCCCGACGGCCTGGACTATGATCCGTCGAGCGGCCCGACCGCCTATGGCATCGGCGGCCCGCAGCGGCTCTATGGCGCCCTGCTGGGGACGTTCACGGCATCTCCCCAGGGCCATGGCGACTATTTCGTCATGGGGGACAGCTATGTCTTCACGGCGGCGACGTCCGGCGCCCTCTATGCCAACATCAACGATTGCTGCTTCGGCGACAATGCGGGCGGATATGCGGTTGCCCTCACGCAGCTCTCCGAGATGACCAGCTACAGCTACGACGCGTTGGGGCGCCTGGTCGGCGTTGCCCATTCCGGGGGGAGCAATGACGGCGTCGCCGCCACCTATGCGCTGGACAAGGCGGGCAATCGCACCAACGTGACCGTCAGCGGCGCGCCGCAATAGCCGGTCACCGTGCTTTCGGGCGGCACGGCCGAGATCCACATGCCCCGCCCCGCCCTTCCCACGGGCGGGCGGCACCCGCGATCTTCGCATCCGCAGCACGCCGACGTGCCCGCGCGACCCCATGCCGGAGCCGGAGCCTGCGCCCGCGCCCCGTCGGCCCGAAACGCGCCTGCCCCCTCCGGCTCCCGATATGATATGCCCGCCAGCCTGATCCAAAGGGAACCGGGCCGATGGAAGAGCTGCTCGCGCAATATGGTGTCGTCGCGCTGTTGATCGGGGCGCTGCTGCAGGGCGAGATGGCAGTCGCCACCGGCGGGGTGCTCGCGCATCAGGGCATGATGTCATTGCCCGCGGTGGTGCTGATCGGAGCGGCCATGTCCTTCGCCTCGGCGCAGGTCTTCTTCCTGATGGGCCGCTATCTTTCGCATGTCCGCTTCGTTCGCCAGGCCATGGCCCGCCCCGGCTTCGCCCGCAGCGAAGCGATGATCGCCCATCACCCGCAAAGCCTCGCCTTCGCGCTCCATTTCATGTTCGGCATGCGGATGATCGGCCCCACGGCGCTGGGCATGACCGGTATTTCGGTGATCCGCTATACTTGGCTCAGCGCCCTCGCCTCGCTGCTGTGGAGCCTGATCTTCACGCTGGTCGGCTATGCCCTTGGCCACAGCCTCCACGCCGTCTTCGGCCAGTTGCGCGTGATCGAGCATATCGCGGTCGCCGCCGGGATCGGCCTGCTGCTCGCCCGGCTCGCGCTGCGCCACCTCCCGCATCATGCGATCGTGCGCCGGGTTTCGCCGCCGGTTTCCGTGCCGGACCATTGAGAAGTTCGATCAGAGTCATTCGAACGCTCGCGCATTGCGGGAAACCCTCCCCTTCCCCCCGCCCCTCCCGCGTGCTAGCGGCACCCGCGAATCTTCGCATTCGCAGCACTCCGGTGCGCCCGCGCGGCCCTATATTGAGCCACGTCCCCCGAGCGCCCGGGACCGGACAGACAGGGAAAGGAACCCGCGCCCCATGACCGCCATCGGCAACGATACTCTCGGCACCCGCGACACGCTCAGCGTCGGCACCGCCAGCTACGATTATTTCTCGCTGCCCAAGGCCGCGAAGAAGCTCGGCGACATCAGCCGCCTGCCCTTCTCGATGAAGGTGCTGCTCGAGAACATGCTCCGCTTCGAGGACGGCACCACCGTCACGCGCGAAGACGCCCAGGCGATCGTCGACTGGCAGAAGGACGCGCGCTCGAACCGCGAGATCCAGTACCGCCCGGCCCGCGTGCTGATGCAGGACTTCACCGGCGTGCCCTGCGTGGTCGACCTGGCGGCGATGCGCGACGCGATCACCAGGCTGGGCGGCGACGCGCAGAAGATCAACCCGCAGGTTCCCGTCCACCTCGTCATCGATCACTCGGTGATGGTCGACGAGTTCGGCACGCCCAAGGCGTTCGAGGACAATGTCGCGCTCGAATATGAGCGCAACGCCGAGCGCTACGAGTTCCTCAAATGGGGTTCCAAGGCGCTGAACAACTTCTCGGTCGTTCCCCCGGGCACCGGCATCTGCCACCAGGTGAACCTCGAATATATCTCGCAGTCGATCTGGTCGTCCAAGACCGGTGACGGCGCGAACATCGCCTATCCCGACACCCTTGTCGGCACCGACAGCCACACCACCATGGTCAACGGCCTCGGCGTGCTCGGCTGGGGCGTGGGCGGCATCGAGGCCGAGGCGGCGATGCTCGGCCAGCCGGTGTCGATGCTCATCCCCGAAGTGGTCGGCTTCAAGCTGACCGGCGCGCTGGGCGAGGGCATCACTGCGACCGACCTGGTGCTCACCGTCACCCAGATGCTGCGTGCCAAGGGCGTGGTCGGCCGCTTCGTCGAGTTCTACGGCCCGGGCCTGCACGCGATGACGCTGGCGGACCGCGCGACGATCGCCAACATGGCGCCCGAATATGGCGCGACCTGCGGCTTCTTCCCGATCGACGACAAGACGCTCGATTACATGCGCCTCACCGGCCGCCCGGACGAGACGGTCGCGCTGGTCGAGGCCTATGCCAAGGCGCAGGGCATGTGGCACGACGTGAACGGCCCCGAGCCGATCTTCACCGACACGCTGGAGCTCGACATGAGCAGCGTGCGCCCGTCGCTCGCCGGGCCGAAGCGCCCGCAGGACCGGGTCAGCCTCGACAGCGTCGATGAAGTGTTCAACGGCGACCTGACCAAGGTGTACAAGAAGGATCACGCCGCGCGCGTGCCGGTCGAGGGCAAGGACCATGACATCGGCGACGGCGACGTGGTGATCGCGGCGATCACCTCGTGCACCAACACCTCGAACCCGTCGGTGCTGATCGCGGCCGGCCTGGTCGCCCGCAAGGCGCGCGAGAAGGGCCTGACCCGCAAGCCCTGGGTGAAGACCAGCCTCGCGCCGGGCTCGCAGGTGGTGACCGACTATCTCAACAAGACCGGCCTGACCGAGGATCTCGACGCGATCGGGTTCAACCTGGTCGGCTATGGCTGCACCACCTGCATCGGCAATTCGGGCCCGCTCGCCCAGCCGATCTCGGACGCGATCAACGGCAACGACATCGTCGCCGCCTCGGTCCTGTCGGGCAACCGCAACTTCGAGGGCCGCGTCTCGCCGGACGTGCGGGCGAACTTCCTCGCCTCGCCGCCGCTGGTGGTGGCCTATGCCCTCAAGGGCACGGTGACCGAGGACATGTACGAGACGCCGATCGGCGAAGGCACCGATGGCCCGGTGTTCCTCAAGGACATCTGGCCCTCGAACGAGGAGGTCCAGGGCCTCATCGCCGCCAATATCGACGATGCGATGTTCCGCTCGCGCTACGCCAATGTCTATGCCGGCGACGATCACTGGCGGAAGATCAGCGTCGAGGGCTCGGACACCTATGGCTGGCGCGCCGGCTCGACCTATATCCACAACCCGCCCTATTTCGAGGGCATGACCATGACCCCGGCGCCGGTCACCGATATCGTCGAGGCCAAGCCGCTCGCCATCCTGGGCGACTCGATCACCACCGACCACATCTCGCCGGCCGGCTCGATCAAGGCCGATAGCCCCGCAGGCACCTTCCTGCAGGAGCATCAGGTCGCGAAGAAGGACTTCAACAGCTATGGCGCGCGCCGCGGCAATGACGAGGTCATGGTGCGCGGCACCTTCGCGAACATCCGCATCAAGAACGAGATGGTCCCGGGCATCGAGGGCGGCATGACCCGCTTTGGCGGCCAGGTGATGCCGATCTACGACGCTGCGATGCGCCACAAGGCCGCCGGCACCCCGCTCGTGATCGTCGCGGGCAAGGAATATGGCACCGGCTCCTCACGCGACTGGGCGGCGAAGGGCACCAACCTGCTCGGCGTGCGCGCGGTGATCACCGAGAGCTTCGAGCGCATCCACCGCTCGAACCTGGTCGGCATGGGCATCCTGCCGCTCCAGTTCGCCGAGGGCGTGACTCGCGAGACGCTGAAGCTCACGGGCAGCGACACCTTCACCATCCGGAACGTCGCGGGCCTGCGCCCGCGCCAGGATGTCGAGGTCGAGCTCACCCGCGAGGACGGCTCTAAGGAAACCTTCCTCACGCGTTGCCGCATCGATACCGTCAACGAGCTGGAATATTTCCTCAACGGCGGCATCCTCCAGTACGTGCTGCGCAAGCTCGCCGCCTGATCGGCGCGACCGGAAAGCATCGAGGGAGGGCGGCGACGCCCTCCCTTTTTTCATGCCCGGACCGGCGGCTCGGGTCGCGCCGCGCCCGCCGGACGGCCCGGAAACGGCAGCGGCACGATGCCCCCATTTCGGATGTGTTGCATTTCAGAAACACACAATGAAGAAACAGAGCAGCAATAATCTTGGGTGCTTTACACAGATCAGACACTCTCTAATCCTCCCGCAACTTCGCCAACAGGCCCCAGGGGTGGGGGCGGCGAGGGTTCGGGGGATTCCACCGGCTGCCATTGGGGCAGGACCAGGGAGAGTGAGGATAATAATGAACAAGTCTCAGATCGCACGCCTGCGCACGGGAGCGGCCTTGTCCGCCTTTGTGCTGGCGGGCTCGCTTTTCGCCGCGCCCGCATTGGCGCAGGACGCGCCGGCCAGCGCCGGAACCACCGCCCCGCAGCAGGATGCGCCGGCCAACGACGGCGACATCGTCGTTACCGGCACCATCTTCCGCCAGTCGGATACCCACACCGCATTGCCGGTGACGGTGATCACCGCCGAGAACCTGCAGCGCGCCGGCATCACCAATGTGACCGACGCGATCCGCTCGGCTTCCGCCGACGGCGCCGGCTCGATCGGTAACGGCTTCACCAGCGGCTTCTCGGCCGGCGGCGCCGCCGTGTCGCTGCGCAACCTCGGCGTTTCGTCCACCCTGGTGCTGATCGACGGCCTGCGCTCGACCAACTTCCCGCTGAGCGACGACGGCCACAATTCCTATGTCGACCTCAACAGCATCCCGATGGTCAACGTCCAGCAGGTGCAGGTCCTCAAGGACGGCGCCTCGTCGCTGTACGGCGCGGACGCGATCGGCGGCGTGGTCAACATCCTCACCCGCAAGCACATGAAGGGCCTCGAGGCCGGTGTCGAAGGCGGCGCGACCGAGAAGGGCGACGGCGCGAAGTATCGCGCGAAGCTCCTCTTCGGCTTCGGCGACTATGACACGCAGGGCTTCAACGTCTATGTCGGCGGCGACTATGAATATGGCGGCCGCATCTCGGCAGCCTCGCGTGGTTTCCCCTTCGACACGCTCGACCTTCGCTCGATCGGCGGCAACGACAACAACCGCGCCGACGATACGCTGGGCACGCCGACGACCGATGCGGTCGTCACGCGCACGACCCAGACCGATCTCAACAACCCGCTCGCGGGTTCGGTGACGAACGCCACTTCGCCGGCACTCTTCACTTCGCTGACGCCGCTCGCGAATTGCGCCTACGGGACCTATTCGGAGAACGGCACGCGCGTGGGTACCGCCTGCCGGCATGACCTCACCCGGGAATATGCCCAGATCACGCCGCTGCAGGAGCGCTACGACGCCGTCGCGCGCGCCAGCTTCCGCCTCGGCGACAATGTCGAGGGCTATCTCGCGGGCAGCTATGCGCATAGCCGCGTCAACATCATCTCGCCGCCGCGCGCGGTCCGTCAGAACCAGGCATTCGGTGGATCCCCGTCGACGTCGACGACCAATCCGGGCATCGTGCTGCCGGTCTATATCTGCTCGTCGGGCGTCAACTGCGCGACCGCCGCGGATCGCCAGCTGAACCCGAACAACCCCTATGCCGCCGCCTACGCCAACAATCCGGCCGCCGGCGCCGCGCGCCTCTACTATCTGTTCGGCGACATCCCCGCGGGCAGCAACCGCGTCAACGAAGTGTACCGGATCACCGGCGGCCTGCACGGCAATTTCGGTGACAGCTGGAACTGGAATGTCGAGGCGGGTTACTCGCGCGCCGATCTGAACCTCACCCAATATGGCTGGGCCAATCTCAACGGCCTGGTCAAGGCGATCAACACCGGCGCGTACAATTTCGTCAATCCGAGCCTCAACACCGCGGCGGTCCGCAACATGGTGGCTCCGCCGATCACCACCCGCTCGAATTCGAGCGAGCTGACGGTGGACGCGTCGATCAGCCGCACGCTCTTCACGCTCCCGGGCGGCGATGTGCGGATGGCCGTCGGCGGCCAGTATCGCAAGGAGAAGCTGACCAACAACAGCGCCAACCCGAACCTGGACATTCCCGGTCTCTCGACCGCGCAGGCCTATGGTGACCGCTCGGTGTGGGCCGGCTATTTCGAAGTCGACGTGCCCGTGCTGGATTCGCTCAACATCGATCTGTCCGGCCGCTACGATCACTATTCGACCGGCGAGGGCCGCTTCTCGCCCAAGGCGACAGCAAAGTTCCAGCCGATCAAGCAGCTCGCGATCCGCGGCACCTATTCGGAGGGCTTCCGCGCACCGACCTTCGCGGAATCCAATCCGCGCAGCTCCTATTCGGGCTTTGTCGGCTATACGCCGACCGGGGCATTCCTCACTGCGCACGCGACCAACGCGGCGTACACCGCACCGTACAGCCTGGGCCGCGGCTATGTCGGCAACCCCGATATCAAGCCGGAGACCTCGCGCAGCTTCACTCTGGGCACGATCTTCGAGCCGACGCCCTGGCTGAGCTTCACGGCCGACTATTTCAACGTGAAGAAGTCGAACCTGATCGTCACCGGCCCGCTGTCGTCGGACGCGATCAACGCCTATTACTCGGTTGCGGGCCAGACCTTCGCATCCGCCGCGGCTGCCGCCGCTGCGGGCTGCGCCAAGGTCGCGGCGATCGGTGCCGGCTATTCGTGCAACGTGGTCGACGGGGCCGATCCCTTCGCGCCGAACGCGCTGCCGCGTTTGCTCGTGGTCAACGCGCCTTATGTGAACACGGCCTATATGGTCATCGCCGGGCTCGAGTTCACGGCCGATGCGCGCATCAAGTTCACCGAGAACTTCCGTTGGGAGAGCCGGGTCGATGTGCAGGAGACGCTGAAGTACGATCTCCATCCCGGGAACGGCGGCGCGGTGCAGCGTTATGCCGGCACCGTGGGTCCGGAGAGTCTGTCGTCGGGCGGCGGCACGCCGCGCTGGCGCGGCAACTGGCAGAACACGTTCACCTACGACCAGTTCTCGCTCAGCACGACGACCTATTTCGTCGGCGCAATGAAGGGCGTCGCGGCTGACCAGGCGAGCTCGGACAAGGGCGACATTTCGTGCTCCACCGCCGCCATCTACAAGCCGCTCACCGGCAATGCGGACTTCTGCCACATCAAGAGCTTCGTCTATACGGACGTGAATCTGACGGTGAAGGTCAACGACCAGTTCAGCTTCTTCGGCCTGGTCGGCAACGTCACGAACGCGCGCGCGCCGCTGTTCGCGAACACCGCCTATCCGAGCCAGGTGAACACGCTGACCTCGTGGCACTCGGCCGGCCTGATCGGCCGCACCTTCCGGGCAGGCGCGAACTTCAAGTTCTAAACCGCCGGCACGCAAAAAATTGGGGCGGTACCTTCGGGTACCGCCCCTTTTTTATGTCCTGTCCAGGCGAGCGCGTCGCCCCGGGGAGAATGGCCTTGCTCAGCCGGCCGCCGGAATGGCGAGCAGTTCGATCTTGAACAGCAGCGTGGCGCCGCCGGGGATCGGCCCCTTGCCCTTGAAGCCATAACCAAGGTCGGCCGGGATCGCGACTTCGAACGTGTCGCCCACGCCCATCAGCGGCACCGCGACCTGCCAGCCCTTGATCAGCATGCCGAGCGGAAAGGTCGCCGGCGCGCCGCGGTCATAGGAGCTGTCGAACTGGGTGCCGTCGATGAAGGTGCCGGCATAATGGAGCGTCACCGTGTCGGCCACGCTCGGGTGCTTGCCCGTGCCGTCGCCCTTCACGCGGCGCCAGCGCAGCCCCTCCGGCGTGCTGTGCCAGCCGTCCGCGCCATTGAGCTTGGCCAGCGCGAGCATCTGCTGGCTCTGCCAGGCCATGTCCTGCGAGCGATCGGGTGCGGGCGCCTCCTGGGCGCCGAGCAGGGCAAGGGCAGCGAGAAACGACATGCGATTTCCTTAGTTGGAGAGGGCGCGGCCGGCGACCGCATCGAGCTTGCGCAGCAGGTGCGGATCGCGCGCATTCGGCGCGGTGATCAGCGCATAGTCGAGACAGGTATCGATCGGCGAGGCCGGCCGCTCCTGGGGCAGGTTCTTCAGCAGGTGCATCACCAGCTTGCGCGCCTTGTCGGCATTGGTGCCGAGCTGGGCGATCACCGTGGCGACGTCGACCGCCTCCTCGCCCTCGCGCCAGCAATCATAGTCGGTGACCATGCCGACCAGCGCATAGGGCAGCTCGGCCTCGCGGCAGAGCTTGGCCTCGGGCATGCCGGTCATGCCGATGATGTGGCAGCCCCAGCCGCGATAGAGATTGCTCTCGGCACGAGTCGAGAATTGCGGACCTTCCATCGCCAGATAGGTGCCGCCGGCATGAGTGACGGCGCCCGCCGCCCGCGCAGCGTCCGCGGCGAGCGCGGAGAGGCGCGGGCACACCGGATCGGCCATCGAGACATGCGCGACCATGCCCGCACCGAAGAAGCTCGAGGGCCGGCCCTTGGTCCGGTCGATGAACTGGTCGGCGATGGTGAAGGTGCCCGGTGCCCGCTCCTCGGCCAGGCTGCCGACCGAGGAGATGGCGAGCACATCGGTCACGCCCAGCCGCTTCAGCACGTCGATATTGGCGCGGACGTTCAGGTCCGACGGCGCGATGCGGTGCCCGCGGCCGTGGCGCGGCAGGAACACCACGCGGACATGCCCCACCCGGCCGACGAAGCAATCGTCCGAAGGCTTGCCCCAGGGGCTCTCGGTCGAGATCCATTCGCCGCCCTCGATGCCTTCGACATCGTAGAGCCCCGATCCGCCGATGATCCCGATCGTCCAGCCGCCCATCATCTACCCCTTTGCTGCATTGCGGCGTGCATAGGCGAAGTAGACGACCAAACCCAAGAGGTTCCAGGCGCCGAACCAGATCTGCGTCTTCGAAGGCAGGTTGGCGAACAGATAGAGGCAGCCGAAGATCGCCCCCAGGCCGACCAGCCAGGCCGCGGGCGTGCGGAACGGGCGCGGCGCATCCGGCGCCCGGCGGCGCATGACGAGCAGGCAGAGGCCGACGGCGGCAAAGGCAGTGAGCGTGCCCGCATTGGCCAGCGCGGCGATCTCGTCGATCGGCAGGAAGGCGGCGAACAGGCTCACCACACAGGCGGTGAAGATGGTGATGCGCACCGGCGAGCCGCGCCGCGAGACCTTGGCGAGGCTCTTCGGCAGCATCCCGTCGCGCGCCATCACGAAGAAGATGCGGCTCTGGCCGAACAGGAAACCGAGGATGACGGTGGGGAGCGCGATGATGGCGCTCAGCGCAAGGAACTTGGCGACGCCCGGCTGGCCGATCTCGCGCAGGATCAGCGCCAGCGGTTCGGGACTGTCGGCGAAGCGGGTATAGGAAAGCGCGCCCACGGCGGCGACGGCGACGATCATGTAGATCGCGACACAGGCCACCATCGAGCCGACGATGCCGATGGCAAGGTCGCGCCCCGGATTCTTGGCCTCCTCCGCCGCGGTGGAGATCGCATCGAAGCCGTAAAAGGCGAAGAAGATGATCGCAGCCGCGGCCATCACGCCGCGCTCGACTCCGCCTTCGCTGACATGCTTGGCGAAGCCGAAGGGCGCGAAGGGTTCGAAATTGGCGGCATTGAAATAGGGAAGCGCCACCGCGACGAACACTGCGAGCGCGACCAACTTGACCACCACCAGGAACGCGTTGAGCGTCGCGCTTTCGCGCGTGCCGAGGATGAGGAGGCCCGACACCAGCCAGACGACGAACAGGGCCGGTACGTTCACGCCCCAATGCGCGACCTGCCAGCCGGCCATCTGCGGGCCATGGGTGAGTTCCGCCGGCACGCCCAATCCGGTCAGGAAGGGTGTCGCATAGCCCGACCAGCCGACCGCAACGGTCGCGACCACCAGCGTATATTCGGCGAGCAGGCTCCACCCCACCACCCAGGCGACGATCTCGCCGAGCGAGGCATAGCTATAGGTATAGGCGCTGCCCGAGGCAGGGATCATCGTCGCCATCTCGGCATAGGCCAGCGCGGCGCAGGCGCAGATCGCGCCCGCGACGACGAAGGAGAGGATCACCGCCGGCCCGGCGCGGTCCGCGCCGACGCCGATCAGGGTGAGGATGCCGGTTCCCACGATCGCCCCCACGCCAAGCGCGACGAGATGCGGCCAGGAAAGCGTGCGTGCGAGCCGATGCTCGGGCGCGCGGTCTTCCTCCGCGACGATCTGCTTCAACCGGAACAGGCTGGCCATGCTACTCCCCTATCTCTTTGGAGATGAGGTGTAGCGCGGCGCGACGCGCGCGCAACTTTGTTTCCTACTCCCTCTCCCCTATCCTCTCTCCAAAGGGCAGGGCCCTTATCCCCCTGAGACAAGGGGTGCCCAATAACCGTCATCCCCGCGAAGGCGGGGATCCATTCCGGCTCGCGGAGGCGATGGAGCCGGAACTGCGGCGTCAATGGAGGATGACGGAGGGGTACTTGTCCCAGCGGGATAGGTGCCAAAGGAGAGAGGGAGCGGCGCGTTCAGCCCTGCGTCAGCCGGGGAACGCGATCCTTCCCTCTCCGAACCCGCCTGGGAGATCCCTCATGCTGCTCGCCGCCGCCGCGCTCGTCTTCGCCGTCCCCCAGGACCCGCCCGCCAATCCGCAGATCGACTATGCCGCCTTCGCCACGCTCACGCGCGACGTGCGCACGCTGCGGGCCGGGCGCCTCCTGCCCTTTGCGCGCTTTCAGGCAAAGGCGGGGGAGAAGGGCGCGCTGGTGCTCGATGCCCGCTCGAAGGATGCCTTTGCGCGCGGCCATATCGCGGGCGCGGTCAACCTGCCGCTCACCGATTTCACCGCGGAATCGCTGGCGGCGGCGATCGGCCCGAACCGGGATCGCCCGATCCTGATCTACTGCAACAACAATTTCTCGAACCATCGCGCGCCGGTGCCGCTCAAGGCGGCGCCGCTCGCGCTCAACATCCAGACCTTCATCAATCTCGTCGGCTATGGCTATGCGAATGTCTGGGAGCTCGCCGACGTCGTGAACTTCGACGATCCGAAGGTCGGCTGGGTCGCTTCGCCGGCCTGACGGGTCAGGGCTGGCGCGGCCGCGGCACGAGCTGATCGACGAGCAGCCGCCAGCCGGCGGCCTCGTGATGCCAGACACGGACATAGTGACCGACGAGCACGCGGCCGCCCTCCTCGACCCGGCCATAGCTATAGGCAAGGTCGCCCGCGGCGGAGCGCCCGCCGCCGAGATGCCTGCCGGCGCCTTTCGGCCCGCGCGCGGCCAGCGCGACGCCCGCTTCGCCGATCGCCGGCGGCGCGCCCGCGCGCAGCACGCGCCCGTCGGCGGCCAGGAACCCGGCCAGCGCCGAGACATCGGCATCGAGACGCCGCTCGACCTCGGCAAGGTCCCCCTTCCCCGCCGGCCCCGCGGCATTGCCCAGCCGCACGACCTGCAGGGGCATCGCGACCGCGCCGGCGCCGAGGGGCGGGTTGCCCGAATCGATCAGCCACCGCCAATCGCCGCCGGCGCGCCGGCGCCAGATGGTGAAGAACTGGCCGTGCGACACCCGGTCGCCGCGCCGCATGACATAGGGCCCGGTGGTGAAGCCCAGGTCCCCCGAACGGGCGATGCCTGCGGCCTCGGGCTGCCATTCCAGCCGGGCGCCTGGCGCGTCCGTCTGCTTGGCGAGCTCGGGCGCCGCCGGGTGCGGAGCCGGCGAAATCAGCAGTGCGTCGGGCGAAACATGCGCGCGGAAGGCCGGAGTGATTCCCAGTGTCGCGGCGTCGGCCGCGAAGCGCCGCTCCGCCGCGACGAGCGTCTCGAAATCGTCACCCGCCGGCCCGTTGGCCAGGGCGAGCGGCACGACGGCGGCAAGCACCCAAATCCTGAGCTTCGGCATGATCGGGCTCCAGAACGTTTTCCCTCGCGTCATCCCGAGCGGATGGACCGGCGCGCTGCCGCATGATCCTCCTTCGCGACGAGGCGCGCCGCACTTGCGGCAAGGCCGGGGCCGATCGGCGTTCGGGCGCGCTCCGGCTCCCCTACCCGTCGCGCCGACCGGGCCTAGAGCTTGAGCACGGCCTCGACATTGGCCTGGTAATTGGGGCCCACCTGCAGCACCGCGCCATCCGACAGCACGACGCGCAAGGCCCCCTTGCCCGGGCGCTCGACGCCCACCACCGCGCCGATCCGGACGATGTGCGAGCGATGGATGCGCAGCATCAGCGCGGGGTCGAGCCGCTGCTCGATATCGTTCATGCGCGCGCGCAATATATGGCTCTTGAGCGAGGTGTTGAGCAGCACATAGTCGCGCGCCGCCTCGATCCAGTCGATCATCGAGACCGGCACGAGCACGGCGCCCTGGCGCCCAGGCACCCATATGCCCTGGTCATAGGGTGATTCCGCCGCCGGTGCCGGCACGGCGCGTGCATCGCCACGCAGCGCCGCCAGCGTCGCGCCCAGCTCGGCCACCCGCCCCTCGGCCTCGCGCAGGGCGCGCCGGCGCCGGGCCCGCTCGACGCCCAGGCGCAGGCGATCGAACGCCACCGGCTTCAGCAGATAGTCCGCCGCCTCCACTTCGAAGGCATCGGTGGCGAAACGGTCGAACGCAGTGACGAAGATCACCTCCGGCCGGCATTCCTCGGGGCGCAGCGCGCGCGCGATCTCCATCCCGCTACGGCCGGGCATCTGGATGTCGAGGATGATCAGATCGGGCGCCAGCGCCCGGATCTTCTCCACCGCCTCGACGCCGTCGCTCGCCGTGCCCGCCACCTCGACATCCTCGATCGCGTCGAAGCCCACTTTCAGGCGGTCCAGCGCCAAGGGCTCGTCGTCGACCAACAGCACCCGCATCATTCCGCAGCCTCCGCTCTATGCGCGCGGTGCAGCGGCAGCGTCATCAACGCGACGAAGCCGCGCTCCCGCGCGGTGGCGACCAGGCCGCCCTCAATGCCGTAAAAGGCCTCGAGCCGCCGGCGCACATTTGCCAGCCCAAGCCCGGTGCCGCTTCGGGGGGCACCGCCGAACGCCTGCCCCCCATCGTCCTCCACGCACAGGCGCAGCGTATTCTCCTCCGAAGCAGTGGCACGCACCACGATCCGGACGGGGCGGCGCGAAGGCGCCACCGCATATTTCACTGCATTCTCGATCAGCGGCTGGAGGATGAAGCTGGGCACCAGCGCGTCCAGCAGCTCGACGGGACAGACGAACTCCGCATCCAGCCGATCGCGGAAGCGCACCGCCTCGATCTCCAGATAGGACTGGAGCATCGCGAACTCCTCGTCGAGCGTGACCTCACGCTGCGGATCGGCCTCGAGGCTGGCGCGCAGGAAGTCGGACAGCTTGCCGATCATCCCCTCGGCCTCGTCGTTGCGGCGCGTGACGATCAGCGAGGAGACGGCGTTCAAGGTGTTGAACAGGAAATGCGGATTGAGCTGGAAGCGCAGGGCGGCGAGTTGGGCCTGCTGGGCCGCGCTCTGGGCCGCGGCGAGCTGGCGCTCGCGCTCCTGGGCGATCATGCTGCTGAATACGAGCCCCAGGCCCGCGGCGTAGAGGCCATAGACGAGGATGAACGGCATCAGGCCGAACACGAACTGCCGCCAGAGCGGCGCGACCTTGAGCCCGATGGCGGCGCGCGCGTCGTTGATGAAGATCGCGTCCAGCCAACCATGCGCCAGGGCAAGCGCCACGGTGAAGGCCGCGGCGGAGAGGAGCGGCGGCCGCAAGTCCCAGCGCTCGACCCGCAGCAATATCGCGGCGATCAGGCCGGAGAAGACGAGGCCGACGGCGAAGGTCTTGGCAAGTAGCAATAGCAGGCCGAACGACATGGGATCGCCCACGGCCAGTCCGGGCATCGTCCAGAGCACGATCGCCACAGACCACAGGGCCAGCGCCAACAGCGTGGCCGCGCGTACTTCGCGCTTGCGCAGCAGTCCCGTCATGTCCTTCAGCCCCATCCACGTCTCATATCACGATGCGGAAGAGCGGGCGCCCGGTTTTGTCGACGCCATGTCCTGATTGGTCGCAAAGCCTTGCCGCGCCTAACGGGCGCAGCGCGTCAGCTTCGTCACCTCCTCATTGTTGTTCATCGCAGCCCCCTGCTTGACCTCGTAGAGCTGCGGCCAGCGCTTGCCGGTAACGAAGACACGTTTCGTCGCGCCGTCATAGGCTATGCCATTGGGCACGTCGTCGACATCGCGGTTCCGCGGGCCGAGCGCGCTGACGTCGAGGAAGCTCTTCACCTGGCCGCTGGCAGGGTCGATGCGCGCGATCAGGTTGGTCTGCCAGATATTCGCCCAGATCTCGCCGTCCACCCATTCCAGCTCGTTGAGCTTCTCCACCGGGCAGCCATTGGCCGTCACCTTCAGCGTCGATACCGGCTGCATCGTCCCGGGATCGAGGAAGCGCAGCACCGGCGTGCCGTCCGACAGGATGATGTTCTTGCCGTTCTGAGTCATTCCCCAGCCTTCTCCCGTGTAGGTGAAGGTGTCGCCGAGCGCGAAGTCCTTGAGATTGTACGTGAAGCCGGTCTTGTCCTGCCAAGTGACCTGATAGAGCTTGTCGCCGAACGCGATGATGCCCTCGCCGAAATAGGGGGCGGGCAGCTCGACCTGCTGGAGCACCTTGCCGCTCGCGGGATCGACCTTGCGGACATAGGAGCTGCCCACCTCGCCGGTGCCTTCGTAAAGCGCGCCGTCCTGGAAGAAGAGCCCCTCGGTGAAGGCGGTCGGATCATGCGGATGCGTGGCGGCGACCGCCACGGCATAGACCGGAATCCCGCTCGAGCGCAGGAAGAGAAACCAGGCGCCGGCCGCGATCACGGCCAGGGCGACGACTGCGAGGAGAATGCGCTTCATCGGACGGGAGAAAGCAGTGCGCGCGCATTGCTGTCAACGGCGAAGCGGGGAAGAGGGTTCGGGAGGCCGGGACTGCGGTTGTGGAGGATTGGGCGCGAGGTGGGGGATCTGCAGCGGGCAGTAAAAAACCCCGCGAAGTCGTTTGACTTGCGGGGTTGTGATTATGGCATCGTTGGTTGTGGGAGCGGGATCCGAGCCTGCGAGCTCAGCGCCGCGAGCAGTATCCTGGGCCGTTAACCGAGCCCAATCGCCTCGTTGACGATGAACTCGTGCATTTCCGGGTCCTCGGATGGCAGGGCCTCTCGCACCGAGGAGAATGGCAGGCGCTCGAACGCTCGGCACCAAAATGCCAGTGCCTTCTGATCCTTTCGGAAAACGCAGATCAGCCAGGGCTCGTCCGAGGCCAGCACCGTCTGGCGGAGCACCTCGGACGCGATACCCCTGCCGCGGTACCTTGGCAGTACGTACAGATCGGCAAACTCCAGGATCGAGCGGCCGCGAAGGTGCTGACGACCGACCAGCAAGAGGCCCGCGAGCTGGCCCTTGTGACGAATCAGATACGCCCAGTCGAAGGAATCGGGATTTCCCAGTCGCATCAGGAAATCGGACAATGACGTAAAGCGCCCCGTTTCATCGAGATCGCACCCGGACCATATGGACGATTCCAGTTCGTAGAACTGCCAGATCCGGTCCAGCAGCGGCGCATCCGCAAGCGAGACGCGGGCGAGGTCGACAGGGGAAGTCATCCAATGTCCTTGAGCTTGACCAGCACGACAGAAGCGCCGGTTGATTGATCACGCCCGTCCTTCTGAGACAGTCGGAACGAGGAACGGAGGAAGCCCTTTCCTGCGGGCGGCGAGGGCATCATCCGTCTGGTCGTGCATCATGTCGTTGCCGAGGTGCATGCCGGTGCCCTGCGCTTCGCCTAGCAGCGCGCGTGCGAATGGAATGGCGCTGAATGATTCCGGTCTGGGATCGGCCCGGAAAAGCGACCGGCGATTCCGCGAGCTTCCGCGCGGGAGTATCCGCCGGATTGGTTCCGATATGCTTCCGGTGCGGTCTGTCCCAGAAACGCAAAACCCC
>NZ_JBIVQA010000015.1:0-116869 GCF_044754985.1 Sphingomonas sp. NPDC092440 | reverse complement strand
TCCCGCTATCTCGCCAGCACAGGAAGAAGCGGGATCCCGGCTCAAGGCCGGGATGACGGTGAAAGATCAGATACTTGTTTGGGTTCTCAACCTAGCGCGCTTCCGCCAGCAGCGCGGCGGCCTTGGCCCCGGTCCAGTCCATCTCGCCCGCGACGCGCCACACTTCCCTGCCGGCCGAATCGAACAGGATCGTGGTGGGCAGGTTCACTTGCATGCCGAGGCTGAACGCCGCGTCGGTATCGGTCCAGGGCCTCAGATGCTTGAACCCGGCCTTGGCGAGATAGGGATCAACGACTTCGCGACCCTTGAAGTCCTGGCTCAAGGTGATCACGCGCAGCGCATCGCCCTTCTGCCCGGCAAGCGCATCCAGCGTCGGCATCTCGGCGCGGCAGGGGATGCACCAGGTCGCCCAGAGGTTGAGCAGCACCGGCTTGCCCCTGAAGGCGGCGAGGCTGGTCTTCCTGCCGTCCGGATCGGTGAAGGCGGTGTCCGGCGCGGCCTCCCCCTTGTGGCTGCGGTCGATCTTGCCCTTGTCCGCCGCCGCAGCGCCACTGGCCGCCGGCATAGTTTCGTTTGCTTGCTGCGCGGGCCCGGAGCGCTTATCGCACCCCGCGATCATCAGGGTGCCGAGCAGGAGAAGAGAGATAGCCGAGCGCAAGGACAGCTCCAATGCCATGTGGGGCGGGCGCTTCGCCGAAGGCCCGTCCGCGGTGATGCGCGAGATTAACGCATCCATCCCCTTCGACAAGCGGATGTGGCGCCAGGACCTGCGCGGCAGCCAGGCGCATGTGGCGATGCTGGGCGCGCAGGGCATCGTCGCCGCGGAGGACGCAGCGGCGATCCATGCCGGCCTGGGCGAAGTCGCCGCCGATTTCGAGGCCGGGGGCGTGCCCGAGGACCTGGCGCTCGAGGACATCCACATGCTCGCCGAATCGCGGCTGGCGGCGAAGATCGGGCCGGTGGCCGGGCGCCTCCACACCGCCCGCTCGCGCAACGACCAGGTGGCGACCGATTTCCGCCTCTGGGTGCGCGACGCGGTCGACCAGGCCGAGGCGGCGCTGGGCGCGCTCCAGGACGCGCTGCTCGCCCGCGCCGAGGAACATGCCGACAGCGTGATGCCCGGCTTCACCCATCTCCAGGTCGCCCAGCCGGTGACGCTCGGCCATCACCTGATGGCCTATTTCGAGATGTTCGTGCGCGATCGCAGTCGCCTGAAGGACGCGCGCGCGCGCCTGAACCTGTGCCCGCTCGGCTCGGCGGCACTCGCCGGCACCGGCTTCGACCTCGACCGCGAGGCGACGGCGAAAGCGCTGGGCTTTGACGGGCCGACGCGCAACTCGCTCGATTCGGTGTCGGACCGCGACTTCGCGATCGAATATCTCACCGCCGCCGCGCAGACCGCGCTCCACCTCAGCCGCCTGGCCGAGGAATTCGTGATCTGGGCCAGCCAGCCCTTCGGCTTCGTCTCGCTGTCCGACCAATGGTCGACCGGCAGCTCGATCATGCCGCAGAAGCGCAACCCCGACGCCGCCGAGCTGGTGCGCGGGCATTCGGGGCGGATCACCGGCGCGCTGGTGTCCCTGATGATCACGATGAAGGGGCTGCCGCTCGCCTATTCGAAGGACATGCAGGACGACAAGCCGCCGGTGTTCGAGGCGCATGACCTATTGGGGCTCAGCATCGCGGCGATGACCGGCATGGTGGAAAGCGCGACTTTCCGGCTCGACCGGATGCGCGCGGCGGCCGAGGCGGGCTTCTCCACCGCCACCGACCTGGCCGACTGGCTGGTGCGCGAGGGCGGCATCCCGTTCCGCGAGGCGCACCACATCACCGGGCGCGCGGTGGCGAAGGCGGAAGACGAGGGCATACGTCTCGATCAGCTATCGATCACCCAACTCAAGGAAATCGACACGCGGATCGATGAACGCGTATATGACGTTCTCAGCGTCGATGCTTCGGTATCGAGCCGGACGAGCTTTGGCGGCACTTCGCCCGGGCGCGTGCGCGAGGCGATCGCGGCGGCGAGGAAGAACCGTCAGGAGGAAGGGCGATGAAGCGACTGGTGATGCTGGCGATCGCGGCCACGGGCGGGCTCGCCCTGGCGAGCTGCGGTGCGCGCGAAGCGCTCAAACCCGTGGCGGCGGCGTCGCTGCCTCCCGCGCCCTATGGCGCGCGCGCGACGCCGTCGCCGGGCGATCTCCTCAATCCGCCGACGCAGACGCGCCCCGCGCGCAGCGACGATCTCATCCAAAGCTCGGACCAGCGGCGCAGCGACACGTTCGACCTGCCGCCGCGCTAAGCCCACAGAAAGTCTCTCAGTGTCCCATTTCGAAGTGATCGGCGGTGCCCTGCACGCCGAGAATGTTCCGCTCGCGCGCATCGCCGAGCAGGTCGATACGCCGGTCTATGTCTATTCGACCGAAGCGTTCCGCGACGCCGCCCGCGCCTTTCGCAAGGGGCTGGAGCCGGTCGGCCGGCACCATGTCGCCTTCGCGGTGAAGGCCAATCCGAACCTCGCGGTGCTCCGCCTGCTCGCCAATGAAGGCTTCGGCGCCGATGTCGTCTCGGGCGGCGAGCTGTCGCGCGCCCTGGCCGCCGGCATCCCGGCGCACGACGTGGTGTTCTCCGGCGTCGGCAAGACGCGCAAGGAGCTGCACCAGGCGCTCGACGCCGGGATCGGCCAGTTCAACCTCGAGCTGGAGGAAGAGGGCGTCGTCCTCGCCGAGATCGCACGGTCCAAGGGGATGACCGCCCCGGCGGCGCTGCGCGTCAATCCCGACGTGGATGCCGGCACGCACGAGAAGATCTCCACCGGCAAGGCCGAGAACAAGTTCGGCCTGCCGATCGACCAGGCCCCGGCGATCTTCGACCGGCTGGCGAAGCTGGAGGGCATCGACCTGCGCGGCGTGGCCGTGCACATCGGCAGCCAGCTGCTCAGCCTCGATCCGCTCGAGGCCGCGTTCGAGCGGGTCGGCCGGCTCGTCGCCGAGCTGCGCGCCGCGGGGCACCGGATCACCCATGTCGACCTGGGCGGCGGGCTGGGCGTCGCCTACAAGCCTGGCGACGTGCCGCCGACTTCGGCCGCGTTCGGCGAGATGGTCGCGCGGGTGACCAGGGACTGGGACGTCGAGCTGATGTTCGAGCCGGGCCGACACATCTCGGCCAATGCCGGGGTGCTGCTCACCGAAGTGCTGTGGGTGAAGCCGGGGGTGACCAATCCCTGGGTAGTGGTCGACGCCGCGATGAACGACCTGGCGCGCGTCGCGCTCTACGATGCCTGGCACGGCTTCGCCTCGGTCACGCCGAGCGGTGAGACGATGGTGGCGAACGTCGCCGGCCCGGTGTGCGAGAGCAGCGACGTGTTCCTCAAGAACCGCGAGATCGACCGGGTGAAGAGCGGCGACCTGGCCGTGCTGCAGAGCGCCGGCGCCTATGGCGCGACCATGGCCAGCACCTATAACAGCCGGGCGCTGGTGCCCGAAGTGCTCGTCTCGGGCGATCGCTTCGAAGTGGTCGCGGGCCGGATCACCGCCGAGACGATCATGGGCGCGGAACAGATACCGGACTGGCTGGAACAATGACGCTGAGCGCCCTGCCGATCTTCGTGAAGCTGGCGGGGCGGCCGGTCATGCTGATCGGCATGGGCGAAGCGGCGGAAGCCAAGCGCCGGCTGCTCGAGCGCGCCGGCGCGGCGATCGTCGGCGAGGAGGCCGTGGCTGCGCTCGCCATCGTCGCCGCGGACGATCCCGGACCCATTGTCGCGCGCCTGCGCGCCCGCGGCGTGCTGGTGAACACCGTCGACCGCCCGGACCTGTGCGACTTCACTCTGCCCGCGATCGTGGCGCGCGATCCGGTGCTGGTGGCGGTGGGCACCGGCGGGGTGTCGGCCGGGCTGGCGGCGGCGCTGCGCCAGAAGCTCGAGGCCGAGCTGCCCGCCGATCTGGGCGATACCGCGCGCGCGCTCCACGCTGCCCGGCCCGAACTGCGCGCGCGTTTTCCCGACCTGGCCGATCGCCGCCGTGCCATCGCCGCCGCGCTGGCGGAGGGGCTTGGCGGCGACGTGGTGGCGCGGCTGCGCGCGCCGGCGGCCGCCCGGCTGCTGCGCTTCACGCTATGCAGCGCCGATCCGGACGATCTGACGCTGCGCCAGGCGCGCGCGCTTGCGCAGGCCGAGCGCGTGTATCACCTTCCCGCGGTGCCGACCGCCATCCTCGACCGCGCCCGCGCCGATGCGCCGCGCATCGCCCTCACCGCTCCTCCCGAAGCGCCGGGGCCCGGCCTCTCCATATGGCTGGAGATCGCCGGATGAGCGGCTTCGCCTATATCGTCCGCGACGGGAAGGTCGCGCAGCCGATCCTCAAGGAAGCGCTCGGCCAGGATGCCAGCCTCAGCTGGATCCATCTCAACACCAATGACGAGCGCGCCCAGCTCTGGCTGGGCGGCGAGGCCAGGCTTGCCCAGCCGGTGATCGACGCGCTCACCGCGATGGAGACGCGCCCGCGCTGCGACCTGTTCGGCCCGGCGGCGCTGGTCAACCTGCGCGGCATGTCGTCCGAGGCGCTCGGCGATTCCGATCCGCTCGCCTCGATCCGCATGTACGCGCATGGCGGCTGCGTCTTCTCGGTCTCGCGCAAGCAGCTCAACGCGATCCAGCCGGTGCGCAAGCAAGTGGAGGACGGCAAGATCCTCGACCCCGGCGACCTGATCGCCGCGATCGCCCAGGCGATCACCGAGGAGCTCGATCCCATGGTCGCCGAGTTGGGCGATTCGCTGGACGATTGCGAGGAGCATATCTCGCAGCACCGTGCCTTCGATCTGCGCCGGCTGGTCAACGAGACCCGAGTGAAGGCGATCGGGCTGCGCCGCTTCCTCTATCCGCAGCGCGCCGCGCTGGAGAAGCTCGCCGGGCTGCCGGTCGAATGGCTGGCCGATGACGACCGGCTCCACCTTGCCGCCGCCGCCGATCGCGCCGCGCGCATGGCCGAGGAGCTGGAGAGCATCCGCGAGCGCGCCGCGCTCACCCACGAGACGCTCACCGACCTGCGCGCCGAGCTGATCGACCAGCGCTCGCTGGTGATCGCGGTGGCGGCGATGGTGTTCCTGCCGCTGACCTTCGTCACCGGCCTCTACGGCATGAATGTCGAGGGCCTGTGGTTCGCGCGGGAGCCCTGGGCGTTCGACGCGATCGCGATCCTCTGCCTGGCGATCGCCTTCGTGATCACCGCCTATTTCGTCGGGCGGCACTGGTTCGAGCGCTGAACCGCGCTCAGGCGCGCTGGCGGCGCTCCAGCTCCACCCGGGCCATGGCGAGCTCGCTGCGCGCCTCGCCCAGCTCGATCGCCCGCGCGGCGATGCGCGCGTCGAGCGCGAGGTTGGAGCGCTTCAGCTCCTCCATCCGGTCGGAGCGCGACAAGGTGCGCTCGATCCGCGCGGCCAGCTCCTCGAACGGATAGGGGGCCGCCAGATAATCGTCGGCCCCGGCCTGCAGGGCCTCGACCGCGCTGCCCGGCTCGTCATGGCTGGTGACCATGATCACCGGCAGGTCGATGGTGTCGCGCGTGCCGCGGATCTCGTGCAGCACATGAAGGCCGGACACTTCCGGCATCACCCGGTCGAGCAGCACCAGATCGAAGCCGCGCGCCGAGATCAGCTCGAGCGCCTGCGACCCGCGATCGGCGAGCACGACGAGATAGCCGAGCTGGCCCAGGCGATGCGCGAGCACATGTAGATTGGTCCGGCTGTCGTCGACCGCCAGGATGGTGCGCGTGGCGCGTCGGCGATTGCCGATGCCTTCCTGTGCCGAAGCCTCGTCCATCCTGCCATTCTAGGAAGCAAGCCTCACGAAACCGTTAAATGCCGGGCAACCCTAGGGTCCCTAGCCGGCCCGGCGCTCCAGGAAGGTGAAGATCTGGCCCACCATCACTTCCATCGGGCCGTTGCACTTGTCCAGGGCGTCGCCCGGCTCGGCGGTGTTGATCGCCAGGCCCATCGGCGTCGGCCAGCCGCGCAGCGCATGGGTGATGGTGCGCAGCGCCTGCAGCGTCGAGACCGCCGCCTGCCAGCCCGCGGCGGTGGCGATCAGGCCCACCGGCAGGCCGTCGAGATAGGGGCGCTCATCCTTGCTCAGCGCCTCGACATAATCAAGCGCGGTCTTGACCAGCCCGGAGAGCGTGCCGTGATAGCCGGGCGAGCCGACGATCACCGCGTCCGCCGTGCGCAGCGCCTCCAGGTAGCGGCCGACGGCCTCGTTGCCTTCGACATTGCCCGGCTCGTAATGCGGGAAGGCGATCGCCTCGCCGGTGAGCAAGGTGGTGCGGGCGCCGCGCGCCGCGGCCATTTCGAGCGTTGCCGCGAGCAGCCGCCCGGTGGCGGATTCGGGCCGCAGGGTGCCGCCCAGCGCGACGATGTGAGGTGCCGACATGGCCTTCCCGCTAACCTAAAGCCGGGGCGAGCGCCAGTGCGTGGACCTGAGGCGCGGGCAAAGGCTATGGATCGGCGGAATCACCTTTGGGGGACATGATGGTTGCAGCTACGCACGGGCCCCTGGCGGGCGTGCGCATCGTCGAGCTCGACATGCCCGGCGCGGTGCTGTTCGCGGGCATGCTGCTCGCCGATCTGGGCTGCGACGTCGTGCGGATCCGCCGGCCCGGGAGCGAAGGCAGCGCGGTGGCAGCGAACCTCTATCGCGGCCGCTCGCAAGTGTCGCTCGACCTGAGCCAGGCGGCGGGACGCGAGCAGGCGCTCGCGCTGATCGCGCAGGCGGACGGCGTGATCGAAGGCTATCGCCCCGGCGTCGCCGAGCAGGTGGGGCTCGATCCGGCCCGCTGCCTCGCGCTCAATCCGCGCCTCGTCTATGCCCGCGCCAGCGGCTGGGGGCGCGAAGGTCCGCTCGCCGGCACGCCGGGCAACGACATCAACCATCTCGCGCTGTCGGGCGCGCTGCACGCCATCGGCCCCGCTGCCGCGCCGGTGCCCCCGCTCAACCTGATCGGCGACTATGCCGGCGGATCGCTGTTCCTCGCGCTCGGCCTGGTCTCCGCGATCCTCGCCGCCCAGGCGACCGGCCGCGGCCAGGTGATCGAGGCGGCGCAGGTGGACGGCGCCGCTTCGATGATGTCGCTCTATTATGCGCTCCACGCCTCGGGCCGCTGGGCCGACGCGCGGGCGGCGAACATGGTCGACGGGGGGGCCCCCTATTATCGCTGCTATGCCTGTGCCGACGGACGGCATGTGGCAGTCGGCGCGCTCGAGCCCCAGGGCTTTCGCGCGCTCTGCGAGGGGCTCGGCATCGCGCCGCACGGGTTCGACCAATATGACCGGGCCTGCTGGCCGGCCCTGGCCGAGGCACTCGCCGCCGCCTTCGCCTCGCGCGGGCGCGACGAATGGGCGGCGCTGTTCGAAGCGAGCGAGGGCTGCGTGACGCCGGTGCTCTCGCTCACCGAGGCGCCGCTCCATCCGCACAATCGCGCGCGCGGTACCTTCGCCGTGCGGGACGGCGCGATGCAGCCGGTGCCGGCGCCGCGCTTCTCGGGCACGCCGGCCGAAGCGACGCCGCCGATGGACGAAGCCGTGGCCGACATCCTCGCCCGCTGGGCCTGAACGCATGGCGCTGACGCCAGCTCCGAACGTTCATGACCATGCCCATGCGCCGCCTTCGTCTATGGCAGCGCCACGGGCTCCTGCGCGCCGAAGGTAAGAAGTGCGACCAGGGCATCGGCCGCACCCTCAGGTGTACGGTCCTTGAGGTCGGGCCGGACGAGGTTGTACGAGATGAGCAGTATGTGCCCAAGCGTGGTCGCCGACCAGGTGGTGCTCCAATCGCCTTCGGCCTGCGCACGGGTGATCAGCGCGGTGATGCGATCGTGTAGCGTGCCGGCGCCGATTCCGGCGCTCATATCCGTTCCATATGTCGCAAAGAAATCGAGCGCCAGAGCACCGACGGACGCCGAACCGACTGTTTCGTCGCCGGCTTCTCGGAACAGAAAGACAAGGAAGCGGCGGATCGCTTCGACCGCCCGCTCGCCCTGGGGGGCCGGCTCGGCTTCCCATAGCTCGGCGAGTTCCCGGCTGAGCTCGCCGACCAGGGCCGCCTTGGTAGGGAAATGCAGAAAGAAGGTGGCGCGGGAAACGCCTGCGGCCGCCGCGATCTCGGCCGCGGTCGTGTTCTGGTACCCCTGGCGGGCGAAGAGCTCCAGGGCAAAGCCGAGCAGGCGCCGCCGTGTGCGCCGCTGCTTGCCGAGCGCCATGTCGGTCGCGTCGGCGCCTCCCCGCGCCGGCAACTCCCGCCATTTTTCGATCTCATTCGCCAAGTGTCAAATCCTAGTAACAATCAAAAACTAGACGGCCATCTAGTTTTTTGGCGCCCACCATAATTCATGGTCCTAGAGCCGGTCCGTCCGGGTGGGAAGCAGCTGAAAACCTGACAATCCACGGGCGAGCCCCAGGCAACCCCCAACATCACAGGCAACCTGCCGCTCCTGGTCGAGCGGCGGGATGGAGAGGATCTGCGTCGATTTCCGGGAGCCATCCCACAATGAAAGAGAGTCGCCACACAATGAGATTGCGAAGCACAAGGACGAGACTCCTCACCGCCGCCACGATCGTTGCGAGCGCCTGCAGCACCGCGGCCCAGGCCCAATCCGAACCGGACGCCGTCGATGAGATTGTGGTCACCGCCGAGAAGCGCGAAACGCGCCTGTTGGACGTGGCCGCCCCGATCTCGGTAATCAGCGGCGAACGCATCGCCGAGCGCGGCGTCTCCGATTTCGAAGGCCTGGTCGAACAGATTCCGGGGGTCAGCATCACGGCCGACTATGGCGGCGCGGCGTCGAAGGTGATCAGCATCCGCGGGGTTGGCGGATCGGATGACTATCGCCCGAACGGCAGTCCTTCCGTGGCGCTGCACGTCGATAACATCTACCAGTCGTCCAACGCCTTTTTGATCATGCCCTTCTTCGACGTCGAACGCGTCGAGGTGCTGAAGGGGCCGCAGGGCACGCTTTATGGCCGCAACAGCACGGCCGGCGTGATCAACCTGATCACGCGCTCCAAGAGCGACGAACTCAACGGCTACGTCACCGGCCAGTATGAGAGCTTCGATCGCGGGAGGCTGGAAGGCGCGGTCGGCATTCCGATCGCTCCGGGGATCGGCCTGCGTCTGGCCGGCCTCGTCGACCAGGGCGGCGGCTTCCAGAAGGGCAAGGGCGCCGGCGCGCTCGCAGGCGTCGCCCCCTTCCGCGGCGCGCCCGCGATTTCCGACCCGGGCACCCGCGACGGCTGGGGCGACCGCGACCTGTTCGCCGGTCGGGCCACGCTCGACGCCGAATTCTCAGCCGACACCCATCTGGTCCTGAAGCTGTTCGGCAGCCGCGATCGCGGCGAGACCCAGATGCCGGATTCGCGCGGCGGCGTGTCCAACCTGGGCTTCGTCGAACCCGACAACGACCCCTATACCTTCTACTCCGATCGCTATCCGAACCGCTCGATCGACCTCTGGGGCGTCTCCGCCTCGTTCTCGCAAAAGCTCGGCGAGGCGATAACGCTCGACCTGGTCGGCGGCTACCAGGCGGCGGACCGCTATGTGGAAGGCGAAGGCTTTGGCACGCCCGCACGTATCTGGGACTTCAACTTTGCCGACCGCATCCGGCAGCATTCACTCGAGGCCCGCCTGTCGCACCGCGACAAGGGCCCGATCGATTGGGTCATCGGTGGCTATTACATCAAGGACAAGGTCGACTTCCGCACCGATCTGATCTCCACGGACCAGCTCGGCAGCACCCTGATGAGCGACTATGATCAGGAGCGCGAAAGCAAGGCGGTGTTCGGCCAGGCGGACCTGAAGCTCACCTCGCGCATCACGCTTTCGGGCGGCCTGCGCTACACCGCCGACACTGCCAACTTCGCCGGCGCCACGACCGACACCAATCCGCTGGGCATCTCGATCGTACGGATCGCCCTGCCGAGCGTGCCCGTGGTCTTCGACCAGGATTTCGACGAAGACAATCTGTCGGGACGCGCCACGCTTTCGTTCCGCCCCACCGACAACACCAACCTCTGGGCTTCGTTCGGCAAGGGCTACAAGGCCGGCGGCTTCGACGGTTCGACGATCTGGAGCGCCGTCGAGGCGCTGCCGTTCAAATCGGAGAATGTCCTGGCCTATGAGGCCGGGTTCAAATTCTCCGGCGCGGGCGGCCTGTTCCTCAATATCGATGGCTTCTACTACAAGTTCGACGATCTTCAGGCCAATACCACGACGCTCATCCCGGGCACGACGACGCCGGCCAACGTCCGCACGAATGTCGCCGAGGCGCGCGTCTACGGCGTCGACATCGCCGCCGGCGCCACGCTGCTGCGTTCCGGCCCCCACCGCCTGAAGCTCGATGGCGGATTGACGCTCCCCGCCTCGAAGATCCTGAAGTTCGACTCCTCCAACCCCGCCATCGTCGCCGTCAATCTGGGCAACGACCTGCCGGCCTCGCCGAAATTCTCCGGCAACGCCCAGGCCGCCTACAGCTATGTCGCCGATGCGTGGACCCTGACGGCGACCGTCGACGCGCGCCACAAGAGCAGCGAGTTCAAGCGCCTGAACAATACGCCGGGGACTGAAGCGCCGGCCTATACGCTGCTCAACGCGCGGCTCGACCTGAGGCTGACCCAGAGCGGGCTGGGCTTCTTCGTCTATGGCCGCAACCTGACCGACCAAATCTATTACACCGACATCACCGCCACCAACCGGCTCTCGGGCTCGCCGCGCGTCTTCGGCGCCGGCGCGAACCTGCAATTCTGAAGAAGGAACCAGGAATGCGCTTTCAACATTGCGCCGCGCTGCTGGCGCTGGCCTTGAGCTCGGCGGCAAGCATCGCGCCGGTCACCGCGCAACAGGCCGCCAAGCACGACCCCGGCAGCTTCACCATCGCGGTGATCCCGGACACCCAGAATTATCTCGACTATGCGCATCAGACCGAAGCGGGTTTCCCCTTCGATGCGCGCGAGATCTTCTATGATCAGATGGCCTATATCGCCCGCAATGCGCAGTCCGAGGGTGGCGAGATCGCCTTCGCTGTCGGCGTCGGCGACGTCTGGCAGCATGCGACGGGCAGGATGGACGACGCCCATGCCCGGATGGGGCTCAAGGCCATTCCCAACAAGCTGGCCGACTCCATTCTCGCGCCGGATCAACGCGCAGTCACCGTCGAGATGCCGATCGCCCGCAAGGGTTATGGCATGATCGCCGGAAAGCTGCCCTTTGCGGTGGTGCCCGGCAATCACGACTATGACGCCAACTGGTCCGACAGCCGCTTCCCGCCCGCCGAGGATTACCGCAATCCGGGCGCCAGCAAATATCCCTATGGCCAGCTCCATTATGGCGGCCTGGCGAACTTCAACGCCGTGTTCGGCAAGGACAGCACCTTCTTCAAGGGCAAGCCCTGGTATGTCGGCAGCTATAATGGCGGGGCCAACAGCGCGGCCCTGTTGACCGCGGGCGGCTATCGCTTCCTGCACATCGGGCTGGAGATGGCGCCGGCCGACGACGTCCTGGCCTGGGCGGAAACGCAAATGAAGGCCCATCCCGGCCTGCCCACGATCATCACCGTCCACGACCATTTGAGCCCGGCGGGCAAGCGCGAGCCAGTGTCCGCCGTGGACTTCAAGGCAGTGCATCCCGAGCACAACAACGCCGAGGACCTGTGGGCCAAGTTCCTTTCGCGGCACGACCAGATCTTCCTGGTGCTGAGCGGTCACCAGCACGGCCAGGCGCACCGGGTCGACAAGAACGCGATGGGCCATGATGTCCACCAGGTGCTGGCCGATTATCAGGACCGCCACCAATCCCTGATCCAGGCCGCGCCCGGCGTGAAGCCGCGGCCGGGACTGGGCATTGGTGACGGCTGGCTGCGCCTGATGCGCTTCGAACTGGGCGGTGCTGCACCGCGTATCGTCGTCAGCACCTATTCGACGCTGTACAAGAGCAACGCGGCACAGCTTCCAACCTATTCGGCCTTCTACAAGGCGAAGGAAAAGCCGGAGCTCAGCGACGCCGCCTTTGTGCGCGAGGAAGAGTTCACGCTGCCGCTCGACGGCTTCGCGAGCCGGTTCGCGCGCGCTCGAACGAAGTGACGAGAGAGGGTGGGTCGCCGCGGGCGGCCCGCCCTTTGCCGGCCTATCTTCCGGCCATGACATGTCCTGGGTCGCCATGGGTATCTGCGGATCGAGGCGGGTGCCTAGCCCGCCTTCAGGCTGCTCCAGGCGCGGGCGATCTCGTCCAGGCTGTTCGCCGCCTCGCGGAACGGGGCGGGATCGGTGCCGGTCGCGGCCTGCAGGATCTCGCCGCGCAGCCCGTGGTAGAAAGTGGCGAGCGTCCGGGCGACTTCGCCGCCCCGGTCGAAGTCCAGCCCCGCTTCGAGCGCGAACAGGATCGCGGTGGCCCGCGCGACGCGCTCGCCCCGCACCGAATAATTGCCGCGCTCCACTGCCCAGGCCGCCGTGCGCAGTGCCGCAATGCCCTCTTCGTAGAGCAGCCCGACCAGCGCGTGCGGATCGCCGCCGGCCGTCCGGCCGACAATGTCGATCTGGCGATAGGTGTCGGCGGGATTGGCGGCGAGCGCCGAGGCGTACCGCATCAGCTCTTCGCGTTCCAGGAATCGATCTGCTGCTTGAGGAAGGTCTGGGTCGACTTGTAGGCCGCGACCTTCGCATCCATCGCCGCGAACTGCTGGGTCATGCGGTCGCGCATCTTCTGGCTATCCGCCGCGATCTTGGTCTTCTCGTCCGCGAGCGCGTCCTGCGCCTTGCCGTACTTGTCGGCGCTCGCGCCCAGGCCGGTCTTCGTGCTCGTGGCGATCGTCGCGACGTCGGAAAGCGCCTTGGAGAGGCCGGCATTCTCCGTGAACATCTTCTCGACGTCGTTCGGATAGGTGGTCAGCACCTTGGAGAGACGCGCCGTATCGAGGCTGAGCGTGCCGTCGCGATTGGTCTTCACGCCGAGATCGGCGAGCGCGGAGGGCGCGTTCTTGCCTGCGCCGGGGACGAGCGGGCTGAGCGTCAGCCGCTTGAGCTGCTGGAGCAGCTGCTTCGCCGCCGGATCGGACTTGAGCGGGCCGTTGATCGGGTCGGTCGCCTGCTGCACCGCCTTGAACACCTGATTGTAGGTTTCGACGAAATTGGCGACCGCCTGGCTGATCGCGCTGGTCGGCGCGCTGGCACCGATCATCACCTTGGTGCCGACCGCGGCCGATACCAGGTCGATCCGTGCGCCGGGAATCATCGTGGTGATGCTGTTGGTCGGATATTTCGCCTCGACGCCGTCGAGCGCGACCCGGGCGTCCTGCGCGGCCGCGTTGATCGTCGACCCGCCGGCGCCGGGGCCGACCGCGAGCTGGGCGAGGCCGTCGGTGCCGCTCAGCGTGAAGGCCTGGGACGAGCCGGTGCCGCTCTTGAGCACCAGCCGGGCGCCGTTCGAATCGCTCAGGATCGTCGCGGTGACGCCGGCTTTCTTGGCGTTGATCGCGGCGGCGACATCCGAAAGCGTCGCGTTGGGCGAATCGATGGTGATGTCGATCGGCGTGGCCGTGCCGGCGGTGAAGCCGGTCATCGCGCCATCGGCCACCGTCGCGGAGCCGAAAGTGAGCGTGAGCGTGCCCGCCCCCACCACCGAGCCGCTGCCGCCGCTGAAGGACGGCGAGCTGGAAACCTGGCCCTGAGCGAGCTGGCGCACCTCCATCGTCGCGCTGAGGCCGGCGAGATCGGCGCCCGACAGGCGGGTGATGCCGAGGATGCCCGTGTTCGAGCTGGTCGGCTGGGTCGCGAGCGAGCCCGAGCTGGTGAGCGACGCGAGCGCCGAGGCGAAGTCGGTGATGTTGCTCTTGATCGTCCCCACGGTGGAAATCTGCGTGGTGAGCGCAGTGCCCTTGCTGGTGAGCGCCTGGTTCTTGTTGGCGAAGCTGTTGTCGACGAGCGACTGGACCAGCGCGGTGATGTCGATCCCCGATCCGGTGCCCAGCGTCTTTGCGATCGATTCGACGGCCATCTCGTCCCCCTGCTCTCCCGGTAAACGGCCGCCGCCGCCGCGCCTTTAGTGCGCGCGCGCCTGTTTCAGGCCGTTCTCGTCGAAAAGTGCCGTCTCGGGCACCGTGATCGCCGGCTGGACCGCGCCGGCCCGGCGGCTGACCTGGAAGACGAAGGCAAGCACCGTCGCCACCGCCATGTAGAGATCGTCGCGGATCTCCTGATTCTCGCGGCTGGTGTAATAGACCGCGCGGGCGAGCTGCGGATATTCGAGGATCGGCACTTCCAGCTCGCCGGCCAGCTCGCGGATCGCCAGCGCGGTGGCGCCGCGCCCCTTGGCCACCACCACCGGCACCTGGTCCCGGCCCTGTTCGTAGCGCAGCGCCACGGCGAAGTGCGTCGGGTTGGTGATCACGACATGCGCGGTCTCCACCGCCTTGCGGAAGCCGCCCTTCAGGATCTGGCGCTGGCGCTGGCGCTGCGCCGCCTTGGCCTCGGGCGAGCCTTCGCTTTCCTTGTGCTCGTCCTTCACTTCCTGCTTGGTCATGCGCAGCCGGTTCATGTGCCGGAGGATCTGGATCGGCAGGTCGATGCCCGCGATCAGCATCAGCCCGCCGGCCATGACGAAGAGCAGCATCAGGAACTCGCCGCCCATCGCGCCGATCGCGCCGTGCAGGTCGGCCTCGACCAGCCCGAGCGAGCGGCGCGTGAGCGACCAGAGCAGCCAGGTGCCGATGCTGCCGAGCAGCACCACCTTGAGCAGCGCCTTGCCCATCTCGATCCAGCCGGTGGGGCCGAAGATGCGCTTGAGGCCCGAGCCCGGATTGATGCGCGAGGCCTTGGGCGCGAACAGCTTCGAGTTCCAGCGCAGCCCGGCGAGCCCGGCATGGCTGAGCACCGCGCCGACGACCGCGACCAGCAGCAGCCCGCCGATCGGCAGCGCGAGCTTCCATCCCGCCTCGGCCAGCGGGCGCCAGGGCTCGAAATCCTCGATATCCGCCCGCCCGAAGCTGAAGCTGCCGACCATCACTTCCTTGCACGCGCGGATCAGCGCGGGTCCCAGCATCGCCATCCAGGCGCAGCCGAGCAGCACGATCAGCGCAGTGCCGAAATCCTTCGAGCTGAGGATCTGCCCCTCGTCCGCAGCCTTGCGCTTGCGCTTGGGTGTCGGGGCTTCCGTCTTTTCGCCGCCGGACTCCGACATCAGCCGAGCACCAGCTGCGGCATCATCACGAGCGCCTCGCGGATGATGACGACGAGATAATCGCCCATGGCGGGCAGCGCGAGCAGCAGCGCGACCACGCCGAACAACAGGCTGGCGGGCAGGCCCACCGCGAACAGGTTGAGCGCAGGCGCCGCACGGCTCAGCATGCCGACGATCAGGTTGAGGCAGAGCAGCAGGAAGCCGATCGGCAGCGAGAGCAGCAGCCCGGCGAGGAAGGTATAGCCGCCGAACATCGCGATGCCGAGCAGCCGCTCGGGCGCGATCCAGGCGCCGGGCGGCATCACCTGATAGCTGCGCACCACCAGCTCGACGAGGACGAGATGCCCGTCGAGCGACAGGAAGATCAGCGTCAGCATCAGCGACAGGAAAGTGCCGATCGCCGGCGTGGCATGGCCGCTCGCCGGGTCGACCGCATTGGCGAAGCCCAGGCCCATCGACATCGAGATCACTTCGCTCGCCACCATCGGCGCGGCGAAGGCGACCTGGAGGACGAAGCCCATGGCGAGGCCGATCAGCGCTTCCGCCGCGATGGCGAGGAACGTGGTGAGCGAGAAGATCTCGGCCGGCGGCGCGATGTGGGCGACGTTCATCACCAGCACGCCGATCGCACCGGTGAGCGCGATGCGCGCCGGCAGCGGGATCGCCACCGCGCTGAACACCGGCGCCGCGACGAAGGCCGCGCCGATCCGCACCATGGCGAACAGCAATGCCCAGAGCTGCGGCTCGATCGAGAGGCCGAAGCCCATCATCTAATTCCCTCTCCCCTTGTGGGAGAGGGAGGATCGGTCCGGCGACAGAATCACTTCACCAGGTCCGGGATGCGCTCGAAGATGCTCGTGGTGAAATCGCCGAGCAGCCCCATGATCATCGAGCCGAAGATGATCAGGCTGAGCGCTACCACGATCAGCTTGGGCACGAAGGTGAGCGTCTGCTCCTGGATCGACGTGGCCGCCTGGACCATGCCGAGCACCAGGCCCGCGAGCAGCGCCGGCACCAGGATCGGCGTGGCGGCGAGCGCCAGCACCCACATCGCCTCGCGGCCGACGGTAAGGAAATAATCGGCGTCCATGCGTCTAATCCTTCGCGGTACCAGCCCGCTCCCCCACCCGGCCACCCATAAGATAGCCTGGCTGGATGGCCGGGTGGGGGAGCGGGCGGAGCAGCCCAAGGTTCCGGCGATGCGAAGCATCGCTGGAAAGGCTGTGAAGGGCGGTGCCGTCCAGCATCGCTAGCTCACGAAGCTGGAGGCAAGCGAGCCCATCGTCAGCGCCCATCCGTCGACCAGGACGAAGAGCAGCAGCTTGAAGGGCAGCGAGATGATCGTCGGCGACATCATCATCATGCCGAGCGCCATCAGCACGGTGGCGACGACGAGATCGATGACGATGAAGGGCAGGAAGATCAGGAAGCCGATCTGGAAGGCGGTCTTGAGCTCGCTGGTCACGAAGGCGGGGAGCAGTACCGAGAAGGGCACGTCCTGCGGCTTGGCATAGGGGCCGCTCTTCGCCAGCCCGGCGAACAGCGTGACGTCCTTGGTGCGGGTCTGCTTGATCATGAAGCCGTGCAGCGCCTCGCCCGACTTGGCGATCATCTCGGTCGCGCCGATCTTGCCGGCCGAATAGGGCTGGATCGCGCTGACGTTCATCGTGTTCAGCGTCGGTGCCATCACGAAGAAGCTCAGGAACATCGCCAGGCCGATCAGCACCTGGTTGGGCGGGGTCTGCTGGAGGCCGAGCGCCTGGCGCAGCAGCGCCAGCACGATGATGATCCGGGTGAAGCTGGTCATCATCAGCAGGATGCCCGGCAGCACCGTGAGCAGGCCCATGATGATGAGGACCTGGAGCGACAGGCTGAGCGGGGCGTTGCCGCCGCCCAGGTCGCCGAGCGCGCGGTCGACCGCATCGCCTACGCCCGGCGTGGCGACCGGGGCGGGCGCGACCGGGGCGGCGCCCTGGGCGAAGGCCGGGAAGGCAAAGAGCACCAGAAAGGCGAGCAGCCCGATGAACAGGGCCGCGCGCCCGCCGACCGTGCGCGGCGCCGGGATGAGCGCCCGCGTCATTGCTGCTTGTCCACCAGGGTGACGCCGCTGCGGCTCACCGAGACAAGCAGCTTCTGCCCCTCGAACTCGATGACGGCGAGGCGCAGGCCGGGGGAGAGCAGCATCGTCTCCTTCAGCTGCACCATGCGGGTCTGCTGGTTCCGGGGCAGGCGCGATTCAAGCTTGCGCCAGGCATAGAGGCAGCCGACCAGCAGGCCGCAGACCAGCGGCAGCAGCACGATCAGCTTGAGGATGTACCAGGTCATGGGATCAGCGGGCCGCGCGCTTGTCCGGGCTGACCAGCTCGGTCATCCGCACGCCGAACTTCTCGCCGACCGTGACCACTTCGCCGCGGCCGATCAGCGTACCGTTGACGAACACGTCGAGCAGCTCGTTGGCCTCGCGATCGAGCTCGATCACGCTGCTCTCGCCCAGCGCGAGCAGCTCGCGCAGCGTCAGCCGGGTCGAACCGATCTCGACGGTCAGCTTGACGTCGACGTCCTGCAGCAGCCGGAAATTGGCGGCGACGGCAGTGTCGACCTGGAATGCGGCCGTCATGTCGTTCATTGGAAGTCCTCTGCGTTGATCGGTTCGAGCGAAGTGAGGCGGACGGCCGCGCGGCCGTTGGCGGTGCCGACAAGGCCGGTGCCCAGGCGGCGCTTCGCCACCATCACCGGAACCTCGGGGCCGAAATCGATCGGAATGACGTCGCCTTCCTTGAGCTCGAGCAGGCGGCCGAGCGGCATGGTCGGTTCGGCAAGCACCGAGCGGACGGGCAGCGTGACCGCCATCACCGCGCGGGTGAGGCCCGAGCGCCATTCGGGCTCCACCTCGTCCTTGTTGCCGTGCACCTTGACCATCAGCGCGGCGCCGTGCGGCTTCAGCGCGGCGACGGGATAGAGAATGTCGACGAAATGCGGCCGGCCCTCGCCCTCGGCCAGGCCGAAGCGCGTGACGACGACGGGGTCGTCCGCGCCGAAATCGGGCGCGGCGGCGAGATTGGGCGCGGCCTCCACGCGGAAGGCGATGCGCGAGAGCGGCTCCCAGGCGCGGTCGAGCAGCAGGGTGGCCGACTGGGCGAGCCGGCCGACCAGCGCCTCGGCGGACGGCGTGAACTCGCCGGGCAGCGGATGCGGCGCCTCGCCGTCTCCGCCGAAAAAGGCATCGAGCATCTCGAAGACCAGCCCGGCCTCGAGCACGAACTGGGCCCGGGCGCGGGCATTGCCCATCGCCAGCGGCTGCCAGGCCGAGAGCGTGCCGCCGCGCTCCGCCTTGTAGTCGGCGAAGCGCTGGACCGAGAGCGGCTCGGCCCAGGTGCGCAGATCCTTGCGCAGCAGCCCTTCAAAGGCACCCTTTAGCGACTTGGCCAGCCGCGCGCTCAGATGCTGCAGCGTGACGAGATCGCCGAACGGATTGAGGTTGGCCGTCCCCAGCGCCGGCGCGTGCTCCGCGCTGGCTCGGGGGCGTTCCCGCCGTTCGGCCGTGCCGTCTGATGAAGGGCTGTTAACCATGCCCGTTCACTGAACAATGAAATTGGTAAAGTAGACGTTACTAACGCCGCCAAAGCCTTCCTTTTCCTTCAGAACGCCGTTGATCGCCTTGGCCAGCCGGTCCTGGATGTGGCGCTTGCCCTCGGCGGTGAACACCTCGTCCTCGGTCGTCTCGCCAAGCGCCATCAGCACGGCCGAGCGAATCGCGATCTCGTGCGTCTTGATGTTCTCGAGGACGCGCTCGTCATAGGGCGTCGACACGGCGATGCCGACCTGGACGAAATGGACGCTGTCCTGGAGGTTGGAAGTGAATTCCTTCTCCATCGGATAATAGCTCGAGGCATATTTGTCGCCGCCCTCGCCCTTGGGCGTGGGCTTGCCGCCATGGCCGGGCGCTTCGCCGCCTTCGTCGCCATGACCGCCCTCGCCGCCTTCCTTCGCCGAAGCGCGCTTCTCCTCGCTCTTGGGCACCAGCCGGGGCTCGTCATTCTGCTCGGCATGCGCGGTCGCGCTGAACCAGCCGGCCTGCATGCCGTAAAAGGCCGCCCCGCCGCCGCCGCCGAGCAGCAGCACGGGCAGGCCGACCAGCAGCAGCAGGTTCTTTTTCTTCTTCTTCGGCGCGTCGGCGCTTTCGGTCTTGGCGTCGGACATCATCTATCTCCGGGGGTCTCAGGCGACCCGTTCGTCGTCATGGGTGGAAGCCCGCGCCTCGCGGCGGGCGGCGGGCGCCGCCAGGGGCTGGTGGCGGTTGGGAGCGGCGTCGTGGCGCTGGTCCTGCCCCGTCTGCGGATTGCCCGGACCGGTGCCGGTTCCGGTGCCCGCCGCGTTCGATTCGACGCTGGTCGAGCCGAGGCGGATGCCGCGCTGCTCGGCGATCTCCGCCAGCCGGGGCTGGGCATCGGCGATCAGCTGGCGCGCGGCCTGGCTCTCGGTATGGAACTGGACGTGGATGCCGGCATCGTCCTGGCGGATCGCGATATCGACCTTGCCGAGCGCCTCCGGCATCAGGCTCAGCCGAGTCTCGCGCGCCGGCGCGGCGTCGCGCAGCGTCTCGATCCGGTCCATCATCTTCGCCGTCCATTGCTGGTGGCGCATGTCGAGCGCGGCGTCCTGGGCAACGCCGGCGGCGGAGGCGGCCATGACGGTCTGGGTGCCGGTGGCCGGCGTAGCCAGCGTCGAGAGATCAGGCTGCGAATCGGCCGGCGCCCCGGCCGGGATGCCCCGGCGGGCGGGCTCGAGCGCGGCGCCCGGTTGCGGCGTGGCGGCCGGTGGCGGAGCGGCCGCTGCCTCGCGCCGTCCCTGAGTCACATCGGCGATCGACACCTTCTGCTGCGGTGCCGGCCGGTCGAGCGCGATGCGCACCACCGGCGCCTCGGCGGCGGCCCGGCGGAGTTCGCGCGGCGCCGGGGCGAGCACGGGCGACGGCGGCACGGATCCGGGCGAATCGGCGGCCTTTGCCGGCTCCGCCTGCACGACGGCGGCAGCGGCGATGTCGGCCGTGGCCGGATCGATGGCCGGATTGCCGCGTGCGGCGCCTGGCGCCGGCACGGTGCGCGACGGGGCGGCCGCGACGGGCGGGGCGCTTTCGGCACCGCGCCGGCCCGGCGACGGGGCTTGCGCCGCCGCCTCGGGCTGCGGCCGGACCTCGGACGCGACCGGCGCTGCCGGTTCGGCGGCGCTCCGCACGGCGGCACGCTCGGTCTTCGCCTTGCCGTCCGGCGCCGCGCCGGTCTCGGCGGCGACGGCTTCGGGGAACGCGATCTCGCGACGCGCCCGCGCCTTGCCGGCGTCTCCCCCCACGGTCGGCAAGGAAACATCGGCTTCGGGGCCTGGCTCGGGCGCAGGCGTCGGCGCCGGTGCGGCGGCGAACCAGGCGAAGGGCGGGGGCGGCGCATCCTCGGCAGCCGCATCGTCGTCCTGCCCGGCGTCCGAACCCGCCTGTTCCCCGGCCTTGCTGTCGAGCGCAGGCACGGCATCCGGCAAATCCTTGCCGCCTTCGGCAGATTCCTGCCCCATCGGCGGCAGGACCGGCGCCTCGCCGGGTTGCGCCCGGGAAGGGATGGCAGGCGCCGCGATCCCGGGCATCAGCGCGTCGAGCGCCAGCGCGAAGCCGCCCGCATCCGCGGAAATCGCGGCGTTCGGCTTGACGGGCCCCACGGTGATGGCGGGAAGCGCGGTAGCGAGCTGGATCAAGTTCAGGTCCCCGTGAAACAAGGTTCACGAGGCACTCAGCAAATATCGTGCCGATTTCTGCCCATCGGCGGCAGCTGCTCCAGCTCGCGCAATGCCTTGAGCGCGGCATCAGCTTCGGCGCGGGTGATCAGCTTCTCGATCGCATTCTGGTCGCGCCGTGCCTCACGCGTGGCGGCGCGCGCCATCTCCAGGCTCTGCTCGGCCACTTCGACGCGCTTCTCGGCGGCGAAGGCGGACTGGTGGAGCCGCTCGCGGAAATGCGCGGCGGCGGCCAGGCTCGAAGCCGATTCGGAAACGCTGGGCGCCGGCGCCACGTTCGCCGCCAGATTGGCGATGCGATCGCGCAGCCGGGCTTCCTGATCGACCTTGGCGAGCGCCCGCACTTCGTCGGCACGGACCAGGTCGAGCTGGAGCGTGCGGACGCGGAGCAGGCGGCCGAGCTTCTTCGCCGACCTAGGCATATCGGGTTTCCGGCACCGGCCCGCTCCCGCACCCGGCCACCCGTAGGATACCGGCGTTGGGTGGCCAGGTAGGGGAGCGGGCGGAGCAGCCCAAGGTTCCGGCGATGCGAAGCGTCGCTGGAAAGGCTGTGAAGGGCGGCACCGCCATCGGATCAGCCATGGCCGAACACGCCGACCAGCTCGGCCACGGCATCGGGCAGCGTCACGATCTCGTCGGCGCCCTGGCGGATATATTCCATCACCGCCGGATGGCAGGCGATCGCCGCGTCGATCTCCGGATCGGCACCGGCGCGATAGGCGCCCATCAGCACCAGGTCGCGATTCTCCTCATAGGTGGCGAGGTGCCGGCGCAGCACGCGCGCGGCCGCCGCATGCTCGCGAGGCGCGATATCGGTCATCACGCGGCTGACCGAGGGGCCAAGATCGATCGCCGGATAGACGCCGCGCTCGGCGAGCGCGCGGCTCAGCACGATATGGCCGTCCAGGATCGAGCGGGCGCTGTCCACCACCGGATCGTTGCCGTCGTCGCCATCGGCAAGCACGGTATAGATCGCGGTGATCGAGCCGCCGCTGTGCACATCGGTGCCGGCACGCTCGATCAGGCTGGGCAGCATCGCGATGGCCGAGGGCGGATAGCCCCGGGCCGAGGCCGGCTCGCCCAGCGCCAGCCCGATCTCGCGCCCGGCATGGGCGACGCGGGTGAGCGAATCCATGATCAGCAGCACCTTCTTGCCCTCGGCGCGGAACGCCTCGGCAATGGCGGTGGCGCGCAGCGCCCCGCGGATGCGGAGCACCGGGGAATGATTGGCGGGAACCGCGACGACGACCGAGCGCGCCCGCGCCTCGCCCGCCACCTTGGTCTCGAGGAAATCGGCGACTTCGCGGCTGCGCTCGCCGATCAGGCCGATAACGATCACGTCCGCCTGGGCCGCGCGGACCATCATGCCGAGCAGCACCGACTTGCCGACGCCCGACCCCGCCATGATGCCGACGCGCTGGCCCTGGCCGATGGTGAGCAGCCCGTTGATCGCGCGCACGCCGACATCGAGCGGCTCGAGCACCCGTCCGCGATCGAGCGGCGACTGGAGCTTGCCGGCCAGCGGCCATTTCCCCGCGCCGCGGATCGGACCGAGGCCGTCGATCGGCTTGCCCGAACCATCGACCACCCGGCCCAGCATCGCGGCGCCGACCTCGGCCTCGCCCGGCGCGCCGATCGGGCGGACGGGGGCGTTGGGCAGCAGCGCGGCGGGGCCGCCGAGATTCATCAGCAGCGTCCTGCCCGAACGGAAGCCGATCACTTCGGCCTCGACCCGGCTGGCGCCATCGCCGATCGCGCAGACCGTGCCGACCGGCAGCTGCAGCCCCACGGCCTCCATCAGCAGCCCGTCATAGGAAGCGAGCCGGCCGGAGATCCGCGGCCGGGCGACGAAGTCGCTGCGGCCAAGGCCTTCCAGATAGTCTTCGGTGAACAGGTTCAGCATGCGGGCGGGATCGGCACGCGGTCGATCGCCTGGGCGAGTTGCTCGAGCCACAGGTCGGGGCCGTCCTCGACGATGGTCGAGGCGCTCTCGATCACGAAGCCGCCGCGCTGGACGTGCGGATCGCCGACGGGGAAGACCGTGGCGGGCAGCTTGCCCTGGACGAACGGCACATCCTCGGGATGGAGGCGCAGCAGCGCGGATTCGGCGCTGTCGGCCAGCATGTCGACCGCGGCATGGATCCGCTGGGCGAGCACATCCGGCGCGACGCCGACTTCGCCGACCAGCCTGGTGACCAGGTGGAGCACCGTCTGGCGCAGCTGCCCGGCCATGCGCTCACGGTCGAAATGGGCGCCGCTGGCGAGCGCGGCGGAAATCTGGTCGAGCAGCGCCATCTCGCGCGCCTTGGCGGCCTCCGCCTCGACGAGCGCGGCGGCATGCCCCTCGGCAAAGCCCGCCTCGTGCGCGGCCGCGATCGGATCGATGAACGCGCCATGCTCGGCGGGGTGCTGGGCATCGGCAGTGAACGGATCCCAGCCCTCGGTGGGATTGGCTTCCGGATTGGCCGGCGCGAAGTGGCGCGGCTGGGCCGGCACTTCCGCGAACACGCGGCGGCCGATCCGGTCGACATCCGACGGCGCGAAGCCGGCACCATCGCCAAAGGCGCGGGCCAGCACATGTCCGGCCGCGCTGATCCGCCCGGCGAATCCCGGCGAGAAATCAGACATAGTCGTCGTCCCCGCCCTTTGACGGCATCTGGATCGTGCCGTCCTTCACCAGGCCGCGCGCGATCGCGATCATCGCCTTCTGCGCGTCGAGCACATCGGCCATCTTCATCGGCCCCAGCGCTTCGATCTCGTCGCGGATGCCATCGGCGGCGCGGCTCGACATGCAGCCGAGGAACCGGCCGCGAACCTCTTCCTCGACGCCCTTGAGCGACTTGACCAGGATGTTGGTGTCGATGTTGCGGATGAGCGTCGACAGGTTCTTGTCGTCGAGCTCGAGCAGATTGTCGAAGACGAACATCGCCTCCTCGATCGCGCGGGCGACCTCGCGATCGATCTTGGCGAGCTTGGGCATGACGCGCTGCTCGGTGATCTTGCGCGCGCCGGAGAGGATCTTCGCCGCCTCGCGCGTGCCGCCCAGCTGGAGCCCGCCGCTCGACTTGCGCCCGCCCATGCCGGCGCGGCCCTGGAGCATCGTCTTCAGCGTCTCGATCGCCTCGGGCGGGATCGGGCCCAGCTTGGCGATGCGGCGCAGGATCTGCGGCTGGGCCGCCTCGGGCAAATGCTCGAACACCTTGGCGGCGATATCGGGATCGAGATTGGCGAGCAGCACCGCCGCGATCTGCGGATGCTCCGCCTCGATCATCCCGGCGATCTCCTCGGGCTCGAACCAGTCGAGCCATTCGATCGCGGCGGCCTGGCTGGCCGGCATCACCCGGGCGAGCACGCCCGAGGCGCGCTCGGGGCCCAGCGCCCTGGTCATGATGCTCTCGATCCTGGGCGCCGGATCGAACGTGACGCCGGTGCGCTCGCGTGCCTTGAAGACGAAATCGTCCAGGACGATCTCGACCTCGGCCTCGCTGACGTCCGCCACGTTGAACATCGCCTTGCCGAGCTGGCGCACTTCCTCCGGATCGAGCTTCTGGAGGATCGCCGCGGCTTCCTCCTCGCCCACCAGCATCATCAGGACCGCGGCGCGCTCGACGCCGTTGAAGCTGCGGATGGCGTTCATTGCGCGTCGGCCTTGATCATGTCGCGAACCGCCAGGGCGGCGCGCGCGGGATTGTCGCGGGTGAAGCCGCGGACCAGGCCGACCCGCTCGTCATAGCTGTTATGAGCGCCCTCGAGCATGTCGATCGAGACCGGCGGCGCGCCCTGGCCGCCTTCCTCGCCGGCATGGCCGCCCATCGACAGCGCCGGGCGATTGCCCGAAGCCGGCTCCTCGCGCTTCTTGAGCAGCGCCTTGGTGAGCGGTCGGACGCCGAGGAACAGGACGAGCAGCGCGATCACCAGCGCCGTCGCGTTGCGTGCGGCGAGCGGCACCCAATTGGCCTCGTACCAGGCCGGGCCCTTGTCGGCGGCATCGGCGGCGGTGGTGAACTTGCGGCTGATCACCGTCACCTGGTCGGCACGGCCCTGATTATAGCCCATCGCGGCCTGGACGAGCTGAGTGATCTGCTGGATCTCCACCGTCGAGCGCGGCTTGCCCGGCTCCTCGCGCAGCAGCACCGCGACCGAAAGGCGCTTGATCCCGCCCGGCGCCTGGCGCGTGACCGAGACCTGCTTGCCGGTCTGATAGGCGCGCGAGAAGCTGTCGCTCTGCTTTTGCGGCGTGGCCTGGCTCGCGCCGGCCGCGGCACCGGCAGCGGGCGCCGCGCCGGGCGTCGGCTGCGCATTGGGCGCGGTGATGGTGCTGGCGGGCGGCAGCGTGTTGGAGAGCGCGCCGGGAATGCCGCCGGGCGCGTTGCCGTCCTTGCTGCCGGTCCAGGCGCCCTGCTCGGCCGCGAGCACGGCGCCTTCCTTGTCATAGCTCTCGCGCGTCGCCTGGCTCTCGTCCAGGTCGACATCGGCCTGCACCTCGGCCGTGAAGTTGCCGGCGCCGACCAGCGGCGTGAGCAGCTGGACGAGCTGCTCGCGATATTTGTCCTCGATGCGGCGCTGATAGTCGATGCGGGCGTCGCCGGCCGAATTGGCCTCATTGCCCTTCTTGGAGAGCAGGGCGCCCATCTGATCGACGATGGTGACGTTCTCCGGCGCCATGCCGGGAACCGACGAGGCGACGAGATTGACGATCGCGCGGGTCTGCGCATCGCCCAGCGCGCGGCCGGGCTGGAGCTTGAGGATCACCGAAGCGGTGGGCACCGCCTTGTCGCGCACGAAGACGCTGGCCTCGGGCGTGGCGAGATGGACGCGCGCCTCGGCGACCGCATCGATCTCCTCGATCGAGCGGGCCAGCTCGGTCTCGCGGGCCTGGCGCAGGCGCTCGCCCTCCACCGCACGGCTGACGCCCATGGGGAGCTGGTCGAGGATCTGGTAGCCGCCCGGCGCCGCCTTGGGCAGGTTCTGGCTGGCGAGCAGCATGCGGGCCTTGTGGAAATCATCCTCGGCGACAGTGATCGAGCCCGACCCGTCGATGTTCGAGCGGATGCTCGCCCCCTGCAGCGCCGAAGTGATCGCCGCCTTGTCGGCATCGCTCACATTGGCGAACAGAATCCGCTGCGGCGGCGTCGAGACCAGCGACCAGGCCAGGAAGCCGGCGGCGACCAGGCCGATCAGGAAGAGCAGCGGCATGGCCCGCCGGACCGCGGGCTGCGCGAGCAGTCCCCGCATCTGGGCGAGTGGTGCGCCGAGCCGGCCGGTGGCGGACGGGATGGCGGCATCGGTGGAGGTGAGGGCGTTGCTCATGGGTTACACCGGCATGCTCATGATGTCCTTGTAGGCGGACAGGAGTTTGTTGCGGACCTGCAGGGTCGCCTCGAAGCCGACCGAGGCCTGCTGGCGGGCGAGCATCACCTTGGCGATGTCGACCGTCTCGCCGCGCTCATAGGCTTCGGAGAGCGCGCCGGCCTGGCTCTGGGCCTGGTTGACCTGCTTGAAGGCGTCTTCCATCGACGCGGCGAAAGTCGCGGATTTCCCGCCCGCTGCGCCCGCGACGGTGCCGGCCGGCGTCTCGTTGGCCTTGGCGAGCGCGGCGTTGCGCTCAAGGATCTGGGCGCGGAGCGCCAGGACCCGGTCGATGCTCATCGCGCCGCCGCCGATACCGTCGATGCCGCTCATGCCGAAGCCCTCGCCTTACCGGTGTCGATGCTCTCGCCCTGCTCGCGCGCCTTGGCGAGGCGGTAGCGCAGCGTGCGCTCCGAGATGCCGAGCCGCCTGGCGGTCTCGATCCGGCTGCCGCCGCATTCGGCGAGCATCTCGCGGATCGCGGCGAACTCGTGGATCTGGACGATGTTGGAGAGCGTGCCCGCCGCCTCGATCTCGACGCGGCGCGCGGCCGGCCTGTCGAAGATCAGATGCTCGGGATCGATGGTGCGGCCGCCGCAGAGCAGCAGCGCGCGCTGGATGACGTTCTCGAGCTCGCGGACATTGCCCGGCCAGTCATGGCCGGCGAGCGCATCGAGCGCCGCGTTCGAGATCCACGGCATCGCGCCCCGCCCGCCGGCATGGCGGACGACCATCGCGGCCGAGAGCGCGGCGATGTCGCCGGGGCGCTCGGCCAGCGCCTTGGTGGCCAGCGGGAAGACCGAGAGGCGGTAATAAAGGTCGGCGCGGAAGCGGCCGGCGGTGACTTCGCCCTGCAGGTCGCGATTGGCGCAGGCAATGACGCGGACGTCCACCTTCTCCGGCAGGGTGCCGCCGATGGGCACCACTTCGCGCTCCTGCAGCACGCGCAGCAGCTTGGCCTGGAGGTTGAGCGGCATCTCGGCGATCTCGTCGAGCAGCAGCGTGCCGCCATGCGCGGCGCGGAAAAAGCCCTGGCCGCCCGACGAGGCACCGGTGAAGGCGCCCTTCTGGTGGCCGAACAGCATCGCCTCGAGCATCGTCTCGGGCAGCGCGGCGCAGTTGATGGCGACGAACGGGCCCTCGCGGCGGGCGGAGCCGTTGTGGATGGCGCGGGCAAGGACTTCCTTGCCGGTGCCGGTGGGGCCGTTGATCAGCACGGTGATGTCCGACGCGGCGACCCGCTCGGCCAGCGCCAGCAGCGCCAGGCTCTCGGGATCGGCGGCGACCGGCTCGTGCGGCCCGCGCAGCAGCGCCGTGGCGAAGCCGGCGCCGACCGCGGCGTCTTCCGCCGTATAGGAGAGCCGAGCCGGATTGCCGTCGCCGAACGCGATCGCCTGGCGGCCTTCGCCGCCCAGGATCAGCGTGCGCGCCGCGGCGGGCGGCACTTCGCCCTCGGCGACGAGGAACAGGTCCTGGGCGGCCGGCCGGCCGTCCTCGCAGGTGCCGATGGCGAAACCCTGGGCGCGCAGCGACGAGACGAGAGCATATTTCTGGCGCAGCACAGCGGCGGACGGGACGATGGATCGCATTGGTTACCCCCTGAGACACCATCCTTTTGCCGCCGGCTTGGTTAACGCCGCGTAAAATTGCGTGTCCCGCAGCAACCTTGGTCCGGGCGCGTCTACGCGTGCGCGCGTAGCGGCGAAATTTTTTGCTTAAGCCCGGCGGCGGGCGGCCGTTCCTTGGCCTGGCGGCTCCGAGCTCCCGTTCAGGGGGGTACGCGGGAAGCCGACGAGCATGGAGTAACGAACATGACTGTTATCTCGACCAACACCGCGGCGCTGCGCGCCGCCAATGCTTCGACCGGCGCCAACAAGGCACTGAGCACGGCCATGGAGCGCCTGTCGACCGGCAAGCGCATCAACAGCGCGAAGGACGACGCCGCCGGCCTGGCGATCGCCTCGACCATGACCGCCTCGATCCGCGGCATGACCCAGGCGGTCCGCAACGCCAATGACGGCATCTCGCTGGCGCAGACCGCGGAAGGCGCGCTCAACGAAGTGACCAACATGCTGCAGCGCATCCGCGAGCTGGCGGTCCAGTCGTCGAGCGGCACCTATTCGGACGACGACCGCAAGAACCTGCAGGCCGAAGTCACGCAGCTGACCTCGCAGATCAAGGACGTGCTGACCAACACCAAGTTCAACGGCAACACGCTGTTCCAGATCGGCAAGCCGCCGGCGGATCCCGCGGCCCCGGCCGCCGGCGAAGTCGCCGCGAAGACCTTCTCGATCCAGACCGGCGCGGAATCGACCGACAAGATCACGATCAGCATCGACGCGCTCGACGTCGGCAGCATCGTGGGTGACGCGGCCGCCAGCCCGGCCGTCGCCGCCCTTTCGGTCGGCACCTCCGGCAGCGCCGACACCGCCCAGGGCACCGTGGACACCGCGCTGAAGTCGGTCGCCACGCTCCGCGCCTCGCTCGGCGCCGCGCAGAGCCGCCTGGACTCGGTGGTCAACAACCTGACGACCAACGTCGCGAACCTGAGCGACGCCCGCAGCCGCATCGAGGACACCGATTATTCGGCGGAGACGACGGCGCTGGCCAAGGCCCAGATCCTGTCGCAGGCGTCGACGGCGATGCTCGCCCAGGCGAACCAGAGCCAGCAGTCGGTGCTCAAGCTGCTTCAGTAAGCGCGTGCCGGTCGGGGTGTCACCCCCCTGACAGGCACCAAGGCCGGTCACCCCTTCTTGCCGGAGGGGGCGCATGGGGAACCCCGGTGGGATCGTCCACCGGGGTTTTTCCTTGTCCGGCGAAGAGCCCGCCCCAGGCCGCGCCGATGCCCCTTACTTCCCCTCGGGCTTGCCGCCGGGCTTCCATTGCGGCCTGGCATCGCTGTTGGCCAGCGCGTGGAGCGGCTCGACCAGCGACTGGATCGCGCGCGTCATGAACGCGATGTCGAGATTGGCCAGCGTGTCGTCGGGCGTGTGATAGGTCGGCGTGACCGCCCAGCCCGAGATGGTGTGGGCCACCACCCCGCGCACCGCGAGCGAATAATTGTCCGAGCGCTCGAAGAAACGCTGCTCGGGATAGGGATCGGCAGCGACCAGCGCGCCGTGCGCCTTCAGCGTCTCGCCCAGGGTCGAGCGCTCGAAACCGGTCATCATCATCGTGCCGGCGGGCAGCTTGGGATCCTGGGCGCCGATCATCTCGATCTCGATATTGGCGACGATCTGGTCAAGCGGCACCGGCGGGTGATCGCCGAACCAGCTCGAGCCATAGCCGCCGATCTCCTCGCTGCCATAGGCGACGAACAGCAGCCCGCGCCGGGCCTGCTTCGCCGCCGCCATCGCCCGGGCCAGCTCGAGCACCGCGGTGGTGCCCGAGGCATCGTCGTTCGCGCCGTACATGATCGTGCCGTCGGGCTTGCGGCCGAGATGGTCGAGATGCGCGGTGACCAGGATCACGCCCGCCTTGGGATCGCTGCCCGGCAGCCAGCCGATCGCGTTGGTGGTGATCGCCTCCTCGCGCACCACCGGCAAGCCGAGCGCGACCGGCGCGCCGGCTTGGGCCACCGCCTTGTCGAAATCGGCCGAGGGCAGCGTCGCGAAGGCGGCATAGCTCGGCGGCGCCTTGCCCTCGAGCCCGGCCGGCATGCGCGGCTTGCCGCCCAGCGCCTTGGCCAGCCCCCGCGTCGCATCGTCCTCGCGCACGATCACCAGCTTCGCCCCGGCCGCGCTGGCGGCGCGGACCAGCGCCATGGGCGAGGCCTTGCCGCCGGTCACGAACAGCACCTGGGCATGCGGGATTTTCGCGAGATCGGCGCCGTCGAACACCGCCGAGGCGCCGGAAATGCTCTCGGCCGCACCGACCAGCACGGTGGGCGCCGCCGCCGGCCTGCCCGCGATCGTCAGCGTCGCCGGGCCGTTCAGCGCATAGCGGATCACCTTGGCGGGCTGGAGATAACCGGTCATGCCCGGCGCGACCTTGAGCCCATAGCCTTCGAACTGCGAGCCGACATAAGTGGCGGCGATCGCCTCATCGCGGGTCGCGCTGCCGCGCCCCTGCAACGCCTCGCTGGCAAGGAAGGATTCGTGCGCGCGCACCCATTCGGGGCGGACGGTCCATGCGTCCTGCGCGAAGGCCGGCGACGCCAGCATGCCGAACGTCATCGCGCCGGCCAGGAACAGATGCTTGGTCATGAAATCCCCCGAATGGTCCACGGGGATTTCTGCGGCAAGCGTCGATGCGGCGCAAGCCGGAGCCGGCAAGGGCCCGGATCGGCGAGGCGCGCAGGCCGCTGCCTTGCAATATAGGATTTTGCCTGCTCGATGCTGGCGGATGCGGGCTGTCTTCCCTCCCCCTGTCCGGTGCGCGCGCCAGGCGCCCGCGCGGCGGAGGAAATCAGGCCCCCATAGCGTATGTTTCGTAACCTTCCGCGGAGCGAATCGACCCACGGACAGCGGCTGGCGGCGGCGACTAGCCGAGCCGGCGCGCCAGCCCCTTCTTCAGCCTGGCATGCGCCGATGCCTTGATCTGGCAGATGCGCGCGGCACCCACGCCCAGGACCTGGCCGATCTCCTCGAGGTTCAGTTCCTCGACATAATAGAGCTGGATCACCTGCTGCTCGCGCTCCGGCAGCTCGGCGATCGCCGCGATCAGCGCCTCGCGCTGGTCGCTCTCCGCCAGCTGGTCGAAGGCGCTGGGCTCGTCGGACATGAACCAGGGGCTCTCGTCCGAATAGCTGTCGTCGATCGAATCGAAGCGCACCGCTTCGGCATTGGCATAGTCGGCGCGCAGCTTCTCCGGCGTCACGCCGAGCCGGGCGGCGACCTGTTCGTCGTCGGGCGCGCGGCCCAGTTCGTTGGTCAGCACCGATATCGCTTCCTGATAGGCCTTGCGCCGGCGCATCGCCCCGCGCGTGGTGGTCGCCTGGCGGCGCAGCTCGTCGATCATCGCGCCGCGCAGCCGCGTGGCGAGATATTGCTCGAAGGTCACCTGCCCCCGGTCCTCGAACGCCGCCGCCGCCTCGATCAGCGCGACCAGCCCGACCTGGATCAGGTCCTCCACCTCGACGAGCGAGCTCATCGAGCCATGGATGTGCCAGGCGATGCGCCGGACGAGCGGCAGGTGCCTGCGCACCAACGCCTCGGGATCGCGCCGCGGCGGCGTGGGCGTGTAGGTCAGCGGCGCAAGGGCCAGTGAAGCCATGGCGTCGAGTTTCCCTGGAGTGAAAGCGTTCATGCGGGCAGCGCCTCCGGCGCGCCGATCACCGCGACGACTTCGACGGCCTTGTCCTCGGGCACTTCGAAGAAGCTCATCACCGGCGTGTCGGGCAGGACCGTCTTGATCAGCTTGCGGATCGCCACCCGGATCGAGGGCTGGACGACGAGCGCGAAGGGCTTGGCCTCGGCGATCAGCGGCTGGGCGGCGCGCTGCAGCGCCTCGGCGATGCGGCGGCCCAGATCGGGCTCGATCGTATGCCGCTTCGAGGGATCCGAGCGGACCGCCTGGCCGAGCAGCGCCTCGAGCTGGCCTTCGAGCGTCATCACCCGCAGCGGCTCGCGCACGCCGCACAGGCGCTGGATGATCAGCGGGCCGAGCTCGGGGCGGATCAGCTCCATCAGCTCGTCCGCGTCCAGGGTCCGCTGGGCGGCGACGGCGATGGCGGCGGCGATGCGGCGGAACTCCTTGAGCGGGATGCTCTCGGCGAGCAGGCCGCGCAGCACCTGGGTGAGCGTGGTGAGCGGCACCGGCGACGGGCACAGCGCGGCCACCAGCTGGGCCGAACGCTCCTTGAGCCCGTCGAGCAGCGCCTGGACCTCGTCCGGGCCGAGCAGGTCCGAGGCGTTCTGGATCAGGCACTGGTTGAGATGGGTGGCGACCACGGTGCCCGGATCGACGACGAGATAGCCCAGGCCCGTGGCGGCATCGGAATCGCCCTGGGCGATCCACAGCGCGTCGAGCCCGAAGGTCGGGTCCTTGACCGGCTTGCCGTCGAGGCGGCCCGAGGCCTGGCCGGTGTCGATCGCCAGCACCTCGTCGGGCGAGACATTGTCCTCGGCGACGACGACGCCGCCGATGACGATGCGATAGGTGAAGGGCGCCAGGTTGATGTCGTCGCGCACGCGCACCTGGGGCACGACGAAGCCAAGCTCCTTGGAAAGCTGGCGGCGCACGCCGGTGATGCGGCCCATCAGCGGGCCGCCGCGCCGCTCGTCGACCAGCGGCACCAGGCCATAGCCGATGTCGAGCATCACCTGCATGTTGTCGGTCACTTCGTCCCAGCCGATCCTGGAGAGGTCGGCCGGCTCGGCCGGCGGCGCGGCGACGAGCTTCGGGCGGTTGGCCGCCTTGCGCAGGCGCCAGGCCGCAAAGCCGGCGGCGGCGGCGGCCGGCAGCATCAGGAAATGCGGCATGCCCGGGAACACGCCGAGCAGGCCCAGGATGACGGCGACCGGCATCCAGGTCTTGTGGCTGGCGAACTGGGTGCCGATCTGGCCGGCCAGGTCGTGGCTCGACGCGACGCGGGTGACGATCGCCGCCGCGGCGATCGAGAGCAGCAGCGCCGGCACCTGCGCGACCAGCGCATCGCCGATGGCGAGCAGGACATAGGTGGAGGCCGCCTCGCCCACCGCCATGTGATGGCTGGCGACGCCGAGGATCAGGCCGCCGATCACGTTGATCGCCAGGATCAGCAGGCCGGCGATCGCGTCGCCCTTCACGAACTTGGACGAACCGTCCATCGCACCGTAGAAATCGGCCTCGGTCGACACTTCCTCGCGGCGCTTCTTCGCGTCGTCGGGCGTGATCAGGCCGGCGTTGAGATCGGCGTCGATCGCCATCTGCTTGCCGGGCAGCGCGTCGAGGGTGAAGCGCGCCGAAACTTCGGAGACGCGGCCCGCGCCCTTGGTGACCACGATCATGTTGATGATCACGATGACGGCGAACACCACCAGGCCGACGACATAGTCGCCGCCGATCATGAAGGTGCCGAACGCCTCGATCACATGGCCCGCGGCGCTTTCCCCTTCATGGCCATGCACCAGCACGACGCGCGTCGAGGCGACGTTGAGGCCGAGGCGGAACAGCGTCGCGAACAGCAGCACGGTGGGGAAGGCGGAGAAGTCCAGCGGCTTCTGCGCGTTCAGCGCCACCATCAGCACCGCGAGGCTGATCATGATGTTGAGGATGAAGAAGACGTCGAGCAGGAAGGCCGGGATCGGCACCACCATCAGCGCGACGAGCAGCAGGATCGCGCCGGGCAGCGCGAAGCTCTTCAGGGCAGGGCCGGTCCCTGCGGGAAGCGAGAGTGCGGACACGAGGGGTCAGGCTCCCAGATTCGCGAGCATGAGATAGGCGAGCCTGGCATTCTCCGGCGTCGGCCGGAGCGGATCGATGCGGCGGCCGAGCGCCGGTTCGCCGGGCGAACCCGGGGCGACGTTCAGCTGGGCGAGCGTGTTCTGCACCCAGTGGCGGTCGCGATCGACCGCGCCGTTGCCGAGCACGACTTCGTTGTCGCCGTCGCTCCAGGCGCGCGCGGCGGCGGCGAAGCCGGCATCGAGCCCGTCCGGGGCGCTGCCGGCGCCGCCGCCCGCGGCCGCGCCCTGGTCGAGCTTGCCGGCGAAGCGGCTATAGATGTCCGAGAGCGTGCGCGGCTGGCCGTTCGACGCATAGAAGACGCTGCGATTGGCGCGCGCGGCGGCGGGGAACAGCGAGGCGCCGGTGCGGCCGGGGCTGTCGGCCATCGCGCTCAGGAACTTGCCGGCGCCACCCAGGCCCAGGAAATGCGCCATGTAGAGATCGGTGCCGGTGGCGGGGCGGCCGAGCGAATCCTCGAGCGCCGCCTTGTTGTCGGCGGCATGCTCGGCGGCCATCAGCGACGCGGTCTGCGGATCGCTGCGCAGGCCCAGGATCGCGCTGCGCGCGGCGGGATCGCTGACGACATAGCGGCCGGTGCCGGTCTGCTTGATGCTGTCGGCGGCCCAGCCCAGGCCATGCTCGGCGCCGTGCTGCTTCACCACGCCCAGCCAGCTCTGCTCGATGAACTGATAGAGGCCGGTGGCCGAGGAAGTTCCGGCGCGCGCATCGGCACGCAGCCCGCTTTCCACCTGCGCCTGGCCGAGCAGATAGTTGAAGTCGATGCCGGTCTTGCGGCTCGCCGCGGCGATCGCCGTCTGGACGCTTGCCCTGGTGTTGACCGAAGTAACGCTCATCGATCCTGGAATCCGAATAGCCTAATCCGAGGCTATCCAAAGCAAGGACCGTGCCAGTTACGGTTAACGGATGTCGGAAACGCCCGTTCAGCCGAGGGCGTAGCCGCCCGCCTTGTAGGCGGGGGCCTGCTGGCCGGAAAGGATTTGCAGGCGGCGGCGAACATTTGCCGCCATCAGGTTCACATAGATGCGGCAAGTCTCGTTGAGCTTGTGCGCCTCGGCGGCAAGCTCGCGGATCTCGGGGCCCGGCGCCTCGCCGTCGTACAGCGCGACCGTGTCGATCGCAGCCAGCTTGGTGCGGGTGGCCGCCTCGAGCGCGGCGACGTCGTTCGCCTTGAGCGCCGCGATCTCGGCGTGAAGGCATTCGATCACCTGGATGAGCGCGTCACGACGGTTCACGGGACTTCCAATCGAGCTTGAAGGCGAGCAGCCGGTCGGCGATCGTCGAGGGAGAAAGCGGGAATTTGTTGTCGTGGATCGCCTTGCGGATGCGCGAGACCCGCTCGGTATCGACCGGCGGCCGCGCCGCCTGTTCCACGGCGATCTCCGCCGCGGCGCTCCGCACCGCCGGCGCGTCGCTCGCGACCGGGCGCACCGCCGCCACACGGGCTGCGGGGTCAACGGGCACAATGCGACGATCGGTGACCGCGCCTCCCTTCGTGCCGATTGAGTCCACCATTGCCTGCGATCCTAGCTGTGCCTGCAGCCCTTCAAACGGCCAGGGCGCGCGAAGCTTTACGGAAAAATTCAACTGCCCTCGGCAAAGCCCGGCAGGCGGGCGCGGCCGGGCTCGATCGCGATCGCCTGGATCGGCGGCTGCCTGTCGTCCACCTTGATGCCGATCCGGCCCCCCGGAGGCGCGTCGTTCATCGCGATGCCCTGGCGCGAGATCGCGAACCCCTCGGCCCCCGCCTCGACCGTGACTGCATCGCCGCGCTTGATCACCGGCTCCACCTTCACCGGGATCGCCGGGCGGACGAGCGTGGTGGCGGGCATCGGCGCGGGTTGCTCGGCCCGGGGCCGGGGCACCGCGGCCACGGGCACGAAGATCTTCCAGGCCGGCGCCATGCAGCGCACCACGACCGCGTCGCGATTCTCGCTGCGCCATTCGAGCTGGGGCGCGGCGCAGGAGGCGAGCTTCAGCCGCCGGTCGATCGGCGCGATCGCCCCGCCCTGCGCGCCCATGGGCTTGCCGGCGAACTGGGCGACGATCGCGTCGAGCGCCTGGGTCGACTGGAAATCCTGCGCGCCGGCGGGTGCGGCGGTGACGAGAGCAATGGCGAGGAACATGGTCTTCTCCATGGAAAGAGGCGTGGCGATTGCCCGGCGGCGGATCATTGCCGGTCTCCCTCGAAGCCGAGGGCAAGGACGGCGCGGCGCTGGCCGCGGCCGGTGGAGATCATGATGCGCGCGGGATCGACCGCGCGCTGGCCGACCAGCAGGGCGGCGACGGCGCGGGCGCGATCGGCGGCGAGGATCGGGCCGCTGCCGGTGGCCGGATCGACGTCCGCTTCCGATCCGTCGACTTCGCCGGTGATGCGCAACAGGGTCCGCGGGTCGCGCGCGGCGCCCCGCGCCCATTCCAGCGCCGAGCCGGTATCGACGGGCACCGCCGAGCCCGGCGCGAAGCCGGTGGCGGTGGCGATGTCGACCGGCATGGCGGCGGGCGTCGCCTCGCGTGCACCAAAGCCCGCGCGGATGCCCGCGGCAAGCTTGGCGGGATCGACCTGGGTCGCCTGGAGGAAGACGAAGAAGCCGACGAGCAGCAGCGACAGATCGGCCAGCGTGACCAGCCAGGGCGCGCGCGCGGGTTCGTCCTCGTCGAACAGGGTCACGCCGCGATCTCCTTTATCCGGCCGGTGCCCGGCTCGATCCCGGCCAGGGCGGCGAGCGCCGGCTGGAGGCGGAGCCGCTCCTGCGCCTCGTGCCGGGCGCGGCGCTTCAGGCGCACGGCGACCGGCAGCAGCACGAGATTGGCGAGCAGCGCGCCGTAGAGGGTCGCGAGCAGGGCAACGGCCATGGCGCCGCCGATCGCCTGGGGATCCTTCATCGCGGCGAACATGCCGACCAGGCCGAGCAGCGTGCCGACCATGCCCATCGCCGGGGCCAGCTCGGCCGCGCCGGACCAGACCTCCCATGCGCCGCGCTGGCGCTCGAAGCGCGCGCAGCGGCGCTGCTCGAGCAGCGTCTCGACATCCCGGGGGGCCGCGCCGTCGACGATCGCGGCAACGGCCGCGGCGATGTCCGGATCCTCGATCTTCGAGCGATCGAGCGCGATCACGCCGTGGCGCCGCGCGATCCGGCCCAGCGCCGAGACCTGGGCGAGCAGCGGCTCCACATCGAAGCGGCGGCGCGGCAGCACGCCGAGCGCCGCGACACCCCGCGCCAGATCGCCCGAAGCGCTGCGCAGCACGGTGCCGGCCAGCGTCCCCCCGCCGACGATGGCGAGCGCGAGCGGATCGAGGAAGGTCCCCAGGGCGGGAAGTGCATTCATGTCCATGCCTGCGTGGGTGCAAGACACGGGCCAACTGCGCAGGCCGGCGCGGAACGCCCGCCAGGCCCGGTGGCGCGGCAACCGCCTGCCGCCGCACCGGCAAAACCTTGCCGCGACTTGCCGGCCCTGAGGGGAAACCGGGTTTTTTCGCACCTTCAGGCAAATTGGCACGGCGGTTGCAGGGAACCCGGCGAACCTTTTGTGCGGGAGACGTGCAATGCCCGATGACAAGCTTTTCGGCGTACACGGCGCGGCGCTGGCCGTGCGCTCGCAGCGCATGGGCATGCTGGCGTCGAACATCGCGAACGCCTCGACCCCCGGCTACAAGGCCCGGGACGTGGATTTCCGCGCCGCCCTGAACGGCGCGACCACGCCGGGCGGCTCGCTCGACGCCGCGATCGACGCCAACACGCTCTACCGCGTGCCGCTCCAGCCTTCGGCCGACGGCAACACCGTCGAGCTCACCACCGAGCAGACCGCCTTTGCGGAGAATGCCGTCGCGTATCAGACGACGCTGTCGTTCCTCAACGGCCGCATCAACCAGATCACGCGCGCGCTGAAGGGAGAATGAGCATGGGCGACCAGCCGCTATCCATCTTCCAGGTATCCGGCCGCGCAATGAGCGCGCAGCTGGTGCGGATGAACACCACGGCGTCGAACCTGGCCAATGTCGGCACGGTCGCGTCGAGCGCCGACGCCGCCTATCGCACGATCAAGCCCGTGTTCCGCACCGCCTTCGACGAGGCGAGCGGCATGTCGACCGTCGATGTCGAGCAGGTCGTCACCGCGGGCTCCGATCCCACCAAGCGCTACGACCCCGGCAACCCGATGGCCGACAAGGACGGCAATGTCTGGGAAGCCGCCGTGGACGAGACCCGGGAGCTGGTCGACATGATGGAGACCGCCCGGAACTACCAGAACAACGTCGAAGTGATGCAGACTGCCAAGCAGCTCATCGTCGACACCCTCAAGCTGGGCCGCTGATCATGAGTGACTTCGACAACACCCTCGCCGGGCTGGGCATCTCCCGGTACAACAAGACGAGCACGACGAGCGGCACCACGCTCGACACGAAGGACACGTCCCGGCTCGGCAAGACCGACATGAACGTTTCCGACTTCCTGGCGCTGATGACCGCCCAGCTGAAGAACCAGGACCCGTTCCAGCCGGTCGACAACAGCCAGATGGTCGCCCAGATGGCGCAGTTCTCGTCGCTCTCGGGCATCACCGAGATGAGCTCGACGCTGAAGTCGATCGCCAGCAAGCTGAACGGCGGCACGCTCAACGACGCGCTCGGCTATGTCGGCAAGAACGTGCTCGTCCAGGGCTCGACCGCCTATCCGCGCACCAGCGGCGGCCTGGCGGGCGCCGTGGCGCTGGACAAGGACGCGACCAACGTCTCCGTCACCATCAAGGATCAGAACGGCAACACGCTGAAGACGATCGAGATGGGCAAGGAAGGCAAGGGTGCGGTCGCCTGGGACTGGGACGGCAAGACCGATGCCGGCGAAAGTGCCGGCGCGGGGCCCTTCACGGTCAGCGTCACCGCCACCAACGGCACCGGCAGCGTCAAGGCCTATCCGCTGGTCTGGGCGCCGGTCACGGCCGTCTCGATGGGATCCGACGGCAAGCCCGTCCTCACCCTTCCCGGCATCGGCAACGTGTCCACCGACGCCGTCTGGCAGGTCGGCTGAATCCATTTTTTCCACGGAGTAACGGAAAATGTCCTTCTTCACCTCGCTCTCCGGCCTGCAGGCAGCGCAGACCGACATGTCGACGATCTCGCACAATCTCGCGAACGTGCAGACCAACGGCTTCAAGAAGAGCACCACCCAGTTCGCCGACGTCATCGCGTCGACCGCCAACATGAACCCGACCCAGATGGTCGGCTCGGGCGTGGTCGTGAAGGCGGTGCGCCAGCAGTTCGGCCAGGGCGGCTTCACCCAGTCTTCGTCGTCGCTCGACGTTGCGATCTCGGGCGACGGCTTCTTCATCGTCAAGGGCGACGAGAAGAGCGGCAATGGCGTGGCCTACACCCGCAACGGCAGCTTCCAGGTCGATGCCGATCGCTATGTGGTCGACGCGCAGGGCAACAAGCTGCAGGTCTATCCGGTGGACGGCTCGGGCGCGGTGGTCGCGACCGGCCTGTCCTCGACGGTGAGCCTGCGCCTGCCGCAGACCAGCGGCACGCCCCAGGCGACCGAGAACGTCAAGCTCGGCCTCAACCTCAATGCCGGCTCGGCGATCCCCTCGACCAACCCCAAGTTCGAGAGCGCCGGCTACAAGTTCGACCGTTTCGACCCGACCACCTACAACCAGTCGGTGCAGACCACCGTCTACGACGCGAACGGCAACGCGCTCACGCTGACCAACTATTTCGTCCGCGAGACCAAGCCGAACGACACCGACGCGACCAGCACCTGGAAAGTCTATTCGTTCGTCGGCGACCAGCAGCTCAACGCCGGCGACGATCCCAACACGATCAAGCAGTTCGAACTGAAGTTCGACAGCACCGGCAAGCTGTCCGAGCCGACCACGCCGATCACCTTCATGGGCTTCCTGGCGCCGGGCGCGACTTCGGAGCAGGTGCTCAAGCTCGACCTGACCCAGGGCACCACCCAGGTCAGCTCGCCGTTCAGCCTCAACTCGACCAAGCAGGACGGCTCGCCCGTCGGCCAGATCGAAGGCGTGACGATCGCCGACGACGGCACCGTGACCGCCAGCTTCTCGAACGGCGACACCCAGGCGCTGGGCAAGGTCGTGCTCGCCAGCTTCACCAACAATGCGGGCCTGCGCCAGCTCGGCAACTCGACCTGGGCGGCCACCGGCTTTTCGGGCGATGCCCGCCTGGGCGAGCCGGGCACCAACGGGTTCGGCGGCCTGATGTCGGGCGCGATCGAGCGCTCGAACGTCGACATCACCGAAGAGCTGGTCAATCTGATCGCGGCACAGCGCAACTTCCAGGCGAATGCCAAGGCGCTCGATACCGCCAGCCAGATGTCCCAGACGATCTTCAACATCCGCAGCTGATCGGATCGGCTGAGGAGGAGTAAGCAATGGACCGGCTTGTCTACACCGCGATGTCCGGGCTCAGGAGCCAGATGCAGTCGCAGGCGACGATCGCGAACAACATCGCGAACGCCTCGACCATCGGCTTCCGCGCCGAGCGCGTCAGCTTCGACCGGCTGGTTCTGCAGGGCACCGGCATGGATTCGCGCCAGATGGCGGCGGAGGAAGTCAACGACTTCGACCGCTCGAAGGGCACGATGGTCCAGACCGGCAACCCGCTCGACGTCGCGGTGAACGGCGACGCCTGGATCGCGGTCCAGGCGACCGACGGCACCGAAGCCTATACGAGGCGCGGCGATCTCCGGATCGCGCCCTCGGGCGTGCTGGAAACCGGCGACGGTTTCCCGGTGATGGGGTCGGGGGGCCCCATCACCGTGCCGCCCGCCGACCGGATCAGCATCGCCGAGGACGGCACGATCTCGATCGTGCCGCGCGGCGGCGACCCGACCCAGCCCCAGGAGGTCGGCAAGATCAAGCTGGCCAGCACCGCCGGCAGCCAGACCGCCAAGGGGCTCGACAATCTTCTCCATGTGAAGGGCGGCGGCGTGCTGCCCGAGGACATGGATGCCAAGGTGACTTCCGGTTCGCTCGAGCAGTCGAACGTGAACCTGACGCAGGCGCTGGTCGACATGATCGAGAACCAGCGCGCCTACGAAGTGCAGGCCAACCTGCTCAAGGAAGCCAAGAACATGGACGAGAGCACCGCATCGCTGATGCGGATGCCGTCCTGATGAGGAGTTAGAACATGGGATCGGCAGCACTGCACATCGCGCGCACGGGCCTCGACGCCCAGGATACGCGCATGCGGGTCATCTCGAACAACCTGGCGAACGTGAACACCACGGCGTTCAAGAAGGACCGCGCCAGCTTCGAGACGCTCGCCTATCAGGTCGTCACCGCGCCCGGCGCCGCCTCCACCGCGGAGACCAAATACGCGACCGGCCTGAACCTGGGCACCGGCGTGCGCATCCAGGGCACGCAGCGGCTCGAGACCCAGGGCTCGCTCCAGACCACGGGCAATGGCCTCGACATGGCGATCGACGGCAATGGCTATTTCCAGATCCAGCTGCCCGGCGGCGGCCTGGGCTATACCCGCGCGGGCAATTTCTCGCGCTCGGCCGAGGGGCAGCTGGTCACCGCCGAGGGCTATCAGGTGATGCCGGGCGTCACCATTCCCGAAGGCGCGATCTCGGTCACCGTCGGCAGCGACGGCACCGTCTCGGCCCAGATGCCGAACCAGACCGACCTCACCCAGATCGGCCAGATCCAGGTGGCGAGCTTCCCCAATCCGGCGGGGCTCCAGGCCGTCGGCGACAACTACCTGATCGAGACGCCGGCGAGCGGCACCGTCGCGCTCGGCAATGCCGGCATCGATGGCCGCGGCACGATCCGCCAGGGCATGCTCGAAGGCTCGAACGTCAACGTCGTCGAGGAGCTGGTCGACATGATCGAGACCCAGCGCGCCTATGAGGTGAACTCGAAGATGATCTCGGCGACCGACGAGATGCTCAAATATGTCAACCAGAACATCTGAGGGCGCATCATGAAGCATCTCCACGCCCTCGCCACCGCCACGCTGCTCGCCGCCGGGCTCGCCTTCGCCGCGACGCCCGCCCAGGCGCAGTTCCTCGGCATCGGCAAGAAGAAGCAGACGGAGGATTTCTCCGCGACGCTGCCCGCGCCGGTCGCCGTCCAGCCGCCCGCCAATGGCGGCATCTTCCAGGCGGGCGACGGCTATGCCGCGCTCTACGAGGGCATGCGCGCGCGCCGCGTCGGCGATCCGCTGACGATCCTGCTGGTCGAGAAGACCGCCGCGTCCAAATCGGCCGGCACCAAGCTCGACAGCGGCGGCGGCTTCGGCCTCACACCGCCTACCACCGGCGCGCTCTCGCTGTTCAAGGAAAGCGATGCCAGCGTGAGCGGCAAGCGCAACTTCAACGGCACCGGCACGGCCGACCAGGCCAATGCGCTCTCGGGCGAGATCAGCGTCACCGTCGCCGCGGTCTATCCCAACGGCACGATGCTGGTGCAGGGCCAGAAGCGGGTGACGCTCAACCGGGGCGACGAGTTCGTCCAGATCAAGGGCCTGGTGCGCACCGCCGATATCGACGCGAACAATCGCGTGCTGTCGACCCGCGTCGCCGATGCCCGCATCGCCTATACCGGCAAGGGCGACGTCGCCCGCGCCAGCCGCCAAGGCTGGCTGAGCCGGTTCTTCTCCGCGATCAGCCCCTTCTAAGCCGGAGCAGAGACATGATCCGCCGTTTCCTCGCCCTTGCCGCCCTAGCGCTCGCTGCCGCCGCTCCCGCGGCGCATGCCCAGCGCGTGAAGGACCTGGGCGGCTTCCAGGGCATCCGCACCAACCAGCTCACGGGCTATGGCATCGTCGTCGGCCTGCCGGGCACGGGCGACGACAATCTGGAATATACCGTCCAGTCGATGAAGGGCGTCGCCTCGCGCTTCGGGCTGCAGCTGCCCCAGGGCGTGGCGCCGGGCCTGAAGAACGCCGCGGTGGTGATGATCACCGCCGAGCTGCCGCCCTTCGCCAAGCCGGGCCAGAAGCTCGACATCACCGTCTCGTCGATGGGCAAGGCCAAGAGCCTGCGCGGCGGCACGCTGATCCTCACCCCGCTCCAGGGCGCCGACGGCCAGATCTATGCGATGGCGCAGGGCAATCTCGCGGTCGGCGGCCTGGGCGCCGAGGGGGCCGACGGCTCGAAGATCGTCGTCAACACGCCGAGCTCGGGCCGCATCCCGGAAGGCGCCACGGTCGAGCGCACGGTCGATACCGGCTTCGACAGGTCGCCCTTCCTCACCTTCAACCTCGCCCGCGCCGATTTCACCACGGCGCAGCGGGTGCAGGACGCGATCAACCTGCGCTTCGGCACCGGCCGCGCCCGCGCGATCGACGGGGTCTCGATCGCCATCCAGGCCCCCGAGGGCCGCGACGTGCGCGCCGGGCTGATGAGCGAAGTCGAGAACCTGACCGTCGAGGCGGCGGAAGCCCCCGCCAAGGTGATCGTCAACGCCCGCACCGGCACGGTGGTGATCAACTCGGCCGTCCGCGTCAGCCCCGCCGCGGTAACGCATGGTAAACTGACCGTTCGTATTGATGAGAACCAGCGTGTCAGCCAGCCCGCGCCGTTCAGCAAGGGCGAGACCCGCACCGAGCAGCACAGCACGCTGGGCGTCGAAGAGGAGAAGCGACCCATGTTCCTGATGGCACCGGGCCCCAAGCTTTCCGACGTCGTCAAGGCAGTGAACGCGATCGGCGCGTCGCCGGCGGACCTCGTCGCCATCCTCGAGGCGCTCAAGGAAGCCGGCGCGCTCAAGGCTGAGCTGATCGTCCTGTGAGCAAGCTGCTCGGCCCCATCGGCAGCCCGTCGGGCGGCGTGTCGACCGACACGTCGCGCCTGGCCTCCAAGGAGAATCTCGAAGCCGCCGGCCAGCGCTTCGAGGCGGTCTTCACGGGCATGATGCTGAAGTCGATGCGCCAGGCCAGGCTGGGCGACGGGCTGTTCGACAGCAAGGGCGAGGACCAGTTCCGCGACATGCAGGACCAGCAGCTCGCCCAGAGCATGGCCGTGCACGCCCCGATCGGCATCGGCAAGGCGATGACCGCCTTCCTGGCCAGGAACCTCAAGACCGAAACGGCGCCCGCACCGGGTGCCGCGCCGGCCGCGACGGACGGAGGCACCGTCAAATGACCGACCTGCTCTCGATCGGCGCCAGCGGCGCGCGCGCCTATCAGTCGGCGCTCGCCACTACGTCGGACAATATCGCCAATGCCGCGACCGCGGGCTATTCGCGGCGCGTCGCCACCGTTCGCGAGATCGTCGCGACCGGCGGCAATACCGGCGCGATCAATTCCGGCCTGGGCGCCAATGTCGGCGGCGTCACGCGCGCGGCCGATGCCTTCAAGGCGACCGAAGTACGCAGCGCGAGCTCCGATCTCGCCCGCACCCTCGCCGGCGCCACCTGGCTGGGGCGGATCGACAGCAGCCTGACCCAGAACAAGCTGGGCGACCAGCTGACCGCCTTCTTCACTTCGGCCAAGGCCGTGGCGGCGGACCCGACCGCGCTGCCCGCGCGCGCGACGATGCTGGAGAATGCCGCCGGCGTCGCCGCCGCCTTCGGCGCGACCGGCAAGGCGCTCGACGGCGCGATGACCGATCTCAAGGCCTCGGCCGAGACCGCGGTGACGCAGCTCAACAACCTCTCGGCCAGCCTCGCCAAGGTGAATGCGGGCCTGGCGCGTGCCAATGACGGCACTGCCGGCCAGGCCGCCCTGCTCGACCAGCGCGACCAGATGCTCGAGCAGATGAGCGCGCTGACCGACGTGACGGTGAGCTTCGACAATTACGGCCGGGCCACCGTGCATGCCGGCGGCAATGGCGGCCCGCTGCTGGTCGAGGGCGCACAGGCGGCCCAGGTCACGCAGGTGAGCAACGACGAGGGCGCCTTTTCCTTCGCCGTCAAGCAGAGCAGCGGCCAGGTCCAGGCGATGTCGCCCGGCGGCGGCGCGCTCGCCGGCATCGCCGAGAGCGGCGGGCGCATCGCGGCGGCTCGCGACCAGATCAGCCAGATGGCCAAGGACTTCGCCGAGGGCGTCAACGCCGTCCAGGCGGCGGGCAGCGACCTGCAGGGCAATGCCGGCCAGCCGATCTTTACGGTGGGCGACCCCGCCTATCAGCTCGGCACGGTCATGACCGACCCGCGCGGGATCGCCGCGGCGGCGGCGGGCGCGGGCCAGCGCGACAACAGCAACCTCGCCGGCTTCGAGGCGCTGCGCACGGGCGGCAAGTTCGAGCAGGGGGTGACCGACCTCACCGCGGCCAATGGCGCGGCGCTTTCGGGCCGCAACAGCGTGGCCGACGCGCAGACCGCGATCCGCGACGCCGCCGTCTCGGCGCGCGATTCGGTGAGCGGCGTGAACATCGACGAGGAGGCGGTCGACCTGATGCGCTTCCAACAGGCCTATCAGGCGTCCACCCGCGTGATCCAGATCGCGCGCGAGACGCTGCAATCGCTCCTCGATATCAGGTAAACGATCATGCGCATCTCCACTTCGCAGATGTACAGCCGGCCGGTGTCGCTGATGACCCAGCTCACCGCCGAGGCCGACAAGACCCAGACCCAGATCGCCACGACCAAGCTGGGCGTGACCGCGGTCTCGGACGCGGCGGCCTATATCAAGCTGCAGCAGATCCAGCGCGCCACCACCGCCGACGCCACCTACAAGGCGAACATCACGGTCGCCCAGGGCGTGGTCTCGCAGACCGACCAGACGCTCGAAAGCGTCGAGACGCAGCTCCAGCGCGCCCTGGAGCTCGCGACCCGCGCCAAGAACGACACGCTTTCGAATGCGGATCGCGCGTCGATCGGCGCGGAGCTGAGCTCGATCCGCGACACGCTGTTCGCGCTCGCCAACACCAAGGACGATATTCGCGGCCAGCCGCTGTTCGGCGGCGCGACCGGCGACACTGCCTATGTGAAGAACGCCGACGGCTCGATCAGCTTCGCCGGCACCGGCGAGCCCTCGGCGATCCCGATCGGCGACGGCGAGAGCATCCAGCCGACGATCAGCGGCCAGCGGGTGTTCAGCCCCGCCGGCGCCGACATGTTCGCGGTCCTCGGCAACCTTGCCGACGCGCTCAAGGCAGGCGGCGACGTGCAGGCGGCCGGCGCCACGGCGCTGGACGGGATCAACGCCTCGCTCGACACGGTGGCGCTCGCCCGCGCCTCGGTCGGTGCGCGCGGCGCGCGGCTCGACCTCCAGGCGGACCGGCTGACCGATGTGGCGGAGACCCGCGAGGCGACGCGCTCGGGCATCGAGGATACCGACATCCCCACCGCGGTGGCGAACCTGCAGAAGACGCTGACCGTGCTCCAGGCGACCCAGGCCAGCTTCTCCAAGCTGAACAGCGTCTCGTTGTTCGACTATATCAAATAGGCGCAGGCGCTTCCGTCATGGGATCGCACCTGTCGCCGCGCGCCTGGGTTGGAGGACTCATATTCCTTCAAACGTCATCCCCCCGCGAAGGCGGGGATGACGAACGTAGTTTCAAGGGCTTGCCCAGGCTCTCGCGTTAGGCGGACCACGGGGAAAACCCAAGCGAAACGGCGAAATAATTCGCGCCGGTAACGAATTAACCATGTTTTTCCGCTGAAGATCACGGCGAAACGGTCGTTAACCGAAACGTCAAAACAGGGGTTCTTCGCGCACATGTTTCCGGCAATCGGCCTCGTCATCCTGCTCGCGATGGTCTTCGGTGGTTTCGCGATCACCGGCGGCGCGCTCGGCCCCGTGCTCGAGGCCATTCCGCACGAGATGCTGATCATCGGCGGCGCCGCCATGGGCGCGCTCGTCATCGGCAACTCGATGAAGGAGCTGAAGGCGCTCGGCGGCGGCCTGGTCAAGGTGCTGAAGGGACCGAAGTACAAGAAGCAGGACTATCTCGACACGATCTTCCTGGTCTCCAAGCTGATGAAGATGCTGCGGACCGAAGGGCCGATCGCGCTCGAGCCGCACGTCGAGGATCCCAAGTCGAGCGCGATCTTCGCCGAATATCCGCGCCTGCTGGCCGATCACACGCTGATCAACCTGATCACCGACACGCTCCGCCTCGTCGTCGTCTCGTCGGGCACGCTCGACGTGCACGCGGTCGAGGAAGTGATGGATAACTCGATCAAGACGCACCACCACGAGGTGCAGGGCCCGCAGACCACGCTCCAGTCGCTGGGCGACGCGCTGCCGGCGCTCGGCATCGTCGCCGCCGTGCTCGGCGTGGTGAAGACGATGGGCTCGATCGACAAGCCGCCGAGCATCCTCGGCGCGATGATCGGCTCGGCGCTGGTCGGCACCTTCATGGGCGTGCTGCTGGCCTATGGCATCGTCGCGCCGCTGGCGGGCCGCCTGCAGCAAGTGATCGACGCCGATTCGGCGATCTATCACGTGGTGAAGCAGATCATCATCGCCTCGCTCCACGGCCATCCGCAGCCGCTGGTGATCGAGGCCGCCCGCTCCAGCATCGCGCACGCCAACCAGCCGGGCTTCGGCGAAGTGTTCGACGGGCTGCGGGGGCGCTAGGCCATGGCGACCGCGCGCGCTCCCCACGGCATCAACGCGCCGCCCAAGATCATCGTCAAGAAGATCTATGTCGAGGGGCATGGCGGCCATCACGGCGGCGCCTGGAAAGTGGCCTATGCCGATTTCGTGACCGCGATGATGGCGTTCTTCCTGCTGCTCTGGATCCTGGGCGCCACCACCGAGAAGCAGCGCAAGGCGCTGGCCGATTATTTCGCGCCGACGCTCGTCGAGCTGAAGCAGAACAGCGCCGGCTCGAACGGCCTGTTCGGCGGCGAGGCGATCAACCAGCGCGACAATTATCCGGGCAAGGCCTCGCAGACCGGCACGCGGGCGCTCACCGTGCCGGTGGGCGGCAGCGGCGGCAATAATGTCGGCACCGGCGCCAAGGGCACGCTGAAGGACCAGCGCGCGCTGACCCAGCAGGACCAGAAGAATTTCGACGAGACCGCCAAGCGCATCCGCGAGCGCATGCGGGCGACGCCGGCGCTGGCCAAGCTCGCCAATCACGTCCGCTTCGTGCCGACGCGCGACGGGATGCGGATCGACCTGCTCGACGACGCCAATTATTCGATGTTCAACCTGGGCACGACGGCGCTCGTGCCCGAGGCGAGCGCGCTGATCGGCACGATCGCGGACTCGATCAAGGGCATGGAGAACCCGATCATGATCCGCGGCCATACCGACAGTCTCGGCTATGGCGACCCGCTGGCGATGAACAACTGGATGCTGTCGAGCGGCCGGGCCGAGGCCACCCGCCGGCGGCTGCTCTCCGGCGGCGTGACCGAGATGCGTTTCGAGCGGATCGAAGGCGTCGCCGACCGCGAGCCGCTGATCGTCGACAATCCCGCCGATCCGCGCAATCGCCGCGTCTCGATCACCCTGCTCTATCGCCGGATCATGGACCAGGACCAGCAGGGCCGCTTCCGCCCCGGCCTGCGCGCCAGCCGCGAGGCCGGCGCGCCGCTCGGGCAGCACTAGGATCTCCTCCTCCCGGCCAGGGAGGGGACAGCGCTCAGAAGAACTGCTTGCGGAAGGTGAGCTTGATCGTGCGGCCGACGGGATCGCGCAGATTGGGCGCATAGGCCGCGGGCGTCATGCCGTTCTGATCGGTCACCCGCTGGCGGGCGTCGAACAGATTGTCGATCCGGAACTGGACCCGCGAGCCGCGGAACCAGGGGTGCTTGAGCAGGAAATCGATGTCCTGGCCCGGATTGAACTCGGCCAGCAGGTTCAGCTTGGCGAGGCTGCCGAAATTGAGCTCCGTCGCGCCGCCCGGAATCGTCGCGGTGCCGCTGGTGGTGCGGGTGCCGCTCTGCCAGTTGCCGTTGAGCTGGAGCAGCAGCGCGTCGCGCTTGATGCCGGCGGTGAAATCCACCCGGTGCGCCGCGATCGACTGCGATCCCTCGCCGTCCAGCCGGTCGATCACCGGCAGGCCCGGCCGGATCTGGATCTCGTCCTTGAGCACCCAGGTGTGATAGGCACTGAGCAGGATGCGGTTGCCACCACCGCCGCCGCCAAAGCCGCCGCGACCACCGCCGCCGCCGCCGCCACCGCCCGGCCCGCCGAAGCGGCGCGGGCCGCCATCGCCGCCCGGACCGCCGCCGGGGCCCGGGCCGGGCCCGTCGGTCTGCACGCGTCCCTGCCCTTGGCCCTGGTCCGGCTGCGGCCCCTGGCCCTGCGGCCCGTCGGGGCGCGGACCGCGGAACTGCTGGTTCAGCGTGCCGCCGAACAGGCTCGATTGCTGGCCCAGGCGGCGGAACTGGTCGAACATCGCCGTCATCTCCGCCGGCATCGGCTGGCCGGTGCGGCGCGATTCCTCGCGCGCCTTCATGAACGCCTCGCGGCGCTCGCGCATGCGCTTCTGCTGCGGCGAAGCGATCGGGATGAACAGGTTGAAGCCCCAGCGCAGCTCGGAATGCGCGGTCCGGTCATAGTTCACCGGGCGGGTATCGAGGCTGAGCAGCCGCCCGCTGCCGTCCCGCACGAAGCGATCGGGGAAGGCGGCCTCGAGCTCCTCCGACGCGCCCGGAAAGTTCTGGATCGCGTTGCGGAAGCGCACATTGGTATAGTTCACCACGATGCCGAGATTGGTCTCGGTGAGCGGCCGGATGTTGAGCCCGACGCGGAACACATGCCGGCTGTCGGCGCCGAGTGATGGGTTGCCGCCGGTGATCTGGGTGATGTTGACGCTCTCGCCGCGCACGAAATCATAGATGGGCACGTTGGGCGTGGTGACCACGGGATTGCCGAGCTGGCCCGGCGTCGGCGCATTGCTGTCGTTGATGAAGCTGACGATCGCCTGGACCTGGGTGATGGGCGACCAGTTGAAGCCATAGCCGGTCGTGGTCAGCCGGCCGAAGTCCGACAGCTGCTCGATCTCGAAATTGGCGTTGACCGAGAAATCGCCGACCGCGTCGAGCACCGCCCGGCGGCGGCTGGTGATCGGGACGGTGATGTTGCCGCGCACGGCGCCGATGTCGCGCGAGATGTCGCTCGCGCTGTACTGGCCCGAGCGGAAGGACTTGCCCGAAAGGTCGTTGGTGCGGCCCGCCACGCGGATGCTGGTGGTCACGTCGCCGGCCGGCAACTTGAACAGCGGGCCGTTGGTGAGGAACTCGATATTGCCCACCTTGGTCGTCGACTGGGTCCAGTCGTCCGGCCGGCTGCCGACCAGGCCATAGGGGATCGCGGCGAACGGATTGAAACTGGAGTCGCCGGCGTTGAGCAGCGCCTGCATCTGCGACGGATCGACGCCGCGCGTGGTGGTCGTGTCGCTGCCGGTCTGCTGGTAGTTGGCGTTGAGCGACCAGCGCCAGCTGTTGATCCAGGGCGCGCTGTCGCCGTTGATCGTCACTTCGCCGCGCAGCGACTGGCTGCCGCTCGAGCGGGTGAGGGGATTGAGATTGTCGTAATAGCGCCGCAGCTCGACATTCTGGCCGAAGGGCGAGAACGGGTTGCCGGCGGGCAGGAGCAAGGTCGCGCTCGGCAGGCCGAGCCAGGATTCGCTCTCGTTGACGTCCAGATTGACGGTGGCGGTGGCGCTCACCTTGGCCGAGAGCGCGCGATTGTAGATGCCGCTGATCGTCAGGTTCTTCGCCGGGCCCACGAGCGTGCGATAGGGCGTGAGGTCGGTGACGTTGGGATCGTTGGCGTTGGCGGCATAGCCGGCGAGCGACTGCTGGCCGCTCACGGGAACCCCGGCGGTCGTCACCGGCTTGCCCGCCAATGCGCTCAGCGCCGGATCGATCTCGCGGCCGGTGGCGCCGGTGAGCGGATCGACCACGACCGCGCCCAGGCCGACGATGTTGCCGGTCGTGTCGAACAGCGCGTTTCCGACCCGGCTGACGCCGCGTTCGCTCTCGAGGATCGCGGAGTTCTGATTATATTTGACGTCGAGCGTCACCCGCCCGTTGCGGTTGAGCTTCAGGATGTTGAGATTGGCGCTCTCGGTCGCATTGCCGCCGGCGGTGGGCATCTGCCCCTCCAGCACGGTGGTGACCGCCTGGAAGCGGTTGCGCAGCACGAAGTTGATCACCTTCTGCGTGGCGCCATAGCCATATTGCAGCGCAACTTCCTCGGGCAGGATATCGATCCGGTCGATCGCCTCGGTGGGCAGGTCGCGCACTTCGTTCATGCTCGAGCGGCGGCCACTGATCAGGATCACCGGCTGCTCGTCGCCGCGGCCCGAGCTGCTGCCGAGCTGCGCCTGCAGCGCCGTGATCAGCTCCGAGACGTTCGAGGCGCCATAGGCGCGGATATCGGCCGGATTGAGCTGGACCTCGGGCTTGACGTCGGTCTTGACCGCGCCGGGCAGCACGCCGTTGACGACGATCGTGCCTTCGTCGCCCGTCTCGTCCGGACCCTGATCCTGCGCGGCGGCCGGCTGCGACGCATGCTGCCGGGCGGGATGATCCTGGCTCGGCGAAGGCATGGGCTGTTGCTGCGCCTGGGCCCATGCCCCGCCGGGCATCACGCCGACGAGCAGACCGGCAACCGCACAACCCAGCTTCAGCCTCGAACGCATCAATTCCCCCACCCTCATCGAAGACCCGCGGCGCACCTGACACCGCTTGCATGAATGCCGCGTGGCTAATCGCCACTTGTCGCAGAAGTTTGCCCGGTTCTGGAAAAAATGGCGGCACCGCGGACGGGAGCCCGCGCCCGGCTCTGCCGGGCGCTGCGTGTTTCACTGGTGCGGTCGAGAAGACTCGAACTTCCACGGCCTTTCGGCCACAACGACCTCAACGTTGCGCGTCTACCAGTTCCGCCACGACCGCACGTGAAACTCCGCCGGATGAATACCGACGGCTGGTAAGGCAGCGGCCCCTAGCAATGCGTTTCGGACATTGCAAGCCATTGCCGCACGCTTTTCCAAACGGCGCGAAATCCGCTAAGCGCCCCCTCCCATGCGCCTCTCCCCCGCCCTTTCCGCCGAGATGCGCCGAATCCTGTCGCTCGCCTGGCCGGTGGCGCTGACCAGCCTCAACTGGACGATCCTCCACGTCACCGACGTGATCGTCGTCGGCTTCACCGGCACGGAAGAGGTGGCCGCGCTGGGGGCGAGCCGCGCGCTCACCTTCCCGGGCATCGTGATGGGGCTGGGCGCGCTTTCGGGCGTGCTCGTCCATGTCTCGCGCGCCGATGGCGCGAAGGACCTGCCCGGCACCGGCCGCGCCTTTCACCAGGGGCTGTTGCTCGCCATCGCGCTGGGCATGATCAGCGCGCTGGCGCTGTTCGCCCTTGCCGAGCCGATGCTGCGCGGCATCGGCGTGGCGGGCGAGATCGCGCCGCTCGCCGCCGACGTCGTGCGGGTGATGGCGCTCGCCTATCCCTTCCAGCTGCTGATCGTCACCGCGAGCTTCTTCCTGGAGGGCGTGAGCCGGCCGCAGCGCGTGACGGTCGTCAACCTTGCGATCCTGCCGGTCAACGCGCTGCTCGCCTGGGCGCTGTCCGGCGGGCATCTGGGCCTGCCCGCCATGGGTGCCGTCGGCGCGGCGCTGGCCACGACGATCGCCTCGGCGCTGGGCGCGGCGGGAATGATCGGCGCGGCCTGGACGCTGCCCCGGGCCAGGCAGCGCGGCGTGCACGACCTGGCCGGCATCTTCAGCCGCGCCTCGCTGAAGGGCGCGCTGGGGCTCGCGCTGTTCGGCCTGGTCCCCGCCATCGCCTCGGGGCTCGAGCTCATCGGCTTCTCGATCCTGATCGCCCTCTCGACCGAACTGGGCGAAGTCACCACCCATGCCTTCCAGATCGTCTTCTCGATCCACAACGTCACCTTCTCGGTGGCGCTGGGCCTGGGATCGGCGGCGGGCGTGCGCGTGGGCAACGCGGTGGGCGAGGGCGTGCCCCAGGCCGCCGCGCGCCGGGCCGCCATCGCCGCGGCCCTGGCGGCCCTGGCGACGGGCGTGCTGGCGGCGCTGCTGATCCTGGTCCCGCATCCCTTCGTCGCGCTGTTCCCCGCGGTGCCCGAGGTGCAGAGGCTCGCGCTGGCGATGCTGCCGATATGGGCGCCATTCATCCTGTTCGACGGGATGCAGGTGGTGTTCGTCTATGCGCTGCGCTCGCTGGGCGACCAGGTGGTGGCCGGTGTCAACTCGGTGATCGCCTTCTTCCTCGTCACCGGCGGGGCGGGGCTGGCATTCGTCCATCTTGCCGGCTGGGGCGCGACCGGCCTGGTCCTCGCCTCGGGATTCGGCATGGTCGTCGCCGCCGCGCTCCACGGCACGCGGCTCTGGTGGGTCAACCGCCGATTTCGGTAGCGAAGGTCAGCCGCGCCGTACGTGCGCTGCGCGGCGGATCGAGCTGGGCCGAATTGAAGTCGATCGTCTGCTTGGGACCGAGTTCGCGGACCTGCGGGGTTACTCGCCAGCTATAGACCAGCTGGTCCTGCTCGTTCCGCAGCTCGATGCGGATATCGGGCACATGCTGCTTGTCCGAGCTAGGGTTCGCGACCTTGCCCGAGATGATGAACAGCTCGCTGCCGTTGGTCTGGGTGCGCCGTTCGACATTCTTGTCGGTGAACAGCAGCGGCGTCTCCACCTCGCCACCCATGCCGAGGCCGAACCCCATCTGCGCCGCCAGCCCGGGCGCGCCCGAATAGAGGATCGCCCCGGTGCCGAGCAGCATCGAGAAGCCGGCGACGAACGCGGCCGCGGTCCAGCGCCGCGCCGGATTCCTGCGCGGCTTGAACGGCGGCTGGGGCGCGAAGGGATCATAGTCCGGCGCGGGCCCGCCCGCCGCGGCGGTGATCGACGCATCGTCGAACACGCGCGGTGCCGGCGCCTCGCGCTTCGGCAGCTCGGCCGCGCGGCCCGGGGTCTGGGTGACCGGGCCGTCGGCGTCCGTCGCCCGCGTCGTCAGGTCGAGCGCGACCGGCGCCTGGAACCAGCTATGCTTGCAGCTCGCGCAGCGCACCGTGCGGCCATCGGCACCGATGGCGCTGTCGGGCACCAGGTAGCGGGTACGGCACTGGCTACATTCGAGGATCATTACGCGCGGCTCACGACACGGGGCCCTGTCGCCCGATTGTCACGATTCTAGACCCATCGATTCGCGCCCACAAGAGTCCCCGGCCCGAGTATCCCCAGCTTCTTGTGACCCGCCAGCGGCTGTGCGATGGCAGGCGCGAGGGAAGCGCCGGGAGCCAGATGGCCAGCATCGTCCAATTCGAGAATGTCGGCCTGCGCTATGGTTCGGGCGACGAGACTCTCTCGGACATCAGCTTCACGCTGAACACCGGCGCCTTCTATTTCCTCACCGGCCCCTCCGGCGCAGGCAAGACCTCGCTGCTCAAGCTCCTGTACCTGGCCCAGCGCCCGAGCCGCGGCACGGTGCGCCTGTTCGGCGAGGACGCGGGCGCCCTGCCCCGCGCCCGCTTGCCCGGCTTTCGCCGGCGGATCGGCGTGGTGTTCCAGGACTTCCGGCTCGTCCCCCATCTCTCCGCCTATGACAATATCGCGCTTCCGCTAAGGGTGGCGGGCGTGTCCGAAGGCGATATCGAGGCGCCGGTGCGCGAGATGCTCGCCTGGGTGGGGCTGACCGATCGCGGCCGCGCCCGGCCGCCGACGCTCTCCGGCGGCGAGCAGCAGCGCATCGCCATCGCCCGCGCGGTGATCGGCCGCCCCGAGTTGCTCGTCGCCGACGAGCCGACCGGAAATGTCGATCCCGACATGGCCGAGCGGCTGCTGCATCTGTTCGACAGCCTCAACCGCCTGGGCACCACCGTGGTGGTCGCGACGCACGACTTCCACCTGCTCAACCGCATTCCCAACGCGCACATGATGCGGCTCGAAAAGGGCCGGCTCAACGACCCGACCGGCGCGTTGCGCAACCCGCCGGGGCGCGGATGAAGCTGAGCCTCAACCCCAATGCGCCCGATCGCCGCCTGCTCGACGAGAGCCGGCGCACGCGCGCCATGACCTGGATCATGGCGATCATGCTGTTCCTGACCGTGCTCGCCGGCGCGCTGGGGCTGGGCATGTTCGCCGCCACCGCACAGCTCGACCGCCAGCTCGCGGGGCGGCTCACCATCCAGATCGTCGAGCCCAATGCGGCGACGCGCGACGGCGAGGCGGCGGCGATCCGCGCGGCGGTGGCCAGGATCCCGGGCGTGGTGCGCGCGGCCGAAGTCGATCGCCAGCGGCTCGCCGAGCTGCTCAAGCCCTGGCTGGGCGACACCGGGCTCGATCCCGATCTGCCGATGCCGGCGATGATCGATGTCGAAGTGCATGGCAGCAGCCTGGCCATGGTCGAGCGCACCGCCCGCGCCATCGCCCCCGCCGCCCGGATCGACCGGCACGCGCAATGGCTCTCGCCGGTGCGCGGCTTCATGACCACGATGAGCTGGCTCGCAGTGGGGCTGATGCTGCTGATCGCCACCGCCACCGCCGCCGTCGTGCTGCTCGCCGCGCGTTCGGGGCTGGACACGCACCGCGACACCATCGATGTGCTGCACATGCTCGGCTCCACCGATGTCCAGATTGCCCGCCTGTTCCAGCGGCGGATCGCGTTCGACACGCTGTTCGGCGGCCTGCTCGGCACCGCGGCGGCGCTGGGGCTCGTCTGGTTCCTCCAGTCGCGCATGGCGCTGGTGGGCTCGGAGATGCTGAGCGGCGTGGCGTTGCAGCAGCGCGACTGGTTCCTGCTCCTGCTGCTGCCGCTGGGCTTTGCGCTGCTCGCCACCTTCGCGGCGCGGAGCACCGTGCTGCGCGCGCTGGGCCGCACGCTGTGATCCTGCGCCTCATCGCCCTGGTGGTGATCGCCTGGCTGCTCGGCTTCGCGGCGTTCATGCTGTCGCTCGGCCATCCGCTGGAGAACCGCAAGACCGACGCGATCGTGGTGCTGACCGGCGGATCAAAGCGGATCGATCGCGGGCTCGAGGTGCTGCGCGCCGGCGATGCGAAGCGGATGCTGGTCAGCGGCGTCGATCCCGATGTGCGCCCCGGCGAGTTCGCGGCGGAATACAAGATCGACCGGAAGCTGATGCGCTGCTGCGTCGACCTGGGCTGGCAGGCGGTCGACACCCGCTCCAACGCGGAGGAGACCGCGGAATGGGTGAAGGAGCACCAGTACCGGACGGTGCGGCTGGTGACCTCGGACTGGCACATGCCGCGCGCGCGGCTCGAGCTGGCCCATGCCCTGAAGGGCGTCGAGGTGATCGGCGATCCGGTGCGCAGCCAGCCGGGCTTCGCGATGCTGTTCCGCGAATATCACAAATATCTCGTGCGGCGGATCGCGCTGCTGCTCGGCGCCAGCTGATGAACCTGCTCCGCACGCTCGCCTTCTCGATCTTCTTCTACGGCCTGTCGGTGCCGATGGTGCTGCTCGTGCCCCTGGTCGCGCTGCTGGGCGGCGATTCGCTGCGCAGCTATGCGATGGGCTGGGTGGCGCTGATGCGCTGGTCGGCGCGCTGGATCCTGGGGATCCGGGTGAAGATCGAGGGCGAGATTCCCAAGGGGCCGGTGCTGTTCGCGGGCAAGCACGAATCGCTGTTCGAGGCATTGGAGCTGAGCCGGCTGCTGGGCTCGCCCGCCACGGTGATGAAGCGCGAGCTGGCGCGGATCCCGCTCTGGGGCTGGGCGGCGCGGCGCTATGGCGTCATCATCGTCAACCGCACCGCCAATGCCTCGGCGCTGCGCGCGATGATGAAGGACGCGCAGGCGGCGTTGCAGCAGGGCCGGTCGGTGATGATCTTTCCGGAGGGGACGCGGGTGAAGCCGGGCGAGAAGCCCGCGCTGCGCTCGGGCTTTGCCGGGCTCTACCGGATGCTCGACCTGCCCGTGGTGCCGATCGCAGTGAAGAGCGGCCATGTCTGGCCCAAGCACGGGATCAAGAAGCCGGGCGTCGTCACCTTCCGGTTCGAGCCGATGATCCCGCCGGGCCTGCCCCGCGCCGAGGCCGAGGCGCGGGTGCATGCGGGGATCAATGCGCTGAACGGCTGAGCGCTACCGGCCGGCGCCGGCCACGGCTTGCAATGTAGGATTTCCCATGGCCTGTTCCCGCGGCCGGATTGGCGCCCGGCCGCTCTTTCGACCTGTTGGAGAAATAGGACCCCTCGCGCGCAAGGAAGTTGCGAGATGCCCCGCATCCTCGGGAAAATAGGGAAATTTGCACGCCGCGAACCGTCCCGCGGGTAGGGGCTTTCGCGACCTTTCGGCGGGCCGTCCCGGTCGCCCTGTAGGAACCCGGAGGCAGGCCCCAGGGCCAGGCGCCGGGCGCGAGCGATAGTCCTGCCGCTCTCCGGAGAGCGATGGTGCGATGGCGTCGATATCCCGCACTATCCTGGATCCCCGCCTTCGCCGGGATGACGAGAGAGGGAGTATCGGTCCCCGGCCTAGTCGTGCGTGCGGCCGAAATCGGGCGCCGCGTCGTCCTGGCCCTGCTCGATGATCGAGCGCCGGATCGCGCGGGTGCGGCTGAACAGCTCGAACAGCTCGTCGCCCTTGCCCCAGCGGATCGCGCGCTGGAGCGCCGTCAGATCCTCCGAGAAGCGCTGGAGCATGTCGAGCACCGCTTCCTTGTTCGCCAGGAACACGTCGCGCCACATGGTCGGATCCGAGGCGGCGATGCGCGTGAAGTCGCGAAAGCCGCCGGCCGAATATTTGATCACCTCGGACTGGGTGACTTCCTCCATGTCCGACGCGGTGCCGACGATCGTATAGGCGATCAGGTGCGGCAAATGGCTGGTCACCGCCAGCACGCGATCGTGATGATCGGGCGCCATCGTCTCGACCTCGGCACCCAGGCGGCGCCAGAATTCGCGGACGCGCTCGACGGCGAAGGGCGCGGTGCCCTCCACCGGCGTGACGATGCACCAGCGGCCATGGAACAGCGAGGCGAAGCCGGCCTCGGGCCCGCTATTCTCGGTGCCCGCCACCGGATGCGCGGGAACGAAGGTCGTCTCCGCCAGCGCGGCGCGCACCGCCTCGACCACGCTTTCCTTGCACGAGCCGACATCGCTGACGATCGCGTCGGCGGGCAGGTCCGCGGCGATGTCGGCCGCCGCCGCGCCCATCGCGCCGACGGGAACGCAGAGGATGACGAGATCGGCATCGATCACCGATGTGCCGGCGGTGTCGGCAACGTCGTCGCACAGCGCGATGCGCTGGGCAGTCTCGCGCACCGCCGGATCGGCGTCGAAGCCGGTCACGCGCACGCTCGGCATGTGCTGCTTCACTGCGCGCGCGATCGACGAGCCGATCAGGCCCAGGCCGATGATCGTCACCCGGGCAAAGGGCGGCTGTTGCCGCCCGTCTTCCACAGGCGCGGGCAGCATCAGCCCTCGCCCGCCATTGCCCGCAGCGCCGCGATCACGCCGCGCGTCTCGTCCTCGGTGCCGATGGTGATGCGCAGGCCGTGCGGGAGCCCCTGGCCGGGCAGCCAGCGGACGATATAGCCGGCGTCCATCAGCCCCTTGTACGCCGCCTCGGCGGTGAGATGGCCCTCGAACAGCACGAGGACGAAATTGGCCTGGCTCGGCACGGCGCGCAGGCCCTTGTTGCCGAGCTTGGCGATCTCGTCGGCGAACCAGCGGCGCCACTCGGCATTGTGCGCCTTGGTGTGGGCGACGAAATCGGTATCGCCCAGCGCCGCGACCGCCGCCGCGGTGCCCGCGATGGTGATCGAGAAGGGCAGGCGGATGCGGTGCATCGCCTCGATGATCGGCGCGGAGGCATAGCCCCAGCCGATCCGCTCGGCGGCGAGGCCGTACATCTTGGAGAAGGTGCGCGTCACCAGCACGTTGGGCGCGGTGCGGGCCAGCTCCATGCCGCCATCGTCGTCATCGCCTTCGATATATTCGGCATAGGCATGGTCGAGCACCAGCAGCACATGGCTGGGCAGCCCGGCATGGAGGCGCAATATCTCCGAACGCGGCGCATAGGTGCCGGTCGGGTTGTTGGGGTTGGCGACGAAGACGATCTTCGTGCGCTCGGTCACCGAGGCGAGGATGGCGTCGACATCGGTCGCATAGTCCTTGTCCGGCGCCACCACCGGCGTCGCGCCGACGCGGCGCGTGGCGATCGGGTACACGGTGAAGCCGTAATGGACATAGATGATCTCGTCGCCCGGGCCGGCAAAGGCGCCGGCGGCCAGGTGGAGCACCTCGTCCGAGCCGTTGCCGTAGATGATGCGAGCGGGATCGAGGTCGTATTTCGCCGCGATCGTCTCGCGCAGCTCGACGGCGCTGGCATCGGGATAGCGCTCGAGGCTGGTCGCCGCGGTCAGGAACGCATCGCGCGCCTTTTGCGACGTGCCGAGCGGATTCTCGTTGGACGAGAGCTTCGAGACCTTGCGGCCGTCATCGGTGGTGGAGCGCCCCGGCACATAGGGGGCGATTTCCATGATCCAGGGCTTGGGCCGGGGGCTGTCGGAGTGTGCGGTCATGGCCGCGCGGCTTGGCGGAATGGTTACCGGATGGCAAGGGTCAGGCTCTAGGGCTTCATGGTTAAAGGGAGCCGGGGAGGGGCAATGCGGGGGAACGGCATCGTCTGGCGCGCGCTGGAAGCGGCGCGGCGACGCAATCTGGAAGCGGCCGGCGAGGCGATGCCGGTCAAGGGCGCGAGCGGCGCGACGCGGCGCGCGGTGCTGCGGGCGATGGCCGCGGCCGGCATGGCCGGCGCCCTGCCCCGCCCCGCCGCGGCGCGCGCGCCGGGCCGCGTGGCGATCATCGGCGGCGGCATCGCCGGCCTCAGCGCGCTCCACCATCTGCGCAAGGCGGGCGTCGATGCATTCCTGTACGAAGGCCGCACCCGCACCGGCGGGCGAATGCACACCCACCGATCGGGCGAATGGGCGTTCGAGGCAGGCGGCCAGCTGGTCAACACCGATCACTATGACATGCACGCGCTGCTCAAGCGCTACGGCGTGGCGCTGCTCGACCGCAAGAGCGAGCCGCACGACACGCTGATCCTCGCCGACGGCCGGCTCGTGAGCGACGCGGAGCTGGCCACGGCACTGCGTCCGATCGCGGCGCAGATCGGCCGGGACGCCGATCGGCTCGACCGGGACCATGCCCGCGTCGCCCCCGGCCTCGATCGCCTGTCGATCCACGACTATCTCGAACGGCACGCGGCGCAGATCCGCGCGCCCTGGGTCCGCCAGCTGCTCGAGGCGACCAGCCGCACCGAATATGGCGTCGAGCCGAACCGCGCCTCGGCGATCGAGCTGATCTTCAACCTGCCGACAGTGGACGGCCGGCGCGCCGAAGTGCTGGGCGGCGCCGACGAACGCTATGTGATCGAGGGCGGCAGCTCGGCGCTGGTCGAGGCGATCAGCGCGGTCCATGCCGATCGGATCGCCACGGGCAAGCGCCTGCACCGGGTCGAGCCCGGGCTGAAGCTGCATTTCCTCGACGGCTCGGCCGCGGATGCCGATACGCTGATCGTCGCGGTGCCGGGGCCGCTCACTCGCCAGATCGATTTCCGCGTGCCGCTTCCCGCCGCCTGGCGCGCCTTCATCGGCGAGATGGAGCTGGGCTTCAACGAGAAGGTCCAGTCCGGCACCAACGCGACGCCGTGGCGCCGGCCGATGGGCGTGGGCGGCGAGCTGTGGCAAACCGATCCGCGGGCCGGCTGGGCGCTGGGCTGGGACGGCAGCGTCCATCGCAAGGACGGGCTGTCGCCGGTCTGGACCTGGTTCCTCGGCGGCGGCGAAGTGCTGCGCGCCGCGAGCGAGGCGCCGTCCGCGCTCGCCGCGCGCTTCGCCGCCAGCGCCGCCGCCGCGATCCCCGGGCTGGTCGAGGCCGCCACCGGCCCGTTCACCCGCACCAACTGGCATGCCCAGCCACTCACCCTCGGCGCCTATTGCAACTATGCCCCCGGCCAGCTCACCCGCTTCTCGAAGCTGCTGTACATCGAAGGCGAGGGCAACGACCAGGTGCCCCATGCGGGACGGATCTGGTTCGCGGGCGAGCATCTCTCCGATGCCTTTCCGGGCTATATGAACGGCGCTGCGCAGACCGGACGGATGGCGGCCGCCGCCGTCCTCGGCACGCGGATCGATGCCAAGGCCGCTTGAACCGCGGCGCGCAGCCTCCTAACGACCGCGGAATGTCCGACGATCCGCGTTATGGCACTGGCCGTTCGGTGACGCTGCCGGGGCCGTTGCGCCTCGACGGCGGCGGGCTGCTGTCGCCGCTCGACATCGGCTACGAGACCTATGGCACCCTCGCCGCCGATGGCGGCAACGCGATCCTGGTGTGCCATGCGCTGACCGGCGACCAGCATGTCGCCTCCACCCATCCGCGCACCGGCAAGCCCGGCTGGTGGGCGCGCATGGTGGGGCCGGGCAAGCCGATCGACACCGATCGCTATTTCGTCGTCTGCTCGAACGTGCTGGGCAGCTGCCTGGGCAGCTCGGGGCCGGCGACGGTCAATCCCGCCACGGGCAAGCCCTGGGGGATGGGCTTCCCGGTCATCACCATCCGCGACATGGTCCGCGCCCAGGCGATGCTGCTCGACCATCTCGGCGTGGGGAAGCTGTTCGCCGTGGTGGGCGGCTCGATGGGCGGCATGCAGGCGCTGAGCTGGGCGGCGACCTATCCCGAGCGCGTCGCCTCGGCCGTGGTCATCGCCAGCGCCGCGCGGCACTCCGCGCAGAACATCGCCTTCCACGAAGTCGGCCGCCAGGCCGTGATGGCCGATCCCAAATGGCGCGGCGGCGACTATTATGCCGACAATGATCCTCCCGCCGCCGGGCTGGCGGTGGCGCGGATGGCGGCGCACATCACCTATCTTTCCGAGGCCGGGCTCACCGCCAAGTTCGGGCGCAAGCTGCAGAGCCGCCCGGAGAAGCCGGATGGCGCCAAGACCTTCGGCTTCGACGCGGACTTCCAGGTGGAGAGCTATCTGCGCCACCAGGGCCTGGCGTTCGTCGACCGGTTCGACGCCAATTCCTATCTCTACATCACCCGGGCGCTCGACTATTTCGACCTGGCCGAGGAGCATGGCGGGCTGCTCGCCAACGCCTTCCGGGGCAGCGGCGCGCGCTTCTGCGTGGTCAGCTTCGACACCGACTGGCTCTATCCGACGAGCGAATCGCGCACCATCGTCCACGCGCTCAACGCAGCGGGCGCGCGGGCGAGCTTCGTCGAGCTGCGATCACCCTTCGGCCATGACGCCTTCCTGCTCGAGAGCCCCGAGCTCGACCGGGTGGTGCGCGGCTTCCTCGAGGCGGGGACGGCATGAGCGACTATCGCATCTCGTTCGACAAGACGGAGCTGGATCTCGACCTGATCCATGCTTTCCTGAGCGGATCCTATTGGGCCAGGGGCATCCCGCGGCACATCGTCGAGAACTCGATCCGCAACTCCTTCTGCGCCGGCGCCTTCGCCAAGGACGAGGCGGGCCAGGACGAGCAGGTGGGCTTTGCCAGGCTGATCACCGATCAGGCCACCTTCGCCTATCTGGCGGACGTGTTCGTGCTGCCCGCGCACCGGGGCCGGGGCGTGGCGACGCAGATGCTCGAAGCGGTGCAGGCGCATCCCGAGCTGGCGGGCCTGCGGCGCTGGCTGCTCTTCACTCGCGACATGCAGCCGCTCTACGCCAAGCTCGGCTGGACGCAGATCCCGCATCCCGAGCGCTGCATGGAGCGGCACGACACGGACCTCTATACGCGATGACCCTGCGCCCGGACCTGGCGATCATCGCGGCGAACGTGGCGGCCGGCAGCCGCGTGCTCGACATCGGCTGCGGCGACGGCGCGCTGATGGCGGCGCTGCGCGACACGCGCCAGGTCGATGCGCGCGGGCTCGAGCTCGATGCCGGCGACGTGGCGGCGGCGGTGGGCCGCGGGCTCTCGGTAGTGCAGGGCGACGCCGATACCGACCTGGCCGACTATCCCGACAACAGCTTCGACTATGCCATTCTCAGCCAGACGCTGCAGACCACCCGCCACCCGGACATGGTGCTGGAGAATCTGCTGCGTATCGGCAGGCACGCCTTCGTCTCCTTCCCCAATTTCGCCCATTGGCGGGTGCGCGCCTCGCTGCTGTTCGGCGGGCGGATGCCGGTGACGCGGCTGCTGCCGGTCGAATGGTATGCCACGCCCAACATCCACCATGTGACTGTCGACGATTTCCGTGCGTTCGTGCAGGGCCGGGGAATCACGCTGGAAGGCAGCTGGTTCCTCTCGGGCGACCAAAGCTGCGGATCGGCGATGGCCAATCTGTTCGCCGAACATGCGGTGTTCCTGCTGAGAAGGTGAGGTGAGGTGATGCGATGCGATGCGAACGGTGAAGCGGGTGCATCCGGCCTTTCGCGACGACATCGGCGACCTCGTCACGCGGCGCCCGGTTCCCGGCCCGGCGATCGGGCATGTCGGCGCCTTCCTGTTCCTCAACCATCACGGGCCGCAAGCCTATCCGCCGAGCAATCGCGGCCTGCCCTTCGGCCCGCATCCGCATCGCGGCTTCGAGACAGTGACTTTCATCCTGGCGGGCGCGCTGGCGCATACCGACAGCGCCGGCCATGCGAGCATCATCCGCGCCGGGGGCATCCAGTGGATGACCGCCGGCAGCGGCATCGTTCATGCCGAGGTCTCACCGGCGGACTTCAAGCGCGACGGCGGGCCGATGGAAATCCTCCAGCTCTGGGTGAACCTGCCCGCCCGGCTCAAGATGACCGCCCCGCGCTATGTCGGCGCGCAGGCCGAGGCGATCCCTGCGGTCACCACCGGCAGCGGCGCCACCGTCCATCTGATCTCCGGCGCATTCGGCGACGCGAGGGGCACGGTCGATTCGCTGACCGACGTGTTCCTGAGCTGGGTCGAGATCGCAGCCGGCGGCAGCATCACCTTCTCCGGCCTCGAGGGGCGCGATGTGCTCCTCTATGCCGTGCGGGGCATGTTCCACGTGGAAGGCACCCCGATTGCGCATTTCCATCTCGCCGAGCTGACTCCGGGCGCCGCAGTGACCATCACCGCTTCCGAGCCGGCGCTGTTCCTGTTCGGCCACGCCGCGCCGATCGACGAGCCGATCGTGGCGCACGGGCCCTTCGTGATGAACAGCGAGGCCGAAATCCGCCAGGCCTTTCTCGACTATCAGGCCGGCCGATTCGGCATCGCCGAGATCGTCGAGGCCTGAATTCCCGGGCTTAGCGCCGCACGCCCCAGTTGACGGTGACGTTGGTCACGGCCGTGCCCGGCTCCGCCATCACCCGCAGCGTGCGCCGGTCGCCTTCCGCCGCGCTGAACGACTTGCCGTCCTCGATGCCGGGCGTCAGGCCCGAGGCGATGGCCTGCTCCTTCGACCAGGCGAGGATCGCCGGGGGCGCGGCGAAATCGGTGTAGATCACCGTGCCGCTGCGCTTGCCCGTCACCGCCACGTCACCGCTGGTGCAGCTGATGATCTTGGCTTCCTTGTAGACCGGGACGAAATCGGGCTTGTCGTTGCAGGTGCCGGCGGCGACCTTGGCGGGCACGCCCTTCGAGGTCGCCTCGATCACGTTCTGCGCGGCGGGATCGTTGGTCGTCCTCGGCCCGCCACAGGCCGCTGCCAGCAAGGCCAATCCTGTCACCGCGCCGCGCATGGCAATTCCCTCATCGATCAGAACGGAACCTGCTCCCTAGCGCGCAATGCATTCCATATAATATTATGATTTACCAGGATAAATTTTGAAGCATATGATCTTGCCGATGAAACCGTACACTCTTCGGTTCTCACATGCCCCGGCGCGGCATTCTCCGGCTTCCCTTGGCGAAACGGAAAGAGACGGCAAGTTGCAACCGTAATAACAGCAACATAAATCTATTATGGTTCAGCTATTCATTATATTCATCAAATGAACAAGTGCCGCGCCCAACTCGATATGACCTCAACCCCCTCGGCATCGATCATGAAATATATATCATGCCTCATGCGTCTGGTTCGATCATATCACAACAGCGGCAACGACGTGCACAAAACTCAATACGGACATTAAGACAAATAATACACCTACCGATGTCATCACACCACCAATAACGGGAGCACTATCTATCATCCGCCTATATCTTAAGTAGTTAATCATCAAGAAAGCTACTATCAAACACGCCCACATCGAAATGTGAACTGACAGGCTGCCATTTCTCACGAAATATACCGCCTGAAGAATATATACCAGTATTCCATATGGAACAATTGACGGTATCGATAAAGAAATCGTTCCAACAATGCTGTTCAGCTTCATCTCAATATCCTAATCGGAACAGCCATCCCAGGCGCCGAAGCCATTTAAAAGCGTCGGCTTGGGACATTTCCTTCCATTGACGACGATATGGGCGTCACCGAAAGCCGATGAGGCCACATCGGAAGTGGCAGCGGTGAAGGCGGCCTGCCCCGCCGCACCAACCTGGTCGCCAATGGCGCCGGCCAACTCGTTGCGCCGGCCCGGGCCGATGGGAACCAGGAAATCCGCCCGAGTCATTCCCAAATAGGTGCCCAATCCAGCCGTCGCCGCATTTACAATACCCGCCCTGACCAAGCCGTCATCCAGTGGACGGCCCGCCATTGCATTCTCAACGGTACGCTGGCCAACGCCGAGCGCCCCACCAACGGCCGTCGTCATCACTACCGCGGTCTTCAGCTCCTGCGTCCGGATAATGGCGGTCCCGACCCTCCCGGCCAGGCCGCCACTCAGCGCAGAGATACCGAGCCTGGCGACCTGGGTCTTTACCGAGCCCAGCGCACCCAGGACGTGCCCATTCTTCGCTTGCTCATAGGCGGCGCCCCAAGCCGCCCGGTCGGAATCGCTGGTTGCCTGATTCAGCATCTCCACCAGAAGCCCGATGCACGCCGGGCCGCAGAGACCTGAAGGATCAGAAGCGTTAATGGGATCGTTTGAGGAATAGGCATACAAGTTCATCTGATCGAAATACCCGATCGGATCCGTCTGCATGAATCGCCCAAGCATCGGCGAGTAGATACGCGCCTTGTAATAGTACATGCCCAGCTCGGGTATCCAAGCCTGGCCGGTATACTGGAAGCGACCAGCGTTGCCGCTGCCCGGCAAGCCATATTCATCGTAGCTGTTGATCCCCGTGCGGTTGCCCCAGCAATCGGCGGTCGCGATGATCGAGCCCAGGTGATCGGCATGGAAGACCTTGGTTGCCGAACAGTTCATCGCGCCGCCCTCGTCCCACAGGATGGGCTCGTCCTCGGCGGGACCGAACATGTAGCGGCGCAGCAATGCCCCGCTGCCACTATACTCGGCGACGAGGTTGTTGCCGTCGTACAGGAACTGCGTGACGCCGGCGCTGCCACCCGACGTCTGGTAGAGACGCCCCAAGGGATCATAGACCAGGTTCGCACCGGTCGAAGCGCTCACTAGCCGGTTCTCGGCATCATAGGTGTAGGCGATGCCGCCGTCCCAAGTCAGGTTGCCATTGGCGTCATAACCATAGCCGTTGCCGCCTACCGCGGCATATTGGTTGAGGCCATTCGGGACATAGGTGCGGCTGGTGGATGCATAAGCGTTGTACGCATAGTCCGAGTTGCTGCGGCCGAACCTGACGATCTGGCTCGCCGCATTATACCCGAAGGTAGCGGTCATATTCCCGGCGCCGCCGGCAAACCCCTGCGTCTGGCTGGCAAGGCGGGAAATCGCATCATAGCCATAGCCCGTCATGCTGCTCGCGCGGTTGGTATTGGCGCGCCGTCCCTGGGCATCGTAGCCGATGCCCATGAAAGGCACGGTACCTGTGGCGCCGGTCCACCATCGTGCCGCGCTCATCCGGTCCAATCCGTCGTAATCCATGGCGAAATATGCGCCGTCGGGATGCGTAACGCGCGTTCGATTGCCATCTGCACTGAATTGGAAAGTCAGCGTTCGGCTTACGCCGCCCATTGCGGTGGTCGTCGAGATGATCCGCCCAAGCCCGTCATAGCCGTTAATTACGGCATCGCTGCCCGAAGGGCCGTCAAACCTTGCCGCCGTCTGCAGGCCACGCAGATCGTAACTATAATAGACATCGCGCGTCAGCGAGGGCGGCACATTGGTGCAGGCATAGCCTGACACGCAAGCTTCCGGCACGATCTTCGAGGTTATCCGGTTCAGCGCATCATAGGCGTAGGTGAAGGTGCGCCCGTCGCGCTTGCGCAGGCGCGTGCGGTTGCCCCTCGCGTCATAGCCATATTCTTCATAGTCTGCGCCGCTCACCGCGCCGGCGCTCGCCAGCGCCGTGGCGGCAGTGGCCGGATTGAAGCCCGAAACGGCGCCCGAAGATGGGAAGCGCCACTGCAAGTGCCGGTCGAACCCGTCATAGACCAGTTGCGCGCGATTGCCGTTCGCATCGACGACATATTGCTCCTTGCCGTTGGGCGAGAAGCTGTACGTCACATAGGCCTGCTCGACGCTCGTTCCGACGGCCTTGCGGATCTGCTGCAAACGTCCCGCGGCGTCATAGAATTTGCGGGTGATCCGATCCGGCCCCTCGCTGCCTTCGGTGCCCAGCACACAAGCGCTGGCCGGCAACGCGCCGAACGCGGCCGGGTTCATCCGCATGGCGGCGCATTCGAGGCGCGCCGCACCGTCATAGCTATACTGCCTCAGCTGATAGGCGGTACCGCCCGACGATAGGGTCTCGACGATCTTCTCGCCGTAGGAATTATAGATCGTATCGGTGACCTGAGTGACCGTCATCGCGGCAAGCGCGCCCGCGGTCACGTCGGTTGCGGTGCCATCCTCGACCTTGGTGACCTGATCGTCATCATTATAGTTGATTCGCTTTGCAATCCGGGGAAGCGGTCCCGCTCCATCCGGATCGGTACTGATCGTTCCGATCTTTCGCCCGACGGCATCGTAGAGGAACGTCGTCGTACCTCCGCCGGGACCGGTCACGGTCACGAGATGGCCGGCATCGTCATAGGTATAGCTGGTCGCCAGCGACAGGCCATCCGAGGTCACGGTCTCCGTCGCGCGAAGGAAGGTGTTTCCGACATAGGTGAAGCTGTGCCGCACCTCGTCCGAGCTGCCGGCGCATGATGCCAGAGTCCTGCATTCCGACGCCTGGACAAGACGATAGAGGGTGCCGTCCCCCACATTGATGGCCTCGTAGGTCGATCGCCGCTCCGGTCGCACGCCGGCGCTGTCGGGCGGCATGGTGACCCTGGTCTCGCCGCCATGCGCCGGATCATATTCGAAATGGGTCTCGCCGCCATTCGCATCCCGCGTCCAATTCGGCTTGTTGCATTTCACTGGCACCGAACAGGTCGCGTCATAGTCGGCCTGATAGAGGACAATCGCCGCGAGCCCCGAGCCGGGCTTGGCGACGCTGGTGACGCGGATCAGGTTGCCGCGGCTGTCATGTTGATACTGGCGGGCGTTGCCCTCAGGGAGAGTGGTGGCGCTGAGCGTTCCCTGCGACTGATAGGCGAAGTTCGTCTGCTGGTTGAACTCGTCTTTGTTCTGGACCACGTCCGAACCCGTGGTCGAGACGAAGCAGGCGGAGTCAATGGAACCCCAGCCGGTGACCCAGGGCACCGGATTGCCGACCGCAATCCGCGTCTGACTATTGCCCAGCGGGTCGGTCGTGGTCAGCGTGCCGCCGCCGTCATTCGTGTCCACGAAATTGTATAGCCAGGTCCGGCCTCCCCGCGTGATCGACGAGACCGGTACAATGCGCGACGCGCTGAACTGCGTGATATTCTTGTAGGTGATGCCGGTTTCGACGCCGCTGGGCGTGATCACCCGGACGGGATTCAAAGTCGTCTTGTCATGTCCGTTGCTTATTCCCCAGCCGTCCGAGCCGAGCTGGCAGGTCATGATGTTCCTCGCCTGCAGCGTGACCTTGAAGGTGCGGCCGATCTTGTCCGTCGCCTTCCAGTCCTGCTGCGCTGCCAGCTGCCCTACCTGATTTGCCGGAAAATTCGTGTGGACGCGGCTGAAGCTCACCCGGTCGAGTTCGATCCCGTTCTTCCTCAGGACATAAGACGTAGCGTTGGCGAGGCCGCCATAGAGCACCCAGGCACTGCCTGTCGGCGAAGCGCTGGAAGTACAGGAAGTGCAGGGATAGACGGCGTCGACGGTGTAACCGAGATTGCTCGTGATCGTGCTGACCATCGTGCTGCCCGACACAATCGGATTGCCCGCGAAAGTAAGCTTCTCGCCATTCGCATAGAGGATCGAGGAAGCGTAAGCGAAGCCTCGATAGTTCGCGCCATTGCAGCTGGCGCCGCCGCCCATGCAGACCGGAATGGGTTCGACGGACATCGGAAAGAAGCTGACGACCGTGCCGTCGCGCGTCTGCAGGCCATAGGATTTGTCCGCAGTGCGCGTAAGCCGCGAACCGTCCACCTTCCCGACCTGCTGGCACAGCCCGAGGGCCGTGCAGACGAACATCTTGTCCATGCCTTCGAAATGCACGCGGATCTGGCGGCTGTTGGGGTTGCCGCTATCGGGTTCCGTCAGCGTATCGTCGGTCAGATAGGTTTCGAGGTTGGTGGTGAAGCGCCGCCCGTTGAAGACGGATCGCACCTGCAAATGCCCCGCTCCAGGCGCATTGAAACCGAGGGGCGAGGCGACCGAGTATTGCGCGGTCGCGACATCGACGCCGTTGATATCCGGCTGTGGATTGATCACGGTCTGGTTCTGCGCGGAATTGTCCTGCGCACTGGCCGCCAACGGCACCAGCACCAGCGCCGACACGGGAAGCCCGAGCCGCAGGATCGAGCGCCGCACCGTCCCAAGCATTCGGAAAAGGCGCGTCCCTGCCGCCCGGAGCGCAACGATATGCTCGGTCATGATACCCTTCTTGCCCATAGCCATTTGAAACTCGCGCAGCCTGCCGAAGCAGGACGCAGCGTCACGCGCCGCTGCATCTCCCGCCTCTCAGCGAACCGCCAATCGTGGAAATGCGCGCCCTGCACCGCGACCATGGCCTGGTCCTCCGCGCCGGCAGCGAAACGAAGCCTATGGCAAGGGCGCCCGAGGAAACCAGCAAACGCAGATACATGCCCCGCCCCGTTGCCCATGGCCGATATGAACAATGAAGCGCCGGACGGTTACGGGAATACGTCAAACCGGTAGTCAATTGGTCCATATCCGAGCAATGGAACGGCATGCCCCGATGCTCGGGTCACCGAGCGCTTCGCGGAACAGCACTGCGCAGTTGCGCTGGAAGGTGCCAGGAATCCCGGGCTTCAGGATCCCACCCGCAAGCCGCGTTCTGAATCGGCGTGCGCCGATGCGCTGGCCGCGCTTGCTTCGCCCCGCTGAATCATCTCGTGAATCCAGGGAGCAAGTGGGGAACATCCGTTCCTCAAGCCCTATCGGCCGGAGAGAGATTCGACGGTGCCGGATTTGGCGCAGTTTTCAGAAGTGTTTCATACTGCCGTAACACGCGCGCGGTTTCTGTCTCATATTTGGTATCATCGAAGGGTTGGAAATGCGCGCCGATAGAAGTGCCTCCGTGATTTCGTTTCTCGCAATTGCAGGGGCAATGATAGCATCGCCTTCAAGCGCTCAGGAAACCACGAGATATTCATATGATGCACTGGGGCATCTGGTCGGCGTGACTCATAGCGGAGGCGCGGCCAGCGGCGTAACTTCAACTTATTCCTATGACCCTGCCGGAAATCGGACAAACGTTACCACGAGCGTGCCGGTTGCAGGCGGGGATTGCACATTCGCTGTGCGCGACGGCGGTTTCTCCCATGATTGGGAGTTCCCGAGCAATCCTTTCCTGATCTGGATCGATAAATCGGGCAGTTGCACTGCCGCTACAACCCTCGCGTATAGCTTCTCACGCCCCGGCTCTCCGTCCGGCACCTTTGTGATGAACCCTTCGCAAGGAAGCTATTATTACTACGAACTGCCGGCCCCGTGCGCGTCGGGCGGGGAGGGCGATTTTACGACTACGATCCGAATAGTCTCGGGCCCGGGCTCGATCGCCAAGGGAACCGCTGCGCTTCGTATATGGAGTTGCACCTGAAGCATTTTTGGCCGTGGCAGCAACACCTTCCGCGCCGCCATCCATTCCGGTGCGCCAATCGAGCCCCGAGCCCGGTCTCTCCCGACGGACGGCGCAACAACCAACGCACCGCAGCGTTCGGGATTGCCTTCAACCTTCTGTCCAAGGCGGCGTTTCCGAGGAGCGCAGCCTGGTAGATCGCTACGGGGGGAGCACGCTTTCACGCGCTCCCCCCATGGCTTGGCCTATAAGACGCGACAAACTCGCGCTGGGTGTTTCTTAGAACGGGACGTCGTCGTCCAGATCATCGGGGAAACCGCCACCGAAGCTATTGTTTCCGCCGCCGCCCGAACGCTGGCCGCCGCTGTTGAAATTGCCGCCGCCCCGGCTGGACGACTGACCGGCAAATTCGTCGCCGCCACCGGCGCCCCAATCGTCGCCACCCGAGGAGCGGGCGCCACCGCCGCCACTACCGCCGCCGCCGCCGGGCGCGCCGTCCAGCATGGTGAGCACCGAGTTGAAGCCCTGGAGCACGATCTCGGTCGAATACCGGTCCTGGCCCTGGGCGTCCTGCCACTTACGGGTGGTCAGCGCGCCTTCGATATAGACCTTGCTGCCCTTGCGCAGATAGCGCTCGGCGACATTCGCCAGGCCTTCGTTGAAGACCTTGACCGTGTGCCACTCGGTCTTTTCCTTGCGCTCGCCCGAGTTGCGGTCCTTCCAGCTTTCGGACGTAGCGATGCGCAGTTCGACGACCTTGCCGCCATTCTGGAAGCTGCGGCTCTCGGGATCGCGCCCGAGATTGCCCACCAGGATCACTTTGTTGACGCTGCCCGCCATGGAAACTCCGCTTCGAAATCTGTAAATGCTCGGGTGAGGATATGGCCGAGATCATCAACTTCAACAAGGCGCGCAAGGCCAGGGCAAGGACCGAGAAGCCGATCCGTGCACAGGAAAATCGCGCGCGCTTCGGCCGCACCAAGGCCGAGAAGCAGGCCGAGGCCGCCGAGAAGGCACGGATCGCGAAGGCGCTGGACGACGCCAGGCGCGACTAGCGGCCCTGCGGAAGTTTAGGTTTTCGGCTGCCGGCCAGGCTCTGCGACGCCCCTCCCACAGCATTTCGCGGGACCCACCTGCTCCCTCCGGAGCAAGCAGGGAACATGCACAATCCCTGCATTGCAAGACGCCGTTTCCCGGCGAAGGCCGAGCCCCGGTGGCAACGTCGCTCGCGCGGTTCGGCAGCCCGGCCGGATGCGCCGGAGACTGGGCCCCGGCCTTCGCCGGGCACCCATTTGGGTAGCGTCCGCTAGGTTGAGAACCCAAGCAAATACTAGATTTTCTACCGTCATCCCGGCCTTGCGCCGAGATCCCGCTGCTTCTTGCGCTAGCGAGACAGCGGGACCCAGGCTCAAGGCCGGGGTGACGAAGGAGGAATATGAGTCCTCAACCTAGAGCCCCAGCGCCACCGCGCTCCAATAGGTGAGCCCCGCCGCGACATAGGCGAGCGTGAAGAGATAGCCGATCATGAACAGCGGCCATTTCCAGCCATTGGTCTCGCGCCGGGTCACGGCGATCGTCGAGATGCATTGCGGTGCGAACACGAACCACATCAGGAAGGCGAGCGCGGTCGGCAGGCTCCAGCGCTTGCGCAGATTGTCGGTGATCGTCGCCTCGCCCTTGGCATCCTCGGGATTGTCGACCGCATAGACGGTGCCGATCGCCGCCACGGCCGCCTCGCGCGCCGCCATCGCGGGAAGCAGCGCCAGCGAGATGTCGTGATTGAACCCGACCGGCTTCACCACCACTTCGATCCCGCTCGCGATGCGGCCGGCGATCGAATATTCGCTCTGCTTCACGCCCGCCGGCGCCTGGGGAAAGGTGGCGAGCACCCAGAGGATGGCGACGGTGGCGGCGATGGTGGTGCCGGCACGCTTCAGGAAGATCTCCGCGCGCTGCCACAGGCCGAGCGCGATGTCGCGCAGGCGGGGCAGCTGGTATTTGGGCATCTCCATCATGAAACCGGAGGTCGCGCCCTTCGTCACCGTGCGGCGGAGCAGCAGCGCCGCGCAGAAGGCGCCGGCGATGCCGAGGATGTAGAGCCCGAACAGCACCAGCCCCTGCAGCCCGATGCCGGGCAGCACCGCGCGATCGGGAATCAGCGCGCCGATGATGATCGCATAGACCGGCAGGCGCGCCGAGCAGGTCATCAGCGGCGCGATCAGGATAGTGGTGAGCCGGTCCTTCTCGTCGGCGATCGTCCGCGTCGCCATGATGCCGGGCACCGCGCAGGCGAAGCTGGAGAGCAGGGGAATGAAGGCGCGGCCGGACAGGCCGACACCGGCCATCACCCGGTCCATCAGCATCGCGGCACGGACCATGTAGCCGGTCGCCTCCAGCACCAGGATGAAGGCGAACAGGATCAGGATCTGCGGCAGGAAGACCACGACGGCACCGACGCCGGCGATCAGGCCCTGGACCAGAAAGTCGCGCAGGAACCCGTCGGGCAGCGCGCCAGCGACCATGCCCTCGACCCAGGCCATGCCCGCCTCGATCCAGCCCATCGGCGCCTCGGCCCAGGCGAAGACCGACTGGAACATGACGAACATCAGCGCGAGCAGGATGATCGGTCCGGCGACGGGGTGGAGCACGATCGCGTCGATCCGGTGGGTCCAGCGGCGCGCCGCCGTTTCCGACACGGTAACGGCGGTGGCGATCTGGCGGGCGCGGCGCTGGAGGACGACGATGTCGTGCTGGACGCCGGCGCCCTCGCGCAGCCGGTGCGTGCCCTTGACCGCCTCGCCCAATCGCTCCTTGAGCGTGTCGATCCCGCGCTTGCGCACCGCGACGGTGGGAACCACCGGCACGCCGAGCTCGCGCTCCAGCGCTTCGGCATCGAGGATCAGGCCGTCACGCTCGGCCATGTCGACCATGTTGAGCGCGACCACCACCGGCAGGCCCAGCGCGATCAGCTGGAGCGTGAAGCGCAGGTGATTGTCGAGATTGGTGGCGTCGACCACCACGATGATCGCGTCGGGCAGCTTCTCGCCCTGCTGCTTGCCGAACAGCACGTCGCGAGTCACCGCCTCGTCGGGCGAGGACGGGTCGAGGCTGTAGGTGCCGGGCAGGTCGAGCAGCTCGACCGGGCGGCCATCGGGCAGCGCCAGGCGGCCGGCATGGCGCTCCACCGTGACGCCCGGATAATTGCCCACCTTCTGCCGCGCGCCGGTCAGCGCGTTGAACAGGGCGCTCTTGCCGGCATTGGGATTGCCGACCAGCGCAACCAGCGGCGCGGCGTTCATGCGCCGGGACTGACGTGGATCGCCGAGGCGACGTGGCGGCGGAGCGCTACGATCATGCGGCCGATCCGGCAGGCGATCGGCCCGCCGCCCAGCAGGCCCGACTTGTGGAGCAGCTCGACCTCGACGCCTTCGTCCAGCCCCAGCTCGCGCAGGCGCCGGCCCTCGGGCTCGCTCAGCTTGCTCCAGTCGATCGTGGCGACGGCCGCGGGCTTGTGGCGGGGCAGGCTGGCAAGCGGTACGGGCACGGGAATCGCAGCGGGGGCATTCATGCTGCGAGTCATTATCAATTGCGACGAGGGTACGCCAGTAGGATATGTCCTGGTCCGTCCCCCTGAATCAAACCGCCGGGTAGCGCAGCCGGCCGATGAAGCGGGAAAGGCTGAAGCGATGCTCGGGCGGAGTCAGCCATTTCGCCTTGGCACGCTCGAACTGCATGATGTTCTCGATCCGGCGGGCGAGGAAGGCGCGCGTCTCGGCATGGCCTTCGCTCTCGTCGTCCAGGAACACCGCGATGGTCGCGGCATAGACGGTGCCCAGCGTCATGCGCTTGGAATAATGGTTGTAGTCGGTCGCCGTGTCGCCGGCGGCGCGCCACATCGCGTCCGCGGCGCGCCAGCCGAGCCGGGCCCCGCGCGCGGCGTTCTGCGGCATGGCGAGGATGGCGAGCGCACGGCGCAGCGCCTCGCGGTGCGGTGCGGCGAGCGCCAGCCGGGCCTCGACCAGCGCGGTGATGCGGGCGCGGATCTTCATGCCGCCCAGCTGCTCCGGCGTGAAGCGGGCGAGCATCGCGGCATCGATCGCGGCGAACCAGGCATCGATCATCGCCACCGGCCCGTCGGTGAAGGCGAGCCGGGCGACGTCGCGGTCGACGCCCAGGCCGTCCGCCGCGGCGTCGAGCGCGCGGTTGTTCCAGCCGTCGAACGCCGCATTGGCCGCCACCTCGGGCGCGAGCGCGGCACGCAGTTCGTCGAGAGTCGCGTCCTTCAGGTCCATCATGCCGGTTTAGCCTCCCCGGCTTCCGACGCAACCCGCGGGCCGCCGCTGCGCACCAGCACCAGGGCGATCGCGACCAGCACCGCGCCGCTCAGCTCGGCCGGGCCGAGCCGCTCGCCATAGGCGATCCAGCCGACGGCGCCGGCGACGATCGGCTGGCTGAGCAGCGCAATCCCCACTACGAGCGGCGAGAGATGGCCGATGGCGTAGATGATCAGCCCCTGGCCGACCACCTGGCTGGCAAGCGCCAGGCCGATCAATATCCCCCAATGCTGGGGCCAGAACTGCTCGCCCGCGACCAGCGCGGCGACCAGCAGCGGCAACAGGCTGGCAAGGGTGGAAAGGGCGAGCGCGGGGAGCGGCGCCACCACCTCGCGCGCCTTGCCCATCAGCACGAAATAGACGGTGTAGAGCGTGCCGGCGAGCAGGCAGAGCAGGTCGCCGGCCAGGTGCTTGGGCGAGAGCTGGAAGGAACGGCCGAGCAGCAGCCCCGCCCCCGCCGCGGCGAGCGCCAGCGCGAGGCCCTGGGTCCGCGTCGGCCACATCCGCGCGACGAGGAAGCCGTAGATCGGATACATCAGCGTCGCCGAGTTGCCGAACAGCGTCGCATTGGCGAGCGTGGTCTGGAGGATGCCGACATGCCAGCTCGCCAGGTCCGCCGCGAAGGCGATGCCGCCCAGGGCGATCGCCGGCCACAGCCCGCGCGCCGGGGCGAAGGGGCGCCGCTGCCCGGCAAAGGCCAGCGCCACCAGGATCGGCGCGGCCAGCGCGATGCGCCAGAAGCCCGCCGCCACCGGCCCGACATCGGCCAGCCGCACGAACCAGGGCCCGAAGGCGAGCGCGATGTTGCCGGCGAGCAGCGCCGCGATCGGCAACGCAGAGGCGGTTTGCGGTGCGGTAGCTTTTCTTGGGGACCCGGGACGATGCATGCGCCCCCTTAGCCACCTATTTGGCCGGCGTCACAGCCGTTAGGGAATTTGCGACGATGCCAAGCCTGTTCGATCCGATCCAGCTGGGCGCGATCCACGCGCCGAACCGCATGCTGATGGCGCCGCTGACGCGCGGCCGCGCCACCCGCGCGCACGTGCCGACGCCGATCATGGCCGATTACTACGCCCAGCGGGCAAGCGCCGGGCTGATCATCTCCGAGGCGACCGGCATCAGCCAGCAGGGCCTGGGCTGGGCCTATGCCCCCGGCCTGTGGAGCGACGCGCAGACCGATGCGTGGAAGCCGATCGTGGAAGCGGTGCACGAAGCCGGCGGGCGCATCGTCGCGCAGCTCTGGCACATGGGCCGGCTGGTCCATTCCGATTTCCTGGACGGCGCCCGGCCCGTCTCGGCCTCCGCCACCACCGCGCCGGGCACCGTCCGCACCTATCCGGCGGAGGATAGCGGCGAGATCCGGCGCCCCTATGGCGAAGCGCGGCCGCTGCGCACCGACGAGATCCCCGGCATCCTCGACGATTATGCCCATGCCGCCCGCAACGCGATCCGCGCCGGCTTCGACGGGGTGCAGATCCACGCCGCGAACGGCTATCTGATCGACCAGTTCCTGCGCGACAATTCCAACTTCCGCGACGACGGCTATGGCGGCACCATCCCGAACCGGGTGCGGCTGCTGCGCGAAGTGACGCAGCGGGTGGTCGACACGATCGGCGGCGCGCGCACCGGCGTGCGGCTCTCCCCCAATGGCGAGGTGCAGGGCGTCAACGACAGCAGCCCGCATGCCCTGTTCGAAGCAGCGGCGGCGGCGCTCGACGCGATCGGCATCGCCTTTCTCGAGCTGCGCGAGCCGCGGGCGGGCGGCACGCGCGGGCTGCCCGATCATCCGCCGGTCCATCCGGTGATGCGCAAGGCGTTCAAGGGCCCGCTGGTGCTCAACGCCGACTATCTTCGCGACGACGCCCAGACGGCGCTCGACGCGGGCGAGGCCGATGCGATCGCCTTTGGCCGCACCTTCCTCGCCAATCCGGACCTGCCGCGGCGGCTGCGCGAGGGGCTGCCGCTCAATCCGCAGCGCGAGGACCTGTTCTATATCGGCGGGGCCGACGGCTATACCGACTATCCGGCAGCGGCCTAGCCGCCCTTCCGGTCCAGCGCGGTGATCCAGGTCGTGGCGGCGGTGCGGAAGCCGCCACGCGCCTTGGGATTGAACAGCAGGATACCCAGCACGATCACCGCCGGCCAGCCGATGACAGTGAGGCAGAAGCCGGCGACGACCACCAGCACGAGCAGCGCCATGCCGAGCTGGGCCTGGCCGTCCCGGTCGATCCGGATCGAGCGCGGGGCATCATTGTCGAACCAGCGGGCAGTGACGAAGCGCAGCCCCTCCCCGTCCGCGCGGCTGCCCGGCTCGGGCCGGTCGGAGGACATCGAGCGCGGCACGGGGCGCGGCGCCTGCCGCCTGCGGCGCTCGCCGCCCGGCATTTCCGGCAGCGGCGAAGTGACCGGGCGGACCGGTTCCCCCGCCAGCGTGTCGATCACGACCAGCCGGCGCCCCTGCTCCACTACGCGGTAGCGGGAGGGGGGCATGTCCATGGCCGTCAGCCGAACCGGCTCTTGAGCGCCAGCATCGCCAGCGCGGCCTTGGCGGCTTCCCCGCCCTTGTCCTTCTCGTCGGGCTTCGCGCGCGTGAGCGCCTGGGCCTCGTTCTCGACGGTGAGGATGCCGTTGCCGATCGGGATCCCGTCCATCGCCAGCGCCATCAGGCCGCGCGCGCTTTCGTTCGAGACGATCTCGAAATGATAGGTCTCGCCGCGGATCACCACGCCGAGCGCGACGAACGCGTCGTAACGGCCGGTCTCGGCGGCCATCGCCACCGCGCCCGGGATCTCCAGCGCGCCCGGCACCGTCACGGTCTCGTGCTGGTGCCCGGCCGCCTCGATCGCGGCGCGCGCGCCTTCGAGCAGCAGGTCGTTCAGATGGGCGTAGAAGCGCGCTTCGACGATCAGGACACGTGCCAAGTCATTCTCCGGTATCGATGGGGCGCTCGCCGACGATCGACAGGCCATAGCCGTCGAGCCCGACCAGCGTGTGGTGGGTATTGGTGAGCAGGATCATGTCCTGCACGCCGAGTTCGGTGAGGATCGTCGCGCCGACGCCATAGTCGCGCAGCTCGTCCATGTCCTTGGCCTCGAGCGTGCCGGCGCGTGCCTGGAGCGCGACGGTGAACTGGTCCGGCCGCGGCTTGTTGATCACGACCACGACGCCCGCGCCTTCCTCGGCGATGATCTCCATCGAGCGGCGCAACAATCCGCCGCGCGCGCCGCCCTCGCCGAAGATGTCGGAAAAGGGCGAAAGCGCATGCATGCGGACGAGCGTCGGCCTGGCCGGATCGATCCTGCCCTTGACCAGCGCGACCTGCTCGCTCTCCGTCGCCTTGTTCCAGAAGGTCATCGCGGTCCACTCGCCGCCCCATTCGCTCTCGAAACGCGTTTCGGCGCGCTTCTCGACGAGATGGTCGTGGCGGCGGCGATAGGCGATCAGGTCGCGGATCGTGCCGAGCTTGAGATTGTGGAACTGGGCGAAGGCGATCAGATCGTCGAGACGGGCCATGGTGCCGTCGTCCTTCATGATCTCGCAGATCACGCCCGACGGGTTGAGCCCGGCGAGCCGCGCCAGATCGACCGCCGCCTCGGTATGGCCGGTGCGGACGAGGACGCCGCCGTCGCGGGCGATCAGCGGGAAGACATGGCCCGGCGAGGTGATCGCATCGGGCCCGTTGGCCGCGTCGATCGCCACCGCGACGGTGCGCGCGCGATCGGCCGCGGAGATGCCGGTCGAGATGCCTTCCTTCGCCTCGATCGAGACGGTGAACGCGGTGCCCAGCGGCGTGCCGTTGATGCGCGCCATCGGCTCGAGCTGGAGCTGGCGGCCCCGCTCCGACGTGAGCGCGAGGCAGATCAGCCCGCGGCCGAACCGCGCCATGAAATTCACCGCGTCGGGCGTCGCCATCTGGGCGGGGATGACGAGATCGCCTTCGTTCTCGCGATCCTCGTCATCGACCAAGATCACCATCCGGCCGTTGCGGGCCTCGTCGATCAGCTCCTCGGGCGAGGAGAGGAAGGCATGCTTCAGACGCCCCAGTTCATTGGCTCGTTCAGGCTTTGCCACGGAGCGCCTCCATGCGCTGCAGATAACGGGCGAGCACGTCGATCTCGAGATTGACGGCCTGCCCTGCTTCGAGTGCGCCGAATGTAGTGACGGCGGCGGTGTGGGGAATGATGTTGAGGTCGAATTCCACGCCGTCGGCCGTGTCGCGCACCGCGTTGACGGTGAGCGAGACGCCATCGACCGTGATCGAGCCCTTGGGCGCGACATAGGGCGCCAGCTCCGGCCCGGCGAGGATGACGACATGGTGCGAGCCGCCGATCTCCGCGATCGCCTTCACCGCGCCGATCCCGTCGACATGGCCGGTGACGATATGCCCGCCCAGCTCGTCGCCCAGGCGCAGCGCGCGCTCGAGGTTGAGCCTGCGGCCCGAAGCCCACATGCCCGGCGCGGTGCGGCTGGTGGTCTCGCCCGAGACGTCGAACGCAACCCAGCCGCCGCCCGCGTCCACGCCCTTGTCGACCACTGTCAGGCACACGCCCGAACAGGCGATCGAGGCGCCGAGATCGATGCCGGAGGTTTCATAGGCAGTGGAGACGCGGACATGCAGGTCGCCCTGCCTTTCCGTGGTCTCGACGGTGCCGATATCGGTGACGATCCCAGTAAACATCAGGAGTCCTTGCTGCGCCGCGCGCGGGCGGAAAACCGGAGGCCATGCTTCCTCATGAGGCGTGCTCGTAGACCTCCATCCTGTCACTGCCAAGCATGCGGCTGTCAGATAGCCGCCAGCGGCCATGGGCTTCGTCCAGCCGGGCGAGCCCGATATCGCCGAGCGCCGCCCTCCCCTCGCCGATCAGGATCGGCGCGCGATAGAGCAGCAGCCGGTCGACCAGGCCGGCGCGGAGAAAGGCCGAGGCGGTCTCGGCGCCGCCCTCGACGAAGAGATGGTCGACGCCCGCCAGGCCGGCAATGTCCTCCGGGCGTTTCAGATCGCCGGTGGCGGAAAGCACCAGCCGGCGCGGCGCGCGGTCCTCCAGTCCGGGCAGGCGCACGTCGAGGCGCGGCCGGTCGACTTCCATCGTGCGGCGGCCGACCAGGATCGCTTCGTGCCGGGCGCGTTCCAGATGGGTATGGGCGCGGGCCTCCGGTCCGGTGATCCAGCGGCTCTCGCCCGTGGGAAGCGCAATGCGACCGTCGAGCGAGGTCGCCAGCTTGAGCGTGACGAGCGGGCGCCCCTTTTCCAGCCGCGCCAGGAAGCCGGCCATCGAACGGCGCGCCTCGGCGGCGCGGACGCCCTCCGCCACGTCGATCCCGGCGGCGCGCAGCCGGGCCGCCCCCGCCCCGTTGGTGCGCGGATCGGGATCGCCAAGCGCGATCACCACCCGGGCGACGCCGGCCGCGACGAGCAGGCGCGAACAGGCCGGCCCGCGCGGCGATTCATGCGCGCAGGGCTCGAGCGTGACATAGCAAGTCGCGCCGCGCGACTTCGCGCCCGCCTGGGCCAGCGCCATCGCCTCGGCATGGGGGCGCCCGCCCGGCTGGGTCCAGCCGCGGCCGACCACGATACCGTCCCGCTCGATCACGCAGCCGACATTGGGATTGGGCGCGGTCCGCCCCCGCCCGCGCTCGGCCAGCGCGAGCACGGCGCCCATCCGGCGCGCGTCGCTCAGAAGCCGTGGCTGGTCAGCCAATCGTCATATTTCTTGAATTCGGCCTGGCGCTTCTTCTGCGCCGCCTCGATCGCCGCCTTGCGCTTCAGCTCCTCGGGCAGGTCCTTGGCCTGTTGCGCCTTGATATCGGCGTCGCTGCGATCGAGCCGCCATTGCTGCACATAGATGATGTCGCGCTTGTAGGGCGTGGCGACGTTCGAATCCTTCACGAACATCCACAGGATCACGAGCGTGACCGCCATGGCCAGCATCATGAACCACAGCTCATAGGGCTTGCGGGTGGCAAGCCAGCGCCGCAGGTCGCCGAAGGCGCGCAGGGGATTGAATCTCTGAAGGTAGCTCATCTCGCCGCCAAAGATAGGAGCGCGGAGGCCCGAGAGCCAGCCCCCGCGCTCCACCAAGGACGTTCCGCTACTGGTCCTTGATCTGGAAGGTGACGCTGAGGGTCATCCAGCTCTCCTCGGCCACGCCGCCGCGGGTCGCCGGCTTGAACCGCCATTTGGCCAGCGCCTGCTGTTTTGTCGCCTCGAAGAAGGCGGCGCTGGTGGCGCTGACCTGCTCGACCGCCTTCACCCGGCCATCGGGCCCCACCAGCACCCGCACCGCGACGCGCCCGTCGCGCTGGGCACGCAGTTCCGAGGCGGGATAGTTGGGCTGGAAGGCATCGGCATAGCGCGGATCGCGTTTCGCGCCGACGAGTGCCGGCACCGGCTTGGGCGGATCGACGGCGACCGGTGGGCCGACCTCGACGGGCTTGGCGATGTCCGGCTGCACCGGCGGGATGTCCGGCGTGGTCCTGATTATCGGATCGCTGTCGGTCTTCACGATCGGATCGGGCACGGTGATCGGCGGCTGGGTCGGCGTCTTCACCAGCACCTTCTTGTCGATGGGCTGGGGGTCTGGCGGCGGCACCGGATCGATCGGAATCTGCGTCGCCTCGAAGATCGGGGTGACATGCTTGATGATGTTCGGCGCCGAATAGATCATCCCGGTGATGATCGCCCCGCTGATGAGCAGCGACGCCCCGATGCTGACGGCGCGCGATTGCTGGGGCTGGTAGCGATGTTCGGCATACATGGCGTTGCACTCCATCTCCAACGCCGGTCCAGGCCGGCAAAGGCGATGATACAACATTACATACTCGGCGCAAATGCTTTCTCGATCATCCCTGCCCGAGGCGCGCCAGGGCATTTTCCTTGCCGATCAGGGGGAGCAGGGCAGCCATGTCGGGCCCGTGCTCGCGGCCGGTAAGGGCGAGTCGCAGGGGGAGGAACAGCGCGCGGCCCTTGCGGCCGGTGGCCTCTTTCAGCGCGCCGGTGAGCGCCGGCCAGGGATCGGACCAGTCGATGCCCTCAGCGATCCCGGCGGCGAGGGCGAGGAAGGCGCGGTCCTCCTCGGGAATCGTGGCGGCGACCGGCCCCTCGACCACGCGCCACCAGTCCGCCGCCTCGGCGACGGTCGCCAGATTGGGGCGGATCGCTTCCCATCCGGCCGCGCCCATCCCCGCCGGCAGCCGGTCCTGCACGGCGTCGAAGCCGAGCTGGTGGACGATGCGCGCGTTGAGCTGGGCCAGCTCCTCCTCGTCGAAGCGCGCGGGCGCACGGCCGAAGCGCGCGAAGTCGAAGCCGGCGACCAGCGGCGCGACATCGACGAACGGCTCGACGGGGTCGCTGGTGCCGAGCCGGGCGAGCAGGGCGATCAGCGCCTGCGGCTCGATGCCCAGTTCGCGGAAATGGTCGATGCCGAGCGAGCCCAGCCGCTTGGAGAGCTTGCCCTCCGCGCCGGTGAGCAGCGCCTCGTGCGCGAACCGCGGCGCGGCGGCACCGAGCGCCGCGAACATCTGGAGCTGAGTCGCGGTGTTCGAGACATGGTCCTCGCCGCGCACGACATGGGAGACGGCCATGTCGATATCGTCGATCACCGAGGGGAGGAGATAGAGCCAGGAGCCATCGGCGCGGCGCACCACCGGGTCGCTCATCGTCCTCGGATCGAAGCGCTGGGGCCCGCGGACCAGATCGTCCCATTCGATCATGGCGTCATGATCGAGCCGGAAGCGCCAGTGCGGGCGGACGCCCTCGGCTTCCAGCCTCGCCTTGTCCGCATCGGCCAGCGCCAGCGCCGCCCGGTCATAGACCGGGGGCAGGCCGCGGCCGAGCAGCACCTTGCGCTTGAGCTCGAGCTCCTGCGCGGTCTCATAGGCCGGATAGACCCGGCCGGCGGCCTGCAGCTCCGCGAAGCGCGCCTCGTAGCGGCCGAACCGGGCGGACTGGCGCTCCTCCCCGTCCGGCGCCAGCCCCAGCCAGGCGAGATCGGCGCGGATCGCGTCGACGAAGCGCTCCTCCGAACGCTCGCCATCGGTATCGTCGATGCGCAGCAGGAAGCGGCCGCCCTGGCCTTGCGCGAACATCCAGTTGTGGAGCGCGGTGCGGATGTTGCCGACGTGGAGCGTGCCCGTGGGGCTCGGCGCGAAACGGGTGATGACGGTCATTGCCGCGCTCTACCGGGCGGGCCGGGCGCGCGCAAACCGGCTCAGAGCCGGCGCAGGCCCGATGCTTCGAGGATCGCGCGCAGCGCCTCCGCCTGCCCCGCGGCGAGGGCCGAGGCCGGAACGACCTGATATTGCTGGTCGTTGAAGTAGAGCAGGAAGCCCGAACGCGCGGCGTACCAGCCATGATAGTCGGTCCAGGCGAGCTCGGTTTCGCCATGGGGCGAACGCGCCGACATGCCGGCGGCGGACCAGCTGGCCTCGACCGGCCGCTGCCAGATCGCGCTCTGCGCCACCAGCCGCCGGATCCGGCGCGGCAGGAACAGGTAGAGGAGCCCGTAGATCAGCGGGAACAGCACGACCATCTCGGCCGCGAAGACCAGCATCCACCACAGCGGATCCTCGCCGATCGCCACGCCGAGCACCGCGCCGATGGCGAGCATGAGGAGCAGGCCGATTCCCATGCGGATCCAGGCGCGGCGGGAGCGGAGATAGCGCCAGAGATTGGCCCGCGCCGCCGCGATCTGGGCATCGGCGTCGAGCACATAAGTCACAGTCGTGACGCCTTCTGCATGCGCAATCGCCATCTGCTCTTTTCAACCCCGCCCTTTGGCCTCTAATGCGCGCCCAGCGTAGCAAGCCTGGGGAGTGGCGCACATGAAATTGATGGCCGGCAATTCGAACCTGCCGCTCGCCAAGGCGATCGCCGAGTATCTCGAGATCCCGCTGACCCAGGCGAACGTCCGCCGCTTCGCCGATGAGGAGATCTTCGTCGAGATCCTCGAGAATGTCCGCGGCGAGGACGTGTTCGTCATGCAGTCCACGGCGTTCCCGGCGAACGACAATCTGATGGAGATGCTGATCATGATCGATGCGCTGAAGCGCGCATCGGCCCGGCGCATCACCGCGGTGCTCCCCTATTTCGGCTATGCCCGCCAGGACCGGAAGCCCGGCCCCCGCACGCCGATCTCCGCCAAGCTGGTCGCCAACCTCGTCACCACCGCGGGCGCCGACCGCGTGCTCTCGGTCGATCTGCACGCCGGGCAGATCCAGGGCTTTTTCGATATCCCGACCGACAATCTCTTCGCCGCGCCGGTGATGAGCGCCGACATCCACAGCCGCTTCCCGGGCAAGCAGTGGATGGTCGTCTCGCCCGACGTGGGCGGCGTGGTCCGCGCCCGCGCCCTGGCCAAGCGGCTCGACAACGCGCCGCTCGCCATCGTCGACAAGCGCCGCGAGCGCCCGGGCGAATCGGAAGTGATGAACATCATCGGCAATGTCGAAGGGCGCTTCTGCATCCTGATCGACGACATCGTCGATTCGGCCGGCACCCTGTGCAACGCCGCCGCCGCGCTCAAGGCCTCGGGCGCCGAGGACGTGGTCGCCTATTGCACGCACGGCGTGCTCTCGGGCGGCGCCGTGGCGCGCGTCGACGGATCGGCGCTCGCCGAGCTGGTGATCACCGATTCGATCGGCAACCACGCGGTGATCGCCGAGAGCAGCAAGATCCGCCACCTGACGATCGCGCCGCTGCTCGCCGAAGCGATCAAGCGCATCGCGGACGAAAGCTCGGTCTCCTCGCTCTTCGACTGAGCTAGCGGATCGCCTCGGCGACCAGGGCGATGCCGACCAGGATCATCAGCACATGGATCGCGGTGTAGAAGCGCGCCGCATCGACTCTGCGCACCAGCCGGACGCCGGCAACCGTGGCGACCAGCGCGAGCGGCAGCAACGCGGCCGACGTCATGACGTTCGCCGCGGTGAACTGGCCGAGCGCCCAATAGGCCGGCACCTTGATCCAGTTGGTCGCGGCGAAGAAGATCGCGGTGGTGCCGACCAGCATGTCGCGCGGGAGGTTGCGCGGCAGCACCCAGAGCTGGAAGGGCGGCTGGCCGACATGGGCGATCTGGCTGGTGAAGCCCGAGGCAATGCCGAACAGCGATCCGATCCACTCCGGCCAGCGCGCGGTGCCGCCCGGCGCGGCATGGCGGGCGGCCCGGAGCCGATAGGCGCCGAACAGGACCGAGATCGCGCCGACCATCGCCATCACCGCGGCGGAAGAGACGCTGGCGGCGAACCCGTAACCCAGCGCGATGCCGAGCACCGAGCCGGGCAGCATCCAGCCGAGCAGCCGCCAGTCGACCGTGCGGCGAAAGGCCCAGACGCCGACCACGTCCTGCGCGATCAGGATCGGCAGGGTGATCGCGGCGGCACGCACCGGATCGATCGCGAAGGCGAGCAAGGGCAGCGACAGCGCGCCCATGCCGGCAAACCCGCCCTTGCTGAGACCGAGCAGGATCACCGCGGGCACGGCGAGCGCATAGAAATGCCAGTCGGTGATCATAGGGTGCGGCTTTAGCCACACCCGCCGTCCCGGCGAAAGCCGGGATCTCGTGCCACGGCCGCGCCATCGCCCGAGACCCCGGCTTTCGCCGGAGTGACGGTTAGGTTAGGGGCAGGAGCCATGGCAGAGGATCGCACCGGGCAGACCGCCGTCCTGTTCATCTCCGCGCGCACGGGGGAAGACGCCGAAGGCTATGCGACGGCCGCCGCGGCGATGGACGCGCTGGCCGCCGAGCAGCCCGGCTATCGCGGCATCGACCATGTCGGCAACGCGGACGGCCAGGCGATCACCATCAGCTATTGGGCCGACGAGGCCAGCGCGATCGCGTGGCGCAAGCATCCCGAACATGCCGAGACGCGCGAGGCGGGGCGTGGGCGCTGGTATGGCTGGTACATGCTCCATGTCGCCACGATCGGGCGGAGCTACAGCTGGGAGCGGAAATGAAGTTCCGGCGCGTCGACCGGACCTTCGCGCTGCTCTTCACCGTGATGCTGGCGATCGCAGCCGGCAACACCGCGCTGCAATCGGTGCTGCCCGCGCTCGGCCGCTCGCTGCACGCGCCGGACAGCGCCGTCGCCGCCGTCTTCTCGGTCTCCGCGCTGCTCTGGGTGATCGCCGCGCCCTTCTGGGCCAACCGGTCCGACCGGCACGGCCGGCGCGCGATGGTGTTGGTGGGGGTGGGCGGCTTCACCGTGTCGCTGGGGCTGTGCGGGCTGTGCCTGGCCATGGGGATCAACGGGCTGCTCGGCCCGGTGGCCACCTTCATCGCCTTCGTCGCGGGGCGCGTGATCTACGGCACGTTCGGATCGGCGGCGCCGCCGGCGGTGCAGGCGATCGTCGCCGGCCGCACCAGCCGCGAGGAGCGGACCGGCGCGCTCACCCTGCTCGCCTCCGCCTTCGGGCTCGGCACGATCCTGGGCCCGGCGATCGCGCCCTATCTGGTGATGGGACGGCTCTGGCCGGAGGGGCCGCTGATCGGGCTGGCCGGGCCTGCCTTCGCCGCGAGCGCGGTGGGCGTGGTGATCTGGATCGCCGCCGCGCGCGGGCTGCCAAGGGATGAGGGCAACGCCCATGGCGCCGCCATCTCCTATCCCTCGATCGGCGGGCAGGGGACCGGCGCCACGGTGACCGCCGCCACCGCCGCCGCCGAGACCAGCGAGAACATCCGCTATTTCGATCCGCGCATCCGGCCCTGGATCGTCGCCGGGCTGATCATCGGCCACGCCCAGGCGATGACCGGCCAGGCAATCGGCTTCCTGATCATCGACCGGATGCACCTGCCCCCGACCGAGGCGCTGCAGCCGACCGGGCTGGTGCTGATGCTGGGCGCGGGCGCCTCGCTCCTCGCGCAATGGGGGCTGATCCCGATGCTCGACCTGCGCCCGCGCGCGCTGGTGCTGGCGGGCGCGACCCTGGGCGCGTGCGGCTGCGTCGTGACCGGCTCGGCGACCACATTGTACGGCATCGCGCTGGGCTATGCACTGATCGCGCTCGGCATGGGCTTCGCGCGGCCGGGCTTCACCGCGGGTGCATCGTTGGGCGTGGGGGCGGAATCGCAGGGATCGGTGGCGGGCAAGGTCACCTCGGTGAACGGCGCGGCGTTCGTGCTCGGCCCGTCGATCGGAGTGGGCCTCTACGAGCTGTGGCGGCCGCTGCCCTATCTGACCGCGGCGGGATGGCTGGTATGCCTGCTGGTCTATGCCTGGGTGGCGACGCGGCGATCGACATGACTCCCCTCCCGGGAAGGGAGGGGATCGAGGGGCGGGTGGCGTGCTCGCGAAGCAGCGAGGTCAAGCCTGCACCCACCGTATCGCCGGGACGCCACCACCCCGAGCCCCACCCTTCCCGGGAGGGGAACAAGCGTCAATCCGCTCCCTTCGGCCCATGCCCGCGCAGCATGCCCGGCGCGATGAAGCCGATCGGCTGGATCGCCGAGGCCTGCTGCTTCAGCCGGCCCGACATCGCCTGATACTCCTCCTCCATCTCGGGCGTGACGGTGGCGCGCGAATCGGCGAGCGCCTCGTCGAAATGCGCCATCGTCACTTCGCGCGTGTCGAGCGACTGGCGGAGCGCGATCAGGCCGGCCCGGCGGACCACATCCTCCAGATCGGCACCGGTATAGCGCTCGGTCTGCCCGGCGATCGACCGCAGGTCGACATCCGCGGCGAGCGGCATCTTCTCCGTCTGGATCTCGAGGATCCGCTCGCGCCCGGCGGCATCGGGCACGCCGACATAGACCAGCTCGTCGAACCGCCCCGGGCGGAGCAGGGCGGGATCGATCAGGTTGGGCCGGTTGGTCGCGCCGATCACCACCACCGACTGGAGCTCCTCCAGCCCGTCCATCTCCGAGAGGATCGTGTTGACCACCCGCTCGGTCGCCTGGGGCTCGCCCAGGCCGCCGCCGCGCGCGGGAACCAGCGAATCGAGCTCGTCGATGAAGATCACGCAGGGCGCGACCTGGCGGGCGCGGGCGAACAGCCGGGCGATCTGCTGCTCGCTCTCGCCATACCATTTCGACAGCAGGTCGCTCGACTTGGTGGCGATGAAGTTCGCCTCCGCCTCGCGCGCCACCGCCTTGGCGAGCAGGGTCTTGCCGGTGCCGGGCGGGCCGTAGAGCAGAAAGCCCTTGGCCGGGCGGATGCCGAGGCGGCGGAACGCGTCGGGATCCTTGAGCGGCAGCTCGACGCCTTCCTTCAGCCGCATCTGCGCATCGTCGAGCCCGCCGACATCCTCCCAGCGGACGCGCGGCGCCTCGACCATCACCTCGCGCATCGCCGAGGGCTGGACGCGCTTCAACGCCTCGAGGAAATCCTCACGCGTGACCGACAGCGTATCGAGCACCTCGTGCGGGATCGTCCCTTCCGCCAGGTTGAGCTTCGGCATGATCCGGCGCACCGCCTCGATCGCCGCCTCGCGGGCGAGCGCGGAGAGATCGGCGCCGACGAAACCATAGGTGGTGCGCGCCAGCTCGGCGAGATCAACCTTGTCGCCAAGCGGCATGCCGCGCGTGTGGATGCCCAGTATCTCGCGGCGGCCGCGCTCGTCGGGCACGCCGACGATGATCTCCCGGTCGAACCGGCCCGGCCGCCGCAGCGCCTCGTCGATCGCGTCCGGCCGGTTGGTCGCGGCGATGACCACGACGTTGGCGCGCGACTCGAGCCCGTCCATCAGCGTGAGCAATTGGGCGACGAGGCGCTTCTCGGCCTCGCCCGAGACCTGGCCGCGCTTGGGGGCGATCGAATCGATCTCGTCGATGAAGACGATCGACGGCGCCGCCTTGGTCGCCTCCTCGAAGACCTGGCGCAGCCGGCCCTCGGACTCGCCATAGGCCGAGCCCATGATCTCGGGGCCGTTGATCAGGAAGAACTGCGCGTCCGATTCGTTCGCGACCGCGCGGGCAAGGCGAGTCTTGCCGGTGCCGGGCGGGCCGTGGAGCAGCACGCCCTTGGGCGGATCGACGCCCAGGCGCTGGAACAGCTCGGGATAGCGCAGCGGCAGCTCCACCATCTCGCGCAGCTGGTCGATCGTGCCGGCCATGCCGCCGATATCGTCATAGGTGACGTCGGCACGCCGGCCGTCGCCCGCGGCCGCCTCATATTCGGGACGCAGCTCGACCTCGGTATTCTCGTCGATATGGACGATGCCCTTGGGGCTGGCGGCGACCACGGTGAGCCGGATCTCCTGCAGCGCATAGGCCGGCGCGCGCAGGAACTGGGCGACCTGGGGCGGGATGTCGGCGCGCTGCTGGCCGGCGGTGGCGACGACGTCGCCCTGGGCCAGGGGACGCTGGAAGAAGACGCGCTTCAGCGCCTCGCCGCTGCCCTGGAGGCGCAGATTCTGCTGGGCGGGCGCGAACACCACCCGCGTCGCCGGCTTGGACACGGCCTTGCGCACCTCGACGAAATCGCCCGAGCTGGCGCCGGCATTGGCGCGCTGGAGCCCGTCGATGCGCAGGATCTCGAGGCCCTCGTCCTCGGCATAGGGCAGCACGGCGAGGGCGGGGGTGGCGCGCTTGCCGATGATCTCGATCACATCGCCCTCGGCAAGGCCCAGTCGCGCCATCAACGCGCGCGGCAGATGCGCGAGACCCCGGCCACTGTCCTCGGGCCGGGAATTGGCAACCTGCAGCCTGGCGGGCTGCCCTTCTTCGTCCGCCATTCTCTGTTTCTCCCCAGGCGTGTGAGACGCGGAACGTGGGGGATCGGTTGCACAAAAAAAAGGCCGATCACGAGGACCGGCCGGGAAAGTTTTAGGAGAGGATGCCTGAAAGGCACGTGCTTTGTGCAGTGCGGCCGGTTTTTGTGCAAGTGCGAAAAGAAACATTAACGCGTGCATGGCTTGCAATCGCGCGTGTGTGCAACGATAGTTGTGCCCGAGTGAGAAACGCCATTGGCGCCGCGCGAATCGCACGCCAAGGGTCGTGACGCAGCGCAACAAAAGAGAGCGAGATGCGACGACTACCCCCGCTTACGGCAATCGAGGCTTTCGTGCAGGTGGCGCGGCTCGGCTCGATCAAGGCCGCCGCGGAGGAGCTGGCGCTCTCCTCGCCGGCGCTGAGCCGCCGCGTCCAGGCGCTGGAGCGCTTCATCGGCAAGCCGCTGTTCGAGCGCCGGCACCAGGCGCTGCGCCTCAACGACGATGGCGAGCGGCTGCTCGGCATGATCGCGCCCGCGCTCGACACCATGGCCGACGCGGTGGAGACGATGACCAGCGGCACCGAGCTGCTGCGCCTGCGCCTGGGCATCCTGCCGCTGTTCGCGACGCAGCGGCTGATGCCGCACATGGGCGACCTGAAGCGCAAGCATCCCGAGCTGCATCTCGACGTCGATACCGGCGCGCACGCGGTGGCGCGGCTGGGCGACGGGCTCGACGCGGCGATCGTGGTGGCGCGCGACATCGACCCGACACTGTATTCGAAGCGGCTGGACCGCAACCGCGTCTATGTGATCGGCGCGCGTTCGCTGGTGGAGGGGCCCGAGCCGATCACCCGGCCGGAGCAGCTTTCGAAGCTCACCGCGCTGGTGCACCGCGACATGGCGGACACCTTCACCGCCTGGCGCGCAGCGGCGGGGCTGTCGCATCTGGAGATCGAGCCAGCGGCCATCGACCATTTCGATTCGGGCACGCTGATGCTCGAGGCGGCGGCGCAGGGGCTGGGCGTCGCCTTCATGCTCGAATCGCATTTCGAGGCGGCGCGCGACGACCGGCTGGTCCAGCTCTTCGACCTGACCGTGGAGAGCGACTACAGCTACTGGTTCGTCTGCCGGCCGCGCGCGCTCACGACGCGGCCGGTCAAGCTGTTCCACGACTGGCTGATCGAAGTGCTCCACGCCGAGCGGGTGGAGTAATCGGAGCCCCTCCCTGGAAGGGAGGAGTTGGGGTGGGTCCTTGCACGCGATACAGTGAGGCGATCGCGCGACCACCGTATCGCCAGGACGCCACCCGCCCCTAGCCCCTCCCTCCAGGGAGGGGAATCGGAAGGCCTTACGCCTCGGTCCGCGCCTTGACGATCTTGCCCGGATTGCGCGGCGGCTCGCCCTTGGGCAGCGCGTCGACATGCTCCATGCCCTCGGTCACCACGCCCCAGACGGTGTACTGGCCGTCGAGGAAGGTGGCGTCGTCGAGGCAGATGAAGAACTGCGAGTTGGCGCTGTTCGGATCCATGGTGCGCGCCATCGAGCAGACGCCGCGGACATGCGGCTCGCGGCTGAACTCGGCCGGCAGGTTGGGCAGCTTCGAGCCGCTCATGCCGGTGCCGGTGGGATCGCCGCCCTGGGCCATGAAGCCGTCGATCACGCGGTGGAAGACCACGCCGTCGTAAAAGCCCTCATCGGCGAGAGTGGCGATGCGCTCGACATGCTGGGGGGCGAGGTCGGGGCGCAGCAGGATGTGCACGTCGCCGGTATCGAGGGTCATGACGAGCTTGGTGGGTTCGGACACGAATTGACTCCTGAGAACGATTTGCGCCCTGCCTAGGCGGGCTTCCGGCGACTTGCAAATCGCGCCCGGCAATGGCAGCGGCGGCAGGGGGCCGACAAGGGAGGTCGAACCTTGAGCGAGACCGAACTTCAAATGGATAGCGGCACCCCCGAGCCCCAGCTCGACGAGGACGACCGGCTGCGCCCCGAGTTCGTCCATGCGGTGCTCGACGCCGTCCATGCCGGCGATTCCGCCCGCGCCCATGCGCTGGCCGAGCCGCTCCACCCCGCCGACATCGCCGACCTGGTCGAGCTCGCGCCCGCCGAGGAGCGCGCCGCGCTCGTCGCCGCGATCGCCGACCTGATCGACGGCGACGTGCTCGCCGAGATGAACGACTGGGTGCGCGAGGCCCTGGTCGAATCGCTCACCGCCACCCAGGTGGCGGACATCGCCGCCGAACTCGATACCGACGACGCCGTCGCGATCATCGAGGACATGGATGTCGAGGACCAGCGCGAGGTGCTGCGCGCGCTCGACCCGGACGACCGCGCCGCGATCGAGGAAGCGCTCTCCTACCCGGAGGAATCCGCCGGCCGCCTGATGCAGCGCGAGCTGATCGCGGTGCCCGAGCATTGGACCGTCGGCGACGTGCTCGACTATCTGCGCAGGAACGAGGACCTCACCACCGATTTCTGGGAGATCTTCGTGGTCGACCCGGCGCACAAGCCGGTCGGCACCTGCCAGCTCTCCTGGGTGCTGCGCACGCCGCGCGTCGTCGCGATGGGCGACGTGATGAAGCGCGAGCAGACGCTGATCCCGGTCGACATGGACCAGGAGGAAGTGGCGCTGCGCTTCCAGAAATACGCGCTGATCTCGGCCGCGGTGATCGATCCGAGCGGGCGGCTGGTCGGCATGATCACGGTGGACGACGTGGTCCACATCATCTCCGAGGAAGCGGGCGAGGACATCCTCCGCCTGTCCGGCGCCGGCGAAGGCGACATCAACGAGCCGGTGGTCGACAGCTACAAGGGCCGGGTGCGCTGGCTGCTCACCAACCTGCTGACTGCGCTGGTGGCGGCGACGATCATCAGCCTGTTCGAAAGCACGATCCAGAAGATGGTCGCGCTCGCCGCGCTGATGCCGATCGTCGCCGGGGTGGGCGGCAATGCCGGCACCCAGACCATGGCGGTGACGGTGCGCGCGCTCGCCACCAACCAGCTGACCCAGTCCAACACGCTGCGCGCGATCCGGCGCGAGATCTCGATCGCCGTGCTCAACGGCCTGACCGTCGCCTGCGTGATCGGCACCGCGGTGGGGCTGTTCTTCCATCATGCCGCGCTGGGCGGCGTGATCGCGGCGGCCATGCTCACCAATATCGTGATCGCGGGACTGGCCGGCGTGATCGTGCCGCTCACGCTCGACCGGCTGAAGGCCGACCCCGCCGTCGCCAGCTCGATCTTCGTGACCATGACGACCGATTCGATGGGCTTCCTCGCATTCCTGGGCCTCGCCACCGCCAGCGGCCTGGTCGGTTGATTGCGGCGCCCGCGCGCACCAGATTGATCGCGTGCCACTCCATCTGACCCCACTCCATCTGACCAAGGTCGCCTTTGGCTGCGACTCCGTAGACTATCTCGCCCAGCGCCTCGCCGCGCGCGGCGGCACCTGGGGCCTGACCACCCGCTACCTCCCCAAGCGCCACGAGGAGATCGGCGGGGAAGGCTCGCTCTTCTGGATCCTCAAGCACCAGCTGGTCGGACGCACGCCGATCCTGGGCTTCGGCGAGGCCGAGGGCGGGCGCACCGCGATCCTGATGGAACCGCGGCTGATCCTGGTCGCCGCCCGGCCCAAGCGCGCGCACCAGGGCTGGCGCTATCTCGAGGCCAGCGACGCACCGCCCGATCTGGGCGATGCCGGCGCCGGCATCGACGCGCTGCCGCCCGCGCTGATGGGCGAGCTGGCGGGACTGGGGCTGATCTGACGCGGGCCGGGAGACGGCTTCAGTTCACCAGCAGCGGATAGGCGTTGCGGAACGCCGCGACCTTGGGCTTGTCCCAGCGCACGATATAGGGATGGGTGGGGTTCCGCCAGAAAAAGTCCTGGTGATAGGCCTCGGCCGGATAGAAATTGCCGGTCTCCAGCCTGGTCACGATCGGACGGGAAAAGGCCTTGGCCCGGGTCAGCTGCTCGATATAGGCGGCCGCCACCCGGCGCTGCTCCTCGTCCTGCGGGAAGATCGCGGAGCGATAGGAAGGGCCGCGGTCCGGGCCCTGGCGGTTCAGCTGCGTCGGATCGTGCGCGACCGAGAAATAGATGCGCAGCAGCGTCCCATAGCTGACCTTCCGCGGATCATAGGCGATCCGCACCGCTTCGGCATGGCCGGTCTTCTCGGTCGAGACCTGGGCATAGGTGGCGGTGCCGGCGGTGCCGCCGGCATAGCCCGAAGTCACCGAATGCACGCCCTTCACCGACTGGAAGACGGCTTCCATCCCCCAGAAGCAGCCGCCGGCGAGCACCGCGACCTGCTCGCCCTTGCTCGGCTTCACGTCGAGCGTGGGGACAGGCACCGGCACCGCGCGCTCGACCACGCCGGCGCCCGGCAGCGCGCCGGGCACGAGGAACAGCGCGGCTCCGAAAAGCGCGGCAGCGGAGAGCGACCCTTTGAGCATGGCCGCAATGTCGGGCCTGTTCGCCCTCAGCGCAAGGCCGCGCAGGCTTCCTGGATGCGGCCGCACGCCTCGGTGAGCAGCGCTTCCGACGTCGCATAGCTGATCCGCAGCGCCGGCGAGAAGCCGAACGCCCCGCCATGCACCGCCGCGACTCGCGCCTCGTCGAGCAGATAGCCCACCATTTCCTCGTCGGTGGCGATCACCTGGCCCTTGGGCGTGGTCTTCCCGATCAGCTGGCTGAACTCGGGATAGACGTAGAAGGCGCCTTCCGGACGCGGGCAGTGCATGCCGTTGATCTGGTTGAGCATCGACACGACCAGATCGCGGCGGCCCTGGAAGGCGGCGACGCGATCCTTGAGGAAGCTCTGGTCGCCGTTCAGCGCCGCGACCGAAGCCGCCTGGCTGATGCTCGACGGGTTCGAGGTCGACTGCGACTGGAGCTTGCCCATCGCCTTGATCAGCCAGGCCGGCCCGCCCGCATAGCCGATGCGCCAGCCGGTCATCGCATAGGCCTTGGACACGCCATTGGCCGTCAGCGTGCGATCATAGAGCGACGGGCAGACCTGTGCGATCGTCGCGAATTCGAAGCCATCGTACAGGATGTGCTCGTACATGTCGTCGGCATAGACCAGCACATGCGGGTGCCGCTCGAGCACTTCGCCCAGCGCCTTCAGCTCCGCGGCGCCATAGGCGGCGCCGGTCGGGTTGGACGGCGAGTTGAGCACCACCCATTTGGTCTTCGCCGTGATCGCCGCCTCGAGCTGCGCGGGCTTGATCTTGTAGCCCTCGGCCGCGCCCGCGGCGATGAACACCGGCTTGCCGCCCGCGAACTCGACCACGTCGGGATAGCTGACCCAATAGGGCGCCGGGATCACGACCTCGTCGCCCGGGTCGATCGTCGCGCAAAAGGCGTTGAACAAGGTGTGCTTGCCGCCCGAATTCACGCTGATCTGGTTCTCGGCATAGGTGAGGCCGTTGTCGCGCGCATATTTGGCCGCGATCGCCTGCTTCAGCTCGGGCGTACCGTCGACATTGGTATATTTGGTCTTGCCGGCGCGGATCGCCTCGATCGCCGCATCCTTCACGAAATCGGGCGTGTCGAAATCGGGCTCGCCGGCGCCCAGGCCGATGACGTCGATCCCCTGGCGCTTCAGCTCGAACACCCGGCTCGTCATCGCGAGCGTGGCGGAGGGCTGGATGCGATTGAGCGCGGCCGAGGTCTGCATGAAAGGCGCCTTTTCCGATAAGGGAGACGGCGCGCCTATAGGACCGGGCTCGCGGCCTCCGCAACCGTTACCGCTGAAACCAGTCCCCGCAGCGCATTGCCGACATAGAAGCCGCCCGCCAGATCGGCCGGCCGCAGATCGCCTTCCACTGCGCGGCCGGTCTCGATCAGCTCGGCGCGCAGCACGCCGGGGAGCAGGCCGCGCGCGGCGGGCGGGGTGACGAGCATGCCGCCCCGCTCGACGAAAATCGACGTGAAGCTGCCCTCGGCGAGATAGCCTTCCGCGTCGGTGAACAGCACTTCCCAGGCGCCGGATGCGCGCCGCGCCGCGTCGTGGAACGCCCGGCGGCTGGTCTTGTGCGCCAGGCGGAAGTCGTCCCGCGCGACTTTCCGGGGTGCGATCGCGACCGGCACCGGGCCGGCCGGCGCCTCGGGCAGCGGCGCGATGCCGATGGCGATGGCGCCCGAGGGCGCGAGCAGCAGCCGCACGCGCGCGGGCGCGCGCAGACGGAAGGTGGCCGCCTGCAATTCGTTGCGCGCCGCATGGCGATCGAACGCGAAACCAAAGGTCCTGGCGCTATCCTTCATCCGCGCGAGATGCCGCTCGAGCAGCGGCAGGCCGGCCAGCGGATCGAAGCGCATCGTCTCGATCAGGTCGAACGGCACCTCGCCGGACGTGACGAAGGCGCCCTTGGCCAGGCACTCGTCCCATTCCTCGGCGGCGTTCGAATCGGCAACCACGCCCGATCCTAACCCGAGCAGCGCGCGATCCGCACCCGTTTCGATCGTCAGCGTGCGGATCGCGACATTGAACAGGGCCGAGCCGTCGGGCTCGATCGCGCCGATCGCGCCGGTATAGATGCCGCGGGCGTCCCGCTCGACCTCGGCGATCACTTCCATCGCGCGCAGCTTGGGCGCACCGGTGACGGACCCGCAGGGAAACAGGGTGGCGAGCGCGTCGATGGCGGCGACGCCCGGCGCGGGCATGGCAGTGACGGTGGAGACCATCTGGTGGACGGTCGGGTAGCGCTCGACCGCGAACAACGCCGGCACGCGCACCGTCCCCGCCCGCGCGATGCGGGCGAGATCGTTGCGCATCAGGTCGACGATCATCAGATTCTCGGCGCGCTGCTTGGGATCGGCGGCAAGCTGCGCGGCAAGCGCATCGTCCTCCGCCGGCGTGGCGCCGCGCCGGGCGGTGCCCTTCATCGGCTTCGCGGCGAGGCCGGCCGCGTCGAAGGTGAAGAACAGCTCGGGCGAGAAGGAGAGGATCCAGCGCGCGCCAGTGAAGACCAGCGCACCATAGCCCGCGCGCGCGCGCGACCGCAGCAGCGCGTAGAGCGCCGCAGGATGCCCCGCAACGGGCACCGCGGCGCGGAAGGTCAGGTTCGCCTGATAGATGTCGCCGGCATTTATATAGTCGGCGACGCGGGCAAACTGCGCCTGATAGTCGGCACGAGTGACGCCGGGGATCGGCGTGCCCGCCCAGGCACCGGCCGGATCGGGGAGCAGCGCGGCGGGGTCCACCGGCTCCCGCCTGGCGAACCTGCCGAACCAGAGGCACGGGGCCGGAGCCTCGCGCGTCGCGGCCCGCGGCTCGAGGCCGGAAGCGGCCTCATAGCCCAGCATGCCGGCGACATGGCCGTCGCCGCCGCGCAACTGCTCCAGCGCATCCGCCACGCCGCCCCGCTTGTCCGCCTGCACGATCTGCAGCACGCCATGATAGAGACGCGCGCCTGCCCCGCCGGGGCGGGCATCGTCGAGCAGCACGAAGGGAGTGTCGGGCAGGATCATGCCGGCCCCCGCATGCAGCCGCGCGGCCGCCACGGCAAGCCCGTGTTGCCGCGGCGGACGGCGGCGCCTATCTCCGCGCCATGTCGAATCCCCCGATGCGCGCCGCGGTGATCCCGGTCACGCCGCTCCAGCAGAACTGCACGCTTTTGTGGTGCACCGAGACGATGCGCGGCGCCTTTGTCGATCCCGGCGGCGACCTGGAGAAGCTGCGCGCCGCCGCGCGGCAGCAGGGCGTGACCATCGAGAAGATCCTGGTGACGCACGGCCATATCGATCATTGCGGCGCGGCGGGCGAGTTCGCCGAGGAGCTGGGCGTGCCGCTGGAGGGGCCGCACGAGGCGGACCGGTTCTGGATCGCCCGGCTCGACGAGGACGGGCGCACCTATGGCATCCGCGGCACGGTGTTCGAGCCGACGCGCTGGCTGGCGAACGGCGACCAGGTGACCGTGGGGAAGCTGACCCTCGACGTCTATCACTGCCCCGGCCACACGCCGGGCCATGTCGTGTTCCACCATCCCGAATCGCAATTCGCCTGTGTCGGCGACGTGCTGTTCCAGGGCTCGATCGGCCGCACCGACTTCCCGATGGGCAACCATCAGGACCTGATCGACGCGATCACCGGGCGGCTCTGGCCGCTCGGCGACGCGACTGTGTTCGTGCCGGGGCATGGGCCGCTCAGCAATTTCGGCCATGAACGGAAGACCAATCCCTTCGTGGCCGATTCGGTGCTGGCGAAGGGCTAGCCCACCCGACCGACCTTGAAGACGGTGGTGGGCGCCGCGCGGTACTGGCTGCCGATATAGATGCCATAGGCGGCGAGGCCGAGCATCGTCAGCATGGTCAGCGCAATGCCGATGCGGCGGCCCAGGCCCCAGCCGTCCATGCCGAAGGCGTGGAGGACACGGCCGAGGATCAGCGCCGCGCCGACGCCCCACAGCCAGATGCTCGTTCCCGCCGCCAGCTCGACCAGCGCGAGCAGGACCAGGATCAGCGGCACATATTCGGCGAAGTTCAGTTGCGCGCGCATGCGACGGACCAGCCGGTCGTCGCCGCCATCGCCGACGAAGATCTTTTCGGACATGCGGAGCCGGCCGATTCGCAGGGCCAGCCAGAAATTGACCACGGCGGCGGCGCCGGCGGTGCAGAGCGTCACGGGAAGAATGAGCATATAGAAGAGTCCCCTCCAGAGGCTTCCTCCTACACTCCCTTGCTTCCCCTGCAAGAATCGCTATACGCGCGCACTCGCTTTCGTGACCGTCCGCTGGTCCGGCGAGCGCCGGATCCTCCGTCGCTTGCCCGCTGGGCCATGCGGGCGTATCGCGATTTTGACTTTGGTTTCGTTAGAAGGTGCCGAAATGGCCGTTCCCAAGAGAAAGACCTCGCCGTCGCGGCGTGGCATGCGTCGCGCTCACGACGCTCTGACGCCCCAGGCGTTCCAGGAGTGCCCGAACTGTGGCGAGCTGAAGCGTCCGCACGTGCTGTGCGGTTCGTGCGGCCACTATAACGGCCGCGAGATCGTCTCGGCCGAAGACTGATCGGCAACGATTGGGCCGAAACGCGCGGGGGCATGCGGGTATGACGAATTCCTCTCGAATCGCCGTCGATGCGATGGGCGGTGACGAGGGAATTGCGGTCATGCTCGCCGGTGTCGCTCGCGCGCGCCGCCGGTTCGAGGGCATGGAGTTCATCCTCGTCGGAGACGAGGCGCAGATCCGCGAGGGTCTGAAGAACCATCCGAACCTGACGGCCGCCTCCGAAATCGTCCACGCACCGGACGTCGTCGCCTCGGAAGAGAAGCCGAGCGCGGCGATTCGGCGCGCCAAGACCACGTCGATGGGAATCGCCATCGACCTGGTGAAGAAGGGCCAGGCCGGCGCGGCGGTCTCCTCGGGCAATACGGGCGCGCTGATGGCGATGGCGAAGCTGTCGCTGCGCACCATGCCGGGAATCGATCGCCCCGCGCTCGCGGCGCTGATGCCGACGCTGGGCGAGAACGACACGGTGATGCTCGACCTGGGCGCCAACACCGAAGTCGACGCGCGCAACCTCGTCCAGTTCGCGGTGATGGGCGCCGCCTATGCGCGCACCGCGCTCGACCTGGAGAATCCCCGGGTCGCGCTGCTCAACATCGGCACCGAAGAGATGAAGGGCACCGATTCGATCCGCGAAGCAGCGGCCGAGCTGCGCGCCGCCGAGCATCTCCGGCTCGACTTTCGCGGCTTCATCGAGGGCAACAAGCTCTCGCGCGGCGATGTCGACGTGATCGTGTGCGACGGCTTCTCGGGCAATATCGCGCTGAAGACGGTGGAGGGCACCGCGCGCTTCGTGGCGGACCTGCTCAAGCGCGCCTTTTCCAGCTCGACTCGCTCGAAGATCGGCTTCCTGATCTCCAGGCCGGCGACCGAGCTGCTGCGGCACCATCTCGATCCCAACAACCATAATGGCGCGGTCTTCCTCGGCCTGAACGGCATCGTCGTGAAGAGCCATGGCAGCGCCAACGAACTCGGCGTCGACACTGCGATCGGCTTCGCGGCCAAGATGCTGCGCGACGATCTCAATCGCCGCATCGCCGAGGATCTCGGGAACTTCGAAGCAAAGGCGGCGTAGACATAGTAAGATGACCCTGCGTTCCGTCATCATCGGCACTGGTTCCGCCCTGCCGCCCCGCCGCGTTTCCAACGCCGAACTCGCCCAGGAAGTGGATACGAGCGACGAATGGATCGTCGAGCGCACGGGCATCCGCTTCCGTCACATCGCGGGGCCCGACGAGACCACCGGCACGCTCGCCGCCGAGGCGAGCAAGGCCGCGCTGGCCAATGCCGGCATCGCCGCGGCCGATATCGACCTGATCGTGCTCGCCACCGCGACTCCAGACCAGACCTTCCCGGCCACCGCGACCAAGGTGCAGGCCGCGCTCGGCATCCAGGACTGCGTGGCGTTCGACGTCGCCGCGGTCTGCTCGGGCTTCCTCTACGCCGTGCAGGTCGCCGATTCGATGCTGCGCGCCGGCGTCCACAAACGGGCGCTGGTGATCGGCGCGGAGACGTTCAGCCGCATCCTCGACTGGGAGGACCGCGCGACCTGCGTGCTGTTCGGCGACGGCGCCGGCGCGATCGTGCTGGAATCCCAGGATACGGTTCCCGAAGGCGGGCGCGGGATTCTTTCGACCAAATTGCATGCGGACGGCCGCTACAACGAGCTGCTCTACGTCGATGGCGGCCCCTCGACCACCCAGACGGTCGGCAAGCTGCGCATGAAGGGCCGCGAGGTGTTCCGCCACGCCGTGGTCAACCTCGCCTCGGTGATGCAGGAATCGCTCGCCGCCGCCGGGCTCCAGCCCGGTGATGTCGACTGGGTGGTGCCGCACCAGGCCAATGCCCGCATCCTCGACGCGACCGCCCGCAAGCTCGACCTGCCGGCCGAGAAGGTGATCATCACCGTCGACCAGCACGCCAACACCTCCGCCGCCTCGGTGCCGCTCGCGCTCGACACCGCGGTGCGCGACGGGCGCATCAAGCAGGGAGACCTGCTGGTGCTGGAAGCGATGGGCGGCGGCTTCACCTGGGGCGCCGCGGTAGTGCGTTTCTGATAGCTGCGAAAAAACGAAGATAATCGTTCCGGAGCCTCAATGTTCCCGTTTGCTGTGTCGAAACAATCTGATACGACCGACTCGACACAGTAGAACGCAAGGGGGAGTTGCCGCATGACGGCTGCGGGCACGCTGACCAGAGCCGATCTTGCCGAATCGCTGCACCGCGAGGTGGGTCTCTCGCGCGCCGACGCCGCGCGGCTGGTCGAGCAGATCCTGAGCCATATGTGCGAGGCGCTGGCCAAGGGCGAGAACGTCAAGATCTCCGGCTTCGGCAGCTTCATCCTGCGCGACAAGGGTGAGCGGGTGGGCCGCAATCCCAAGACCGGCGTCGAAGTGCCGATCGCGCCCCGCCGGGTGCTGACCTTCCGAGCAAGCCAGATGATGCGCGACCGCATCGTCTCGGCCGGCTGAGGGAAGCCGGAATGCCGGGGGCCGAGAAGGCTGCTGGCGCGCTAAGGACGATAGGGGAGCTCGCCCAGGAGATCGGGCGCCCCCAGCACATCCTGAGATATTGGGAAACCCGCTTCCCCCAGCTGCGCCCGCTCACCCGGGCCGGCAACCGCCGCTATTACCGGGCCGAGGACGTGGCGCTGGTGCGGCGCATCCACGACCTGCTCTCCAACCAGGGCTACACGATCCGCGGCGTGCAGAAGCTGCTCGCGGCGGAAAAGGGCAGCCGCGCCGCCCGCGCCGCCGCGGGTACCAGCCCCGGCGTGGGCAGCGGGAGCAAGCGGGGCCTGAAGGCCGTCCGCGATTCGCTCGCCCAGGCGCTCGACGAGGACGGCTGAGCCGGCTTCGCGCTCCGGCGCACTGCCATGCCGTTCGAGAGATTCCAACGCCGGCGATGGTGCCCGGCGCCTCGGCCGGGCCTTGGGAGAAGCGACATTTGGCCTGAAGAAGCTGGCCTGAAGAAGCCGCAAAGGCCCCTTCCGCACCGGGCATGTTTGCGGAGCGCGCACGAGAAGAGGACACGCTTTCGCGCAAATGACGCGGTTTGCCGATCGCATCGTGCCCCTGGGCCGAGAATCCATGCAAGTCGTTGGTTCGTCTGGAGGCCAAGCTCCCATTTCGTCATCCCCGCGCAGGCGGGCACCAGGGTAGCTCGGGATGTCGACGCCACTACACGATCGCTCTCCGGAGAGTGCAGGGCCTGGCTGCGTACAATCCGCCCCCTGGCCCTGGATCCCCGCCTGCGCGGGGATGACGGTGAAGGATGGCGGGGCCTGCCGATCGGGCCTGGCCCGGGAACCGCCCGACAGCCATGCCGATGGCGGCCTATCTATAGTCCGGCCCCAGCGTGGGATCGAGATCGCGCGGGCGCGTGAAGCGCACCAGCTCGCCCTTGCCCGGCTTCACGTCGGCCCAGCGCGCCACGTCGAAGCGCATCTCGGCAAGGCTCGCCGTGGGGAATTTCAACGCGACCGAATCGCGCAGCGCGTTCGCGCCCGCCAGCAGCAGCACCAGCTCCTCCAGCCCGGGATTATGCCCCGAAAAGAGCACCCGGCCGGCCCCGTCGGGGAGTTCGTGCACCAGGTCGAGCAGCGTGGCGGCGGAGGCGAGGTAGAGCCGCTGGTCCCAATGCGGCGCCAGCTCGCAGCCATAGCCGATGGCGACCTGGGCCAGCGTCTCCACCACCCGCACGGCGGGCGAGGCGAGGACATGGTCGAACTCCAGCCCCTCGGCCTTCAGGTGCCGCCCCATCATCGCGGCGGCGCGCTGCCCCTTGGGGTTGAGCGGACGATCGAAATCGCGCGCGACCGGATCGTCCCATCCCGACTTGGCGTGGCGCAGCAGCGTGAGCGTCTTCATGGAATCCCCGGTCAGGCGTTCGCGGGGGCCTCTTGCCCCAGCTTGGCGGCCAAGGAAAGCCGCACGCGCTCGACGGCCTGATCAAGCGTGACCCGCGTCACCCGCGTGCCCGGCGGAAAGGCGTCGAGCAGCCGCGAGGGGCTGGCGGCGGCGAGCAGCACGAAGGTGCCGCGATCGTCGGCCCGGCGAATCAGCCGGCCGAACGCCTGGGCCAGCCGCGCGCGCACGATCCGGTCGTCATAGGCGGTGCCGCCCCCGGCCAGCCGCCGCGCGGCATGGAGCACGGTCGGCTTGGGCCAGGGAATGCCTTCCATCACCACCAGCCGCAGCGAATCGCCGGGCACGTCCACGCCGTCGCGCAGCGCATCGGTGCCGAGCAGCGAAGCACGCGGATCGTCGCGGAAGATGTCCACCAGCGTGCCGGTATCGATCGGATCGACATGCTGGGCGAGCAGCGGCAGCCCCTCGCGCGCCAGCCGGTCGGCGATTCGCGCATGGACGGCGCGCAGCCGCCGGATCGCCGTGAAGAGCCCCAGCGTGCCGCCTTCGGCCGCGACGATCAGCCGGGCATAGGCATTGGCGAGCGCCGGCATGTCGCCGCGCTTCACATCGGTGACGATCAGCACCTCGGCCTGCTCGGCATAGTTGAACGGGCTCGCCGCTTCGAAGCGCTGGGCGGGGCGCATCAGGTGCACCGCCCCGGACCGCGCCTCCGCCACGTCCCAATCGCCGCCGGCCCGCAAGGTCGCCGACGTGATCAGCGCGCCATGCGCCTGCTTCAGCACCGTCTCGGCGAACGGCTTGGAGGGATCGAGCCAATGGCGGTGGAGCCCGACATCATATTCGCGCCCCTCGACCCGATCGACCGCGAGCCAATCGACGAACGCCGAATCGGCCGGGCCGCCGATTCGCGCGATCAGCGCGAGCCAGGCGCCGACCGTGTCCGCACGCCAGCCGAGCGAGGCGACCGCGCCTTCGATGCGGGCGCGGGCCGGGCCGTCCATCCAGTCGGGCGCCTCGGTCAGCACCGCTTCGAGCCGGCGGCCGAGATGGACGAGCGGGCGGAGCAGCGCGTCGAGCGCCTCGCCGGCGGGTCCGGCAGCCTCGACCAGCGCGGCATCGGGCTCGGCCAGCTCGGTCTCCAGCCCATAGCCGGCATCGGCGGCGCCATTGACGTCGCGGGCATAGACCAGCCCGCGCACCGCCGCGAGAAGATGCTCGACCGGGCCGAAGGGCTCGCCTTCGTTCAGCCGCTGGAGCCAGCCGTCGCTGGGCAGCGCGCGGGCGGCATCCACGGCCTCGGCGATCGCCCGGCCGCCTTCCTCGTCATAGCTGGCGACGTCCGAGAGGCGCGCCGCCAAGCCCCGGCGGCGGCCCCTCGAACCCGATTCGGGACCCGTCACCCAGCGGCGGATCTCAATCGCTTCCTGCCCGGTGAGCGCGGCGGCGAACATCGCATCGGCGGCATCGAACAGATGATGCCCCTCGTCGAACACATAGCGGGTCGGGCGATTCGCCGTCTCGCGGCCGCGTGCGGCGTTGACCATCACCAGGGCATGGTTGGCGATGACGATGTCCGCATCCGCCGAGGCGCGGGTGGCGCGCTCGATGAAGCATTTCCGATAATGCGGGCAGCCGGCATAGATGCACTCGCCGCGCCGATCGGTGAGCGCGGTCGAGCCGTTGCGGCGGAACAGGGTGGGGAGCCAGCCGGGCAGGTCGCCACCGACCATGTCGCCGTCCGCGGTATAGGCCGCCCAGCGCGCCACCAGCTGCGCCAGGATCGCGGCGCGGCCGGCGAAGCCGCCCTGCAACGCGTCCTCCAGGTTGAGCAGGCAGGCGTAATTCTCGCGGCCCTTGCGCGTGACGATCTTCCGCTTGCGCAGCTCCGGATCGGGAACGAGCCGCTCGCCCTCATGGCCGAGCTGGCGCTGCAGCGCCTTGGTGAAGGTCGATACCCATACCGCGCCGCCCGCCTGCTCGGCCCAGAGCGAGGCGGGGGCGAGATAGCCCAGCGTCTTGCCGATGCCGGTGCCCGCCTCGGCCAGCACCAGATTGGGCGATTCGCGCATGTCGCGCGGGGCAAAGGCACCGGCGGCGGCAGCAGCATAGTCGCGCTGGCCCTGGCGGCGCTCGGCGGCGCTGCCGGTGAGGCGGGCGAGCCGCTCGGCGACATCCGCATCGCCGAGCGTCACGCTGCGCGGCGGCACGCGCGGCGGCTGCTCGTTCCATTCGGGCAGGCGCGAGAAGAGCCAGCGCTCGGCGCGCTCGGGCTTGGCGATCGCCTGGGAGACAACGGGCGCCCAGGGCCAGCGCAACCGGAACAGCGACTGCGCGGCGTGCCAGGCGCCTTCGCGCTCCGGCCAGTCGCCCTGGGGCAGGGCCAGCAGCGTCTCCGCGGCACGGCGCAGGAAGCCGGCGACTTCGGTATCATTCTCCGGCGGCTCCAGCCCGGTTGCGCGCGCCACGCCCTTGGCGGTGGGCACCATGAACCGGGCGGGGCGCAGAAATGCGAACAGCTCGAGCAGATCAAGGCCCGACAGCTCCGCATAGCCGAGGCGCTGGCCGATCAGCGGCGCGTTGAGCAGGATCACCGGCGTATCCGCCGCCAGCCGGATCGCCTCGCCCCGGCTCATGGCGCGCGTCTCCTCCGCAGTGGCGAGCCAGACGCCACCATGGCTGGCGTGAAGGGCAGGATAGGGGAGCATGTACGCCTTTCGTTCCCTTCCTCCTAGCGCCAGCCGGGGTGCGAAGTGAAGGGACTCGCCCCGAATCATTTCACTTTGGCCGATTTCGCCCGGCCGGCGGCGCCCGGGCGGCATGTCTTCGGGGTTTCGCGAGCCGGGGGACGACTCGACGATGGTCCGTCGGCAAACCCCGCGGCCCGCCTCTCCACCCTGGTTTCAGCCGAAATGGCCGAGGCAGTTTCAACGGCCTGCTCGCGTTCCCGGACCGGGCCCGGCGCATCGGGCGGCCGCGAATTTCGTCGTCGCCAGTTCCATATGGGACTGAGTCCAGCCGGCGCGCTTCGCCTAGTGGAACAGCAAGTCGCATCCCGCCCACGGCCTCGCGCCGGGCGGCCCCAGAAAAGAAAAAGATCCGCACATCCTTTCCCACGGGGAGAATTCTCATGTCCGATACCCTTCCGCCCTTTCCCGACATCGACAGCACCGACTGGTCGCCGCCGGCCCAGACCGATCCGATCGAAATGGTGCGCATCACCAAGCCGCTCGTCATCTATGCCGATGCCGACAACGCCAACTACCAGGACAATGTGTGGGACGAGCCCCGCGATTCGGGCTGGCCGCGCCTGAACAACTGGTGGGACAATAGCGCGCCGGTCCCCCATCAGCTGGTGCTGCGCAAATATTGGAAGCTGGTGCCCGGCACCTTCACCCATCTCTATCCGGGCACGCACCTCCAGAAGAGCTGGGCCTATGAGCATGGCATCTCGACCACCGACAGCGAGTCGCTCACGGTCCAGATGGGCTTCTCCGGCGGCGGCGTCAGCGCGGGGGTGAGCGCCACGCTCTCGCATTCGGTGACGATCAACGACAAGCAGACCTCCACCATCCAGTTCAACGTCGATCCGCCCGCCTCGGGCACGCGCGTCTGGCTGCTCTGGGACCTGATGTACGAGTTCATGATCGTGCGGTCGGGCACCGACGAAGTCATTCCGACCGGCCGCTATCATGGCGATGTCGATTTCAACAATGACGACCATTATTCGGGCGCCTATCTCGACTATCGCTGGACGCACCTGCCCATATCGTCGGGCATATTGTGCCCGCAGGACAAGGTGTTCCCCTGATCCCGGCACCGGCCTCCCGCACGGCGCGGGGGGCCGGATTCGCCACGGCGCTGGCCCCGCGCGCCCGTCTCCGCTAGAGGCGCGCGGTTATGACCGATACGAACGCCCTGCGCGCCGCCGCGCTCGACTCCAAGGCCTGGCCCTATGAAGAGGCGCGCAAGCTGGTGAAACGCTATCCGCAGGGCAAGCCCGACGGATCGCCGATGCTGTTCGAGACCGGCTATGGCCCGTCCGGCCTGCCGCATATCGGCACCTTCCAGGAAGTGCTGCGCACCACCATGGTGCGCCACGCCTATGCGGAGATGACCGGCCACGCGACGCGGCTGATCGCGTTCAGCGACGATATGGACGGCCTGCGCAAGGTGCCGGACAATGTGCCGAACCAGGCGCTGCTGGCCGCCAATCTCGGCAAGCCGCTGTCGCGCATCCCCGACCCGTTCGAGAAGTATGAGAGCTTCGCGGCGCACAACAACGCGATGCTGCGCGAATTCCTCGATCGCTTCGGCTTCGAATATGAGTTCGCCTCCTCGACCGACTATTATGGCTCGGGCCGTTTCGACGAGACGCTGCGCAAGGTGCTGCGCAACTATTCCGCGATCATGGACGTGATGCTGCCGACGCTGCGCGCCGAGCGCCAGGCGACCTATTCGCCGGTGCTGCCGGTGAGCCCGAAGTCGGGCGTGGTGCTGCAGGTGCCGGTCGAGGTGGTGGATGCCGAAGCGGGGATCATCCGCTTCATCGACGAAGGCGAGACGATCGAGCAGTCGATCTTCGGCGGCCAGGCCAAGCTCCAGTGGAAGCCCGACTGGGGCATGCGCTGGGCGGCGCTCGGCGTCGACTATGAGATGTACGGCAAGGACCTGATCGACAGCGGCGTGCAGAGCGGCAAGATCGCCCAGGTCCTGGGCGGGCGGAAGCCCGAGGGACTGATCTACGAGCTGTTCCTCGACGCCAAGGGGGAGAAGATCTCCAAGTCCAAGGGCAACGGCCTGTCGATCGAGGAATGGCTGACCTATGGCCCGGACGAGAGCCTGGCCTTCTACATCTATCGCGAGCCGAAAAAGGCCAAGTCGCTGCATCTGGGGCTGATCCCGCGCGCGATCGAGGAGTATTGGCAGTTCCGCGCCAATTATCCGACGCAGGAGATCGCCCAGCAGCTCGGCAACCCGGTGCACCATATCCATGGCGGCCAGGTGCCGGCCGAGACGCTGCCGGTGACTTTCGGGCTGCTGCTCAACCTGGTCAGCCTGCCGGGCGTGGGCAATCGCGAGACGATCTGGGGGTTCCTGCGCCGCTATGCGCCGGAGCTTTCGCCCGAGAGCCATCCCGAGCTCGACCGGATGGTCGGCTATGCGATCCGCTATGCGAAGGATTTCGTCGAGCCGGGCTTGCAGCGCCGCGCCCCGAGCGCAGCCGAAGCGGGCGCGCTGCGCCAGCTCGACGCGCAGCTCGCCGAGCTGCCGGAAAATGCCTCGGCCGAGGATATCCAGAACATCGTCTACGAGATCGGCAAGACCGATGCGTTCGCGAATCTGCGCGACTGGTTCAAGGCGCTCTACGAGACGCTGCTGGGCAGCGAGCAGGGGCCGCGCATGGGCAGCTTCATCGCGCTCTACGGGATCGAGAACAGCCGCAAGCTGATCGCCGAGGCGCTGGCCCGGGCCTGAGGGCTCAGGGCGCCTGCCAGGCCAGCACCGCCTGCGCGCCGTTGCCGGGCAGGCGGACAGCAGCGATTCCGGCCGCCTCCAGCCGCGCGATCACCGCGTCGGCGCGCCGGCCCGACACGCCGATCGGCAGATGCAGGCGCCGCGCCCCCCAGATCGCGGTATCGAGCGCGGCAAGGCCTTCCGCATCGGGCGCATCGCCGTCGAAGCCGACCGGCGGCAGCGGCGCGGCGGGCGGCAGCAGCGTCACCTGCCAGTCCGGCACCGTCGCCGCCACGCGCTGCTCGAGCGCGCGATAGCTGGCGAGCGATGCGCCGGGCAGCGGCGCGGCGCGGACCTCGGCGCGGCGCGCGGTGCCGTCGAGCAGGACGGTATTCCCGTCGCCCGCCACCAGCGCCAGCCGCTCGCGCAGCAGATCCGCCTCGGACCGCTCCCGCTCGCGCGACTGGGCCGCGGCGATCTGCGCCGATTCGCTCGCGCCGCTCTCGCCGCCCACCCGGACCTGGTCGACATGCACGTCCACCGCATGGCCCAGCGCCGCCCGGATCGCCGTGCCGGCCATGGCATCGCCGTCCGCCCGCAGGACCGGAGTGAAGACCACCGCGCGGATCCGCTCGGGCCGCCCCGCGAAATCGATGTCGAGCTGGCTGATCCGGGCCTCGCGCGGGAAGCTGGCGCGGATCGCCTCGCGCACCTGGCGCTGGGCCAGCGCTTCCCAGGCGATCTGCCGCAGCGCGATGCCCAGCGGCACCGCCAGCGCCACCAGCCCGAGGATGATCAGCAGCCCCTGCAGCCGGGTCTGGGACGGCGAGAGATGGCCGCCGAACCCGTAGAGCCGCGCCATCACCGCCGCAGTGAGCGCGATGGTGACGAGGTTGGTCAGGAACAGCAGCAGCGCGCCGCCGGCCACGGTGCCGTTCAGCGTCGCGACGCCGAAGCCCACCACCGCGAGCGGCGGCATCAGCGCGATGGCGATCGCCACGCCCACCACCGTCTCGCCGCGCCCGCGGATCAGCGCATAGCCGCCCGCCACCGCCGAGAGCAGGGCGACGAGCAGGTCGAACAGATTGGGCTTGGTCCGCGCCGCGATCTCGCTCGTCACCGTCTGCACGGGCGAGAGCGCGACGAAGCCCGCGCACAGCAGCACCGCGATCGCCGCGCCGGCGGCCAGGGCGAAGGCGGCCCGGCGGATCTCGGCCAGGTCGAAAGTGGCGATGCCGAAGCCCAGGCCGATGATCGGCATCATCAGCGGCGAGATCAGCATCGCGCCGATCAGCACGGCGGAGGACGGCAGCAGCAGCCCGAGGATGGAGATCAGCCCCGAGACGACCACGAGAAAGGCATAGCGCCCGCTGAAGCCGGAATCGGCATGCACGCGCGCAAGCACCGCGCCATGCTCGACCGAGCCGACGACCACGCGGCGCCACCAGCGCCAGGGCATGGCCCAGCCATGCGTTGGAGAGGAGCTGTCCATCCCCCAAGGCTATGGGCTTTGCAGCGCGACATCCACCCCATAGAACGGCCGCGCCAGGCAAGCAGGGAGGCAATGGGCAGCGCATGCGCGAGATCGAAGAGGCGGCCGAGACGCTCGCCAAAGCTCCCGCCCGGGCCGAATCGGCACTGCGCGACTTCCTCAGGAGCGAGGCCGCGGGCGGCATCATCCTGATCGCCGCCGCCATCCTCGCGATGATCGCCGCCAATGTTCCCGGCATCTCGGAAACCTATTTCCACACGCTCCACCGGGAGATCGGCCCCACGCTCTCCGCCGTGCACGGGCCGATGACCGTGCATCTGTGGATCAATGACGGCCTGATGGCAGTGTTCTTCCTGCTCGTCGGGCTGGAGATCAAGCGCGAGTTCGTCGACGGCCGGCTCGCCAGCTGGGAGCGCCGCCGCCTGCCGGTGGTGGCCGCCGCCGCCGGCATGATCGGCCCGGCGATCGTCTACCTTGCCATAGCCGGCCGCACGCCCGGCCTCGCCAATGGCTGGGCGATTCCGGCCGCGACCGACATCGCCTTCGCGATCGGCGTGCTCGCGATACTGGGCAGCCGCGCGCCGGCATCGCTCAAGCTGTTCCTCACCACCGTCGCGATCGTCGACGACATGGGGGCGGTGGCGATCATCGCCCTCGCCTATACCGCGCATATCAGCACCCTGGCGCTGGCGGGGGCGGCGATCGTGCTCGCCACCATGTACCTGCTCAACCGCAGCGGCGTGCGGCGGCTGTGGATCTACCTGCTGCTCGCCCTGCTGCTCTGGTACCTGGTCTTCCTCTCCGGCATCCATGCGACCGTCGCCGGCGTGGCCGCCGCCATGACCATCCCGATCGTCAAATCGCCCGGCCACCCCGACGATGTCGCCTCGCCGCTGCACCGGCTCGAGCATGCGCTGCATCCCTGGTCGGCCTATCTGATCGTGCCGCTGTTCGGCTTCGCCAATAGCGGGGTCTCGCTGGCCGGGGTCTCGCTTTCGGTGCTGCTCGCCCCGCTGCCGCTGGGCATCGCGCTCGGCCTGTTCCTCGGCAAGCAGCTGGGCATTTTCGGCAGCATCTGGATCGCGGTGCGGACCGGCTTCGCGACGCGCCCGGGCGGCTGGCGCCAGATCTATGGCGTGTCGCTGCTCGCCGGCATCGGCTTCACCATGAGCCTGTTCATCGGCGGCCTGGCCTTTCCCGACCGCCCCGAGCTGATCGACCAGGTGAAGATCGGCGTGCTCGCCGGCTCGATCCTCTCGGCAATCGCCGGCTATCTCGTCCTGCGCTCGGCGAGCACCGCCACCACCAGCACCGCGAACCCGCCGAGCGACAGCAGCGCGCCCACCCAGCCGGTCGACGTCCAGCCATAGCCGGCCGCGATGGCGAGGCCGCCCAGCCAGGGGCCGAGCGCGTTGGCGAAGTTGAACGCCGAATGGTTGAGCGAGGCGGCAAGCCCCTGCGCCTCGCCCGCCACGTCCATCAGCCGGGTCTGCAGCACGGCGCCGAGCGCGCCCAGGAACCCGATCGCGGCGATGTCGAGCGCCAGGCTCCACAGCTGGCCGGCGGCAAGGGGATAGAGCGCCAGCGCCACCGCGCTGCCGAGCAGCAGCGCCGCCGCCGTCGGCATCAGCGCGCGATCGGCGAATCTGGGCACGATGATGCTGCCCGCGGTCGCGCCGATGCCGAAGATGGCGAGGACGACGGGGATCATGCCCGGCGAGGCCCCGGTCACTTCCAGCATGGTCGAGGCGACATAGGTATAGACGCAGAACATCCCGCCAAAGCCGATCGCGCTGATGCCGAGCGTAAGCCACACCTGGCCATTGGCGAGCGCCCCCAGCTCCTTGAGCGGGCTCGCGCCCCGTTGCGGCGGATCGCGAGGGGCGAGCGCCGCGACCAGCGCCACCGTTGCCAGCGCGAGCCCGCCGACCACCACGAAGCCCCAGCGCCAGCCCAGCGCCTGGCCCAGCCAGTTGGCGAGCGGCACCCCCAGGATCGTCGCCACGGTGAGCCCCAACATCATCCGCCCCACCGCCTGGGAACGCTTGTTGACCGGCACCAGCGAAGCGGCGACCAGGGCGGCGATGCCGAAATAGGCGCCGTGCGGCAGCCCCGACAGGAAGCGGAACAGCAGCAGCCAGCGATAATCGGGCGCAAGCGCGCTCAGCGTGTTGAACAGCGCGAAACCGGTCATCAGCAGGATCAGCGTCAACCGGCGCGAGAGCTTCGCCGCCGCCACCGCGATCAACGGCGCCCCCACCACCACCCCGAGCGCATAGGCGCTGATGACATGGCCGGCGCTGGGCACGTCGATCTTCAGCCCCTCCGCCATATAGGGCACCAGGCTCATCGTCGCGAATTCGGTGGTGCCGATCGCGAAGCCGCCCATCGCCAGCGCGAAATGGACCAGGCCGACATTGTGGACGCGGGGAGCGGGGGCGTGCATGCGCCTCAAGTGCGTATGCTGCACTGCAGCGTCAACCCCCGGCGCGCGCATCCGGGGTTGCGCGCGCCGCATGGCAGCCGCCCTTTCCGGCACTCCCGCGATCGCCTATCCTGGCGCCATGCTCGCCGCCGCCCTCCTCTCGCTCGCCGCGCCGGACGCCTGCCCCTCGGACTGGCGCCTGCTCTTCGCCAACGGCCCCCAGGGCGAGGACGTCGCGGGGAGCCGCGCGGCGCTGATCGCGGCGGTGCGCCGCGGCAGCCCGCTGCGCGTCGGCTGGGGCGAGGCGGCCAGGGACGGCAGCTGGTCGGTGGAGGAATTCTCCAATGTCGGCTTCACCAACATCATGGGCGGCAGCGACCTGGTGGTGCAGCTGGAGCCGGCGATGATCCAGAACGACTATCTCGACGCGAAAAAGGCCACGCTGCGCGCCGAGCCGCTGGAATGGCGGGCGATCATGTCCACCGACGGGCGCTTCGACGCGCAGATGACCGTCCCCGCCACGGGCAAGCTGTTCCGCACGCTGCGCCAGCGCACCCGGATCCATTGGTACGCGCTCGCGCCCGATCCGAAATGCGATGCGCGCGAAGCCGTGAACACCGCCCCGCCCGGGCGCACCAACATCCTGGTCGAAAGCATCAAGCCGGTGGAATGACCGGGCACCCGGCGCTTCACACGCCCAGCCAGTCCAGCCCGCCCGGCAGCGCGGCCGCCGAATAGTCCACCTGCAGCACCCGGCGATGCCGCCTGCCGCCGCTGGCGGCCGAGGCATGGACGATCGGCGTGGCGTAGAGCCAGACATCGCCCGGCTGGGCGAGGCAGGCGGCAGTGCCGCAGCGCTCGACCACGCCGGCAAGGTCGCCCTCGGTGATCCGGCCCAGCCGGTGCGAGCCCGGCGCGATCAGCAGCGGCGCATTGTCCTCGGGCACCGGATCGAGATGGACGCGCATCGTCCGCATCGCCGCGATCAGCGCGAAGGGCGGTTCCACGTGGAGCAATCCCCGTTTGCGCGACCAGGGCCCGAATCGCGGCGCGCGCGCACTGCGATCGTGCGGTCCTGGTGCCAGCCGAGCGCCCAGTTGGCGCCGGGGCTCTTGTCGAACAGGATCGCCCGGACCGGGCGCATGCCGGGAGCCAAGGCGCCGAGCATGTCCGGGCCGAGCAGCGCGGCCAGGCCCTGCACATCGTGCAGCCGGATTCCGGCACGGCCCGCCGGCTGGCGCGCGGCAAGCGCCAGCAGCGCATCCAGAAAAGGGGCGGCCGCACCGGCAAGGTGCGCCGCCCCATCCGCGTTCAGCGAAAGCGCCAAGATCAGAGCTTCTCGGTAAGCTCCGGCACGATCTTGAACAGGTCGCCGACCAGGCCGATGTCCGCCACCTGGAAGATCGGCGCGTCCTCGTCCTTGTTGATCGCGATGATCGTCTTCGAGTCCTTCATGCCCGCCAGGTGCTGGATCGCACCCGAGATGCCGATCGCGACATAGACTTCGGGGGCGACGATCTTGCCGGTCTGGCCGACCTGATAGTCGTTCGGCGCATAGCCCGCGTCCACGGCGGCGCGCGAAGCGCCGACGGCGGCGCCGAGCTTGTCCGCCAGCGGATCGATCTGCGCGTGGAACTGCTCCGACGAGCCGAGCGCGCGGCCGCCCGAGACGATCACCTTGGCGCTGGTCAGCTCCGGACGCTCGGACTTGGCGATCTCGGCGCCCGCGAAACTCGACAGGCCCCTATCTGCACTGGCTCCGCCTTCGCTCGCGACGGCCTCGATCGTGCCGCTGCCGCCGGTCGTCGCCGCCTTGGGGAAGGCGGTGCCGCGCACGGTGATCACCAGCTTCTTGTCGCTGGTCTGCACGGTGGCGATCGCGTTGCCGGCATAGATCGGGCGGGTGAAGGTGTCGGCACCCTCGACCGAGAGGATGTCCGAGATCTGCATCACGTCGAGCGCGGCGGCCACGCGCGGCGCGATGTTCTTGCCTGTGGTGGTCGCCGGGAACAGCACCGCGTCGTGCGAGCCCATCAGCGACACGATCAGCGGCGCGACATTCTCGGCGAGGAAATGCTCGTACGCGGCGTCATCGGCGACATGGACCTTGCCCACGCCCTCGATCGCCGCCGCCGCCTTGGCAACGCCGTCGACGCCCTTGCCGGCGACGAGGAGATGGACCTCGCCCAGCTTCGCCGCGGCGGTGACCGCCGAGAGCGTGGCGTCCTTGAGGTTCTGATTGTCGTGCTCGACCCAAACCAGCGTCTTCATTTCGCCACTCCCAGCGCCTTGAGCTTCTCGACCAGCTCGTCGACCGAACCCACCTTGACGCCGGCCGTGCGCTTGGCCGGCTCGACGACCTTGAGCGTCTTGAGACGCGGGGCGACGTCGACTCCGTAATCCGCGACGGTCTTCTTCGCGACCGGCTTGGACTTGGCCTTCATGATGTTCGGCAGCGTGGCGTAGCGCGGCTCGTTGAGGCGCAGATCGGTCGTGACGATCGCCGGCAGCTTGAGGTCCACCGTCTCGAGGCCGCCATCGACTTCGCGCGTCACCTGCACGCCCTGGCCGCCCAGCTCGACCTTCGAGGCGAAGGTGCCCTGGGGCCAGCCGAGCAGCGCGCCCAGCATCTGGCCGGTCTGGTTCGAATCGTCGTCGATCGCCTGCTTGCCCAGGATGATGAGCCCGGGCTGCTCTTCCTCGGCAACCTTGGCGAGCAGCTTGGCGACGGCCAGCGGCTCGATCTCGGAGCCAAGGTCTTCCGGGGTCTGGATCAGGATCGCACGGTCGGCACCCATGGCGCGCGCGGTCAGCAGCACGTCCGACTCCGCCTTGGCGACGCCGATGGTGACCACCACCACCTCGGTCGCCGCGCCCTTTTCCTTCAGGCGCACGGCTTCCTCGATCGCGATCTCGTCGAACGGGTTCATGCTCATCTTGACGTTGGCGAGGTCGACCCCCGTCCCGTCCGCCTTCACCCGCGGCTTCACGTTGTAGTCAAGCACCCGCTTGACCGGCACCAGCACTTTCATCGAAATCCTCTCCATCGCTGGAAGATCGGCAACACCAATCGCTAATGCCCGAGAATCGATTCAAGTCCAGCCCCAAAGCGCCCCCGGCATACCCGATCATCGAAAATGCAGCCCATATCGCCTTGTTACGGTGGCGCGACGAGTTCACCGCAAATTCAGGATCGAACCTGCAATTTCGTGAAGGAAGGAGAGGAGACATGAGGAAATATCATGTGGCGTTCTGGGCGATGCTGGCGGTGACCGCCGCCGCGGCACCCGCCTTGGCGCAGGATGCGCCGGCCATCGCGGCCAAGGAAAAGGCGAAGGCGGGGACGCTCACCGGGCAGCCGGGTGCCGCCTCGTCCAGCTACGCACGCTGCGCGCCGGGCACGCCGATCGGCGGGATCGTGGTGAAGGGCGGGGTCAATCCGACCGGGCGGAGTGCCGAGCCCGAGGGCGCCTGCCCGTCCGGCGGGGCCGCGGAGAACGGGAATGCGCCGCCGGCAGCAGCCGAAGCGGTCACGGCGGCGGATGCGACCATGCCGTCGCGCTTGTCGATGACTCCGACCACGATCAAGGCAGTCGCGCCGGCGGCACCCCAGTTGCTCAAGAAGAGCATCAGCGAAAAGGGCGTCAAGTAAATCGGCGGGGGGGGCGCCCGGGGGGCCCCCCACGCCCGCTTTCGCCCAGCGCGCGAGCCTGGCCGATCGGGTCGCGACGCTGGAACAGCGCGCGTCCGACAACCAGGCCAACATGGACCTGCTCAACCAGGTCAACCAGCTCAAGTCGGAAATGCAGGCCCTGCGCTCGCAGGTCGAGGAATTGCAGCAGCAGAACCGCCAGCTGCAGGAATCGAGCAAGGCCCAGTACCTGGATACCGACAACCGCCTCAACCGGCTCGAAAGCGGCGCGCCCGCCGCCGCCGCGCCGGGGCCGCAAGCGTCCGCCAAGCCTTCGCCGCCGCCGCCGGCGGTGAAGGACACTCCGCCCAGCGTGCACGGCGATCCGGGCCTGCTGGCGCAAAGCGGCGACGAACGCGCCGCCTACGACGCCGCGTTCAACCAGCTCAAGGCCGGGCAGTACGTCGAATCGGCGCGCCTGTTCCAGGAGTTCCTGGCCGCGCACCCGAACGGCACCTACACGCCCAACGCGCTGTATTGGCTGGGCGAGAGCTACTACGTCACTCAGAACTACCAGCTTGCGCAGGAGCAGTTCCAGGCTCTGCTCGATCGCTATCCGACCCACGACAAGGCCGCCGGGGCCCTGCTCAAGGTCGGCCTGGCCCAGTTCGGGCTGAAACAGGTCGACGCCGCCGAGCGCACGCTCGCCGACGTGGCCAACCGGTATCCCGGTACCGACGCCGCGCGCACGGCCGCCGATCGCCTCAACGCGATCCAGCTGAGCCGGTTGCGCAACTGAGTCCCGCCATGAACGCCGTTGTCTCCGAGACGGCCGCCGCGCCGTCCTCCGAGCGCCTGCGGCTGACCGAAATCTTCCTGTCGCTGCAAGGCGAATCCGACAGCATCGGTTGGCCGACGGTGTTCGTGCGCCTGACCGGCTGCCCGCTGCGCTGCCAGTACTGCGACACCGCCTACGCCTTCCACGGCGGCGAGTGGTGGACGTTCGAAGCGATCTTGGCCGAGGTCGCCCAGCACGGCGCGCGCCACGTCTGCGTGACCGGCGGCGAGCCGCTGGCGCAGAAGCGCTGCATCGAGTTGCTCAAGCGCCTGTGCGATGCCGGTTACGAGGTCTCGCTGGAAACCTCCGGCGCGATCGACATCGCCGCGGTCGATCCGCGCGTGTCGCGCGTGCTCGACATCAAGACCCCGGACTCCAAGGAAGCTCACCGCAACCTGTGGAGCAACCTGCCGCTGCTGAGCGCGCGCGACCAGATCAAGTTCGTGATCTGCAGCCGCGAGGACTACGAGTGGTCCAAGGGCATCGTCACCGAGCACGGACTGACCTCGATCTGCGCGGTGATGTTCTCGCCGAGCTTCCACCAGGTGCGCCCGCGCGACCTGGCCGACTGGATCGTCGCCCACC
>NZ_JBIVQA010000014.1:0-119686 GCF_044754985.1 Sphingomonas sp. NPDC092440 | reverse complement strand
CGCTACCAGATACGACCGGCATGCCACAAACTACCTCGCTGCCATCGCTCTCGTAGCCCTTATCACCGCGTGGCTTAAATGAGTCCTCAACCTAGCCCCGCGGCGGATCGAACCGCGCTTCCCACACCCGATCCGGTCTGCTTCACTCGCCGCGGGGAGAGGGTACGGGGCAGGAATGGAAAAACCGGTTTACGTCCTCGGCACGGGGCTGTCGCACAATGGCTCGGCGGTGCTGCTGCGGAACGGCCAGGTCGCGGTCGGGATCGAGAAGGAACGGCTCACGCGCCGCAAGCATGACGGCGGCAACGACAGCGACGCCATTCGCTATTGCCTGGACGCCGAGGGGATCGCCCTTGCGGACATCGCCCTGGTCGTCCAGTCGGCCAATTTCGACGTGCCGCCCCGGGCCCGCTTCCATGGCCCCCGCCTGTTCGCGGACGATGCCCATCCGCCGATCGCCACTATCTCCCACCATCTCGCCCATGCCTGGAGCGCGGCCGGCACCAGCCCGTTCGGCAGCTGCGCGATCCTGGTGGTGGACGGCTGTGGCAGCCCGCTTGCGCAATGCACCGACCTGGCCGGCGCCGCCCTGCCGGACGAGCTCACCGGCCCCGGCGCGCCGATGTGGTGCGAGAAGGACAGCTTCTACCATTTCGACGGCCGCCGCATGACGCCGCTCGTCAAGGATTTCAGCCCGCTCGACCACGGCGCCGATCGCTTCCGCATGAACGCGACCCGCCACTCGATCGGCGGCTTCTATTCGGCGGTGAGCCATTATGTCTTCGGCAATCTCGACGATGTCGGCAAGCTGATGGGCCTGGCCCCCTATGGCCGCCCCGGCGCGGTGGATGCCGCCGCCTTCGAGATGCGCGAGGGCCGCATCTTCGTCGCCGATGCGTGGAAAGCGGCGCTCGATCGCCCCGCCTCCGGCCATGACGCCTTCCGCGCGGACTTCCAATATTATGCCGACATCGCCTTCTGGGCGCAGCGCCAGGTGGAGGCGGCGATCGCCGCGCTGTTCCAGGACCGGCTCGCCCGCTTCCCCGCAAGCCAGGTCTGCTATGCCGGCGGCGTCGCGCTCAACGCCGTCGCCAATGCCCGGCTGCTCGAGGACGGCGTGGTCGACCAGCTTTATATGGAGCCCGCCGCGGGCGACAACGGCATCGCGCTCGGCTGCGCCTATCATGGCTGGATCGAGCTGCTCGGCCAGGAAAAGGCGCCGCACGACGGCGGCACCTGCTTCGGCCGCGCCTATGGCCCCGCGGCGATCCGCGCGGCCCTGGCCGATGCGCCGGACGACTGGGAGGTCACCCGGCCCGAAACGCTCGCCGCGCAAGTCGCCGCCCTGCTCGCCGAGGGCAGGACGGTCGGCTGGTTCCGGGACGGCAGCGAATTCGGCCCCCGCGCGCTCGGCCGCCGCTCGATCCTCGCCCATCCGGGCTGGCCGGGCATGGGCGACCATATCAACGCCAACATCAAGTTCCGCGAGGATTTCCGCCCCTTCGCCCCGGCCGTGCTGCCCGAGCACGCCGCCCGCTGCTTCGAATCGGGCCGCGACAGCCCGTATATGATCCTGGTCGATCGCACCCGCGCCGAACTGGCCGGGGCGCTGCGCAACGTCACCCATGTCGACGGCACCGCGCGGGTCCAGACGGTGCAGCGGAACTGGAACCCCGAATTCGCAGCGCTGCTCGACGCGTTCCATGCGCGGACCGGCATTCCCGTGCTGCTCAACACCAGCTTCAACCGGCGCGGCATGCCGATGGTCGAGCGCCCGGAGGAAGCCGTCGCGCTGTTCGCCGAGACGGCGCTGGACGCGCTCGTGCTGCAGGACGTGCTGGTGCGCAAGCGGACCGGCTGATCCCGATCGGCTGCCGGCCCGGAGCGGCACGGAGGCTCCATGCCCGGCGGACCGGCAGCGATCGGGCCAAGCCCCGCCTCAGGCGATCGTCAGCCCCACATCGAGGTTGTTGCGCGTCGCGTTCGAATAGGGGCAGATCTGGTGCGCGGCCTGGACAAGCTTCTCGGCATCGGCGCGCTCCACGCCGGGCAGGCTGACTTCCAGATCGGCGGTGATGCCGAAGCCGCCCGCCGCGCGCGGGCCGATGCCCACCGTCGCGGTCACGCTGGTCTCGGCCGGAACCTTGATCTTGAGCTGCATGCCCGCGACCTTCAGCGCACCGATGAAACAGGCCGAATAGCCGGCCGCGAACAGCTGCTCGGGGTTGGTCCCCTCGCCGCCCGCGCCGCCCAGTTCCTTCGGCGTCGAGAGCCTGGCGACGAAGCGCCCGTCCTCGCTGCGGGCCTCGCCGTCGCGGCCGCCGGTGGCGGTAGCGCGGGTGCTGTACTTTACGTCAACCGACATGCTCGATCTCCTCATTCATAGTTTGCGATATCATTTATCGCGATATTGTTCAGCTAATGCGCGAGTCGGGCCTTGTCCAGCGAATTCGTTATCGCGATATGGTTTTTGATGCTATCGGCCCCGGCCAAGGAGACGAACATGCCCGCCGCGATGCCCCTCGACGATCAGCTCTGCTTCTCGCTCTATGCGACGAGCATGGCGATCACCCGTGCCTATAAGCCGATGCTCGATCGGCTCGGCATCACCTATCCGCAATATCTGGTGCTCCATGCGCTGTGGGAGCAGGACGGCCGCACCGTGGGCGCGGTCGCCGACCGGCTGGCGCTCGAATCGAGCACGGTGACGCCGCTGGTGAAGCGGCTGGAAGCGGCGGGCTTCGTCACGCGCGAGCGCAATCCGCAGGACGAGCGCCAGGTCCAGGTGCGCCTCACCGATCGCGGCCGCCACATGCGCGAGGAATGCGGGTGCCTGGCGGAGGAACTGCTGGTCCGCTCGGGAATGCGCGGCGAGGACCTGGGGGCGCTCAACCGCGAAGTGAAGACGCTGTGGAACGCGCTGCGCGAGACGCGGGGCTAGGTTGAGGACTCATATTCTTCCTTCGTCACCCCGGCCTTGCGCCGGGGTCCCGCTATCTCGCCAGCACAGGAGGAAGCGGGATCCCGGCGCAAGGCCGGGATGACAGTAGAAAATCAAATACTTGCTTGGGTTCTCAACCTAGGGTCAAAACCCGATCAAGGCTTTGATTTATTTCGTCATCCCCGCGCAGGCGGGGATCCAGGGCCAGGCGCGGCACAAGTGCAAGGCATTCCTGGCACTTCCTGAGAGCGTTCGCGCGGTGGTGCCGATATCCCGCAACTACCCTGGATCCCCGCCTGCGCGGGGATGACGGCTATCGGGCACGCCTTATCCCAAGGGGATAAACTTGTCCCGAGGGGATAAACGCCAACTTGTTTCAGGGTCCAACGCCCCACAAGCGACATCCGTCGCGGCACCTTGGATGCTGAAACGAGTTCAGCATGACGAAGAAGCGCCGAATGGCCGATACGCTACGTCAATCACCATACCGCCTCTTCCAATGTTGGAATTTCCCTGCTTCACTGAAGCCGTCACTCGCCGCGTCGCTTCGGAAGCCGGGCAGGCCGCCCGCACTCCCATGCACACATGCGAGTGCGCCAAGAGATTCAATGAATCGTTCAACCAGCCGGTTGAGCGTCGAGGAGCAGGAAACAGGCAGATGGCAGACCGCGAGTTCGATATCATCGTCTATGGCGCCACCGGCTTCACCGGCCGCCTCGTCGCGGAATATCTCGCGGGCCATTATCCGGACGTGAAATGGGCGATGGCCGGGCGCTCGCTCACCAAGCTGCAGGAGGTCCGCGACGCGATCGGCGCGCCGGCCTCCACGCCGCTGCTCACCGCCAATGCCGATGATCCCGCCAGCCTGAAGGCGATGGTGGCCCGCGCCACGGTGGTGATCACCACGGTGGGCCCCTATCAGCTCCATGGCGAGGCGCTGCTCGCCGCCTGTGTCGAGACCGGCACCGCCTATGTCGATCTGTGCGGCGAACCGGCCTGGATGGGCCAGATGATCCGCAAGTACGAAGATGCGGCCAAGGCCAGCGGCGCGCGCATCGTCTTCTCCTGCGGCTTCGATTCGATCCCCTTCGATCTCGGCGTGTGGGCCGTGCAGCAGGCGGCGATCGCCCGCTTCGGCAAGCCGGCGCCACGGGTGAAGGGCCGGGTGCGGGCGATGAAGGGCACTTTCTCGGGCGGCACCTTCGCCAGCGGCAAGGCCTCGATGGCCGCGGCGGCCAGGGATCCCGCGATCCTCAAGCTGATGCTCGATCCCTTCGCGCTCACGCCGGGCTTCGAGGGGCCGGCCCAGCCGAACGGCATGGTGCCCTATCATGACGAAGCGGTCGACGCGTGGGTCGCGCCCTTCATGATGGCGGTGATCAATACCAAGAACGTCCATCGCTCGAACTTCCTGGCCGGTCAGCCCTATGGCGCGGACTTCCGCTATGACGAGATGCTGGTCGTTCCCGGCCTGGGCGAGATCGGCAAGGCGGCGGCGGAAGCGCTGGCCAAGGTCAATCCGATGGCCGCGGACAAGGGACCGGCGCCGGGCGAAGGGCCGAGCAAGGAAGAGCGCGAGACCGGCTTCTACGACCTCGCCTTCGTGGCGGAGATGCCCGAGGGGCAGCGCCTCTCCGCCACGGTGAAGGGCGACCGGGATCCCGGCTATGGCTCGACGAGCAAGATGATCGCCGAGAGCGCGCTCTGCCTGATCGAGGATGTGCCGGCGGCGGGCAAGGGCGGGATCTGGACGGCGGGAAGCCTGATGGCCGCGCCGCTGGCCAAACGGCTCGAGGCGCGTGCCGGCCTCAGCTTCGCGGTCGACTGATCAGTAGAACAGCATGCCGACCCCGGCGATGGCGAGGCAGAGGACGATCACCACCGGCACCATGATCGCCCGGGTCCGGTCCAGCTGCTTCCGGAAGGCGGGCAGGTCGAACCAATAGCGGCCCGCTTCCGCCTCATGGACGAGGCCGGCGCCGCGCATGCGCTCGAACTGGGTCCGTTCGATCCGGTCCTGCGGCACGAAGGCGACCGCCTCCTCGGCGGTCACCGCATGCTGGGCGAAGAAATGCGCGCGGATCCGCCGCCGCGCGCGCATGGCCAATGCGCCGATGGAGACCGGAGCATGGGATCGGAACATCATCTGAGCGCCGCCGGCCCATCCCGCGTCGCTGCGGCGGCGCGGGCCGGGACGAAGAGGACGGGCATCGACATCGGGTCGGTTCCCCCCGAATATGAGGATGCGAGCATAAACCCCTGCGCCCGCCGGTTCAATCGTCCTCGCTCAGCGGCTCTTGTGCCGGATGTTGGGCGGCCGGCCGCGGCGCTTGATCGGGCGGGGGCGCCCCTTGCCGCGATCCCTGGCGAAGGCGGACGGGCCCGCCGAGCCCTTGCCGTCGGGCAGCTCGAAGCGGAGCGCGCCGGAGACCGGATTGGCCTCCACCAGCCGGAGCCGGAGGCGCTGGCCCAGGGTGAATTCCTCGCCGCTCTCGTCGCCCACCAGCCGCTGCCCGGCTTCGTCGTAGCGGAAATATTCGGTGCCCAGGTCCCGCGCCGCCACCAGCCCGTCGCCGCCCACGCCATCGACGGTGGCGAAGAAGCCGAAGCTCTGCACGCCGGTGATCCGCGCCTCCAGCACCTCGCCGACATGGTTGGCGAGATAGGCGGCGACATAGCGGTCGATCGTCTCCCGCTCGGCCTCCATTGCCCGGCGCTCGAGACTGGAGATGCTCTCGCCGATCCGCTCCATCCCGGCGGCTTCCTCGGCGGTGAGCCCGCCGGGGCCCAGCGCATAGGCCTCGACCAGCGCCCGGTGGACGATCAGATCGGCATAGCGGCGGATCGGCGAAGTGAAATGGGCATAGCTGCCGAGCGACAGGCCGAAATGGCCGTGATTGGCGGGGCCGTAATAGGCCTGGGTCTGCGTCCGCAGCACCTGCTGCATCACCTGCTCGCGGAAGTCGCTCTCTCCCACCCGCTCCAGGATGCGGTTGAAGGTGGCCGGCTTGATCACCTGGCCCAGCGCGAACTCGATGCCGAAGGTCTTGAGATATTCCCGCAGCGCGACGAGCTTCTCGCGGGCCGGCGGCTCGTGGATGCGGTACATCACCGGCGCCTTCTTCGCCTCCAGCGCCTTGGCCGCGGCGACGTTCGCCGCGATCATATAGTCCTCGATCAGCTTGTGGGCATCGAGCCGCTCGCGCGGCGCCACCGAGAGGATGCGCCCCATCTCGTCGAGCACGATCCGCCGCTCGGGCAGATCGAGATCGAGCGGCTCGCGCTTGTCGCGCGCCTTGTTGAGTGCCGCCCAGCAGCCCCAGAGCGGCCGCAGCGCGGTCTCGGTCAGCGGATGCTCCAGCTTCCCGTCGATCGCCGCCTGGGCGTCTTCATAGGCGATGTTCGCGGCGATGCTCACCACGGCGCGGGTGAAGCGCCAGCTCTTCAGCTCGCCATGCCTGCCGATCTGGAGGTGGCAGGCGAGCGCTGCCCGATCCTCGCCCTGCTTCAGGGAACAGACCTCGGCCGAGAGGATCTCGGGCAGCATCGGCACGACGCGATCGGGGAAATAGACCGAGTTGCCGCGCTTGCGCGCCTCGCGGTCCAGCTCGGAGCCGGGGCGGACATAGAAGCTGACATCGGCAATCGCGACCACCGCCTTCCAGCCGCCTTCGTTCTTCGGATCGTCGTCGGGCGCGGCCCAGACCGCGTCGTCATGATCGCGGGCATCCGCCGGGTCGATCGCGACGATGGGCAGATGGCGAAGGTCCTCGCGCTTGCCGAGATCGAGGCGCGAGACGCGCTCGGCCTCGTCGAGAAGATCCTCCGAGAAGACATTGGGGATCGAATGCCGGTGGATCGCGATCAGCGAGAAGCTGCGCGGCGCGAAGGGATCGCCCAGCACCTCGACCACCTTGGCGGTGATCCGCGGCGGCCGGCCCGCTTTTTCGGCAAGGACGAGATCGCCCGATTCGGCGCCGCCGGCATCGGAGACCGGCCAGTTGCGCCGCTCCTTCTTTTCCACGCCCTGCAGCCAGAGCCGCCCGGCCTCTTCCTTGAGCACGCCGAGCATCAGCTCCTCGCCGCGGGCGAGCTTCTTCATCGGATGGGCGATCCAGCCGTTGCCGGCCTCCTCGGTGCGGGCAAGGATGCGGTCGCCGATCGCCAGCGCCGAGCGCTTGCCGCGGGCCTCGCGGACCCGCAGACGCGGCACGGGCACGCCCTCGGCCTCCCAGCGCTCGGGCACCGCCCAGGTCGTGTCGCCATCGGCATCGGTGATGCGCAGCACGGTGACCTTGGGCACGCCGCCCATCCTGTGGAAGGCGCGGCCCGGGGCGACGTCGATCAGCCCCTCGTCGCTCATGTCCTTCAGCAAGGCCTTGAGCAGGATCTTGTCCTGCCCATGCAGCCCAAAGGCCTTGGCGATCTCGCGCTTGCCCGCCGGGGTATCGGAATTGGTGATGAAATCGAGAATCTGCTGCCGCGTGGGCAGCCCTGCTTTGATTTTGGTTTTTGCCATTGGCCCCCAAGATAGGGACTCGCGGGCTCGCTGCCAACGCCGTAACCTGCCTCCGTGGCATATGACCTGCTCATCACCGGCGGCGGGATCAACGGGTGCGCGATCGCCCGTGAAGCCTCGCTGCTCGGGCTCAACGTGCTGCTCGTCGAGAAGGACGACCTGGCCAGCCATACCAGCTCGGCCTCGACCAAGCTGATCCATGGCGGGCTGCGCTATCTCGAGAGCTACGAGTTCCGCCTGGTCCGCGAGGCGCTGCACGAGCGCGAGCGGCTGCTGGAGGCCGCCCCCCACCTGATCCGCCCGCTCACCTTCGTGCTGCCCCATGCCCATGCGGTGCGGCCCTGGTGGATGGTCCGACTCGGCCTCTATCTGTACGACGCGCTGGCGGTGGGCGGCAATTCCACCCTGCCCCGTTCGCGCGGCCTGCACGCCAGGGACAAGGCCTTCACCGATCCGCTGGCCAGCACCCATAGCGGCTTCGTCTATTCGGACTGCCGGGTGGACGATGCCCGCCTCACCCTGGCCAACGCGCTCGATGCCGCGCATCACGGCGCCGAGATCGCGACGCGGACCGAGCTGCTGGCCGCGCGGCGCGACGGCGGGGCCTGGCATGCCGAGCTGTCCGACGGGCGCACCGTCGAGGCACGCGGGCTGGTCAACGCGGCCGGTCCCTGGGTGCGGCACCTCCTCGACAAGCTGGCTATTGCTAATCATTCGCGGATCCGGCTGGTCAAGGGCAGCCATATCGTGGTGCCCAGGCTGTACGACGGCGACCATGCCTATATCCTCCAGCAGCCCGACCGGCGGATCGTCTTCGCCATTCCCTATGAAGGCGACTTCACCGAGATCGGCACCACCGACATCCCGGTCGACCGGCCCGAGGACGCCATATGCTCGCAGGAGGAGCGGGCCTATCTCTGCGAGGCGGTGAACCGCTATTTCACCCGCCAGATCACCTCCGGGGACATCGTCTGGAGCTGGTCCGGCGTGCGGCCGCTGCACGATGACGGCGCCGCCCGGGCCCAGTCGGTGACGCGCGACTATGCGCTCGAGCTCGACGAGAACGGCCCGCCCCTGCTCTCGGTCTTCGGCGGCAAGATCACCACGGCGCGGGCGCTGGCCGAGGAGGCGCTGGCGAAGATCGGGCCGGCACTCGGCGCCAAGGTCGAGCCGGTGACGCGGGCCCGCGTCTTCCCCGGCGGCGCGATCGCCGATTTCGACAGGTTCGTCGCCACCGTCAGGACGCGCTGGCCGTTCCTGGGCGATGCCCGGGCCGAGCGCATGGCCCATGCCTATGGCTGCAACCTGGCCGACATGCTGCGCGACCGGACCGAGCTGGGCGAGGACCTGGGCGCCGGGCTCACCGCCACCGAGATACGCTGGATGCGCGACCATGAATGGGCCCGCACCGCCGAGGACGTGCTGTGGCGGCGCAGCAAGCTGGGGCTGCATGCCGGACCGGAGCTGGCGGAACGCGTGACCAGGGTGCTTGAGGAGAAATGATCGCCACCCTGCTGGCCATGGCCCTTGCCGGCAGCCCAAAAGAGTGATCGTCACGCGCGCCAGCCGCCTCCACCTCGAGCGCTATGCCGGAGGAGGACCTTAAGCGCTTGTTAAACCGTCCGCGGCAGGGTCGTGCCGGGGCGGAGAGAGATGGCGACCAAATTCTCGCAATATCGGACCGTGACACCCGCGCTCGTCGAACAGCGCGCGGCGACGCGTCATCGTATCCTCGTCACCCGCGCCACCGTGACGAAGCGCGGCAACAAGCCGGTCGAGGCGATGCTCCACGATCTCTCGGTCTATGGCTGCCGCCTCGCCTGCGCGGCCCCGCACCGCGCCGGCGACAAGGTATGGCTCAGCCTGCGCGACGACCTGCCCGTGCCGGCGACCATCGTCTGGAACGACGGGGCGCATATCGGCTGCCGGTTCGATGATCCGATCGAGCGGAGCCTGGTGCGCCAGCTGACCCTGGTGATCCGCTAAGCCTGTATTTCCAGCATTCCAAAGAGCGGCCGGCCGATTCCCGGCGCGACCACGGAAACAGACGCAATCCTACATTGCAAGTTCCCGCCTAGAACCCGATCACATTGGCCCGGGTGAAGCGCTTCGCCGCCTCCGCCGTCAGCAGCCGCCGATCGGTTCCGGCGGGGCCCGCGCCCGGCCCGGCGCTCGCGAATTCCCAAAGCCGCGCCTCGGGCGGCGTCAGGCGGCGCGGCTCGCCATCGGGGCCCTTGTAGCCCATCCAGGTCCAGCCCTGGCGGCGGACATGGGCGTCCATCCAGCAATGGAGAAACGCCGCCTGACCGGTGAGCGCCATGTTGCCGCCGGCGCGCCAGGGGCGGCCGAGCCAGGTCGAGCCATCCGGCACCCCCGGCTCGCGGCGGAGGCGGCAGCGGGAAAATACCAGGCCGAACTCCTGCGAGGCCGGGGTGCTGGGCGCGGCGACATAGCCGAAGCCGTCGGCGTTCGGGACATAACGCGTGACGAGCTCGCAGCGTTCGAACCAGGCCGCGGCGCCGCCGAAGATGAAGTCCACCCCGCCGACGATGCGGCTATCGGCGATCAGGGTGCGGGCCTGGAGGTAGAAACTGTCCTGAAAGCCGAGCAGCACGCAGCGATCGATGGTGGTGCGGTCCGCCTCGCGGCCCACCGCCAGCGCCACTGCCTGCGCGCCATTGCCGGCGCCGTCGCGCCGCGCGCCGACATAGTCGAAGCTGTTGGCGATGGTGAGGCCGCGCAGCGTCACGTCGGGCGCGGCGATGGTGAGCGTCCCCGATCCTCCGGTCCCCCAGCTGCCGCCGCCGGGCTTCGCCGTGCCGGCCGCGGTGCCATATTGGAGGATCGTGCCGGGGCTGCCCTGGAGGGTGACGCCGGGCGCGCGCACCGTCAGCTTCTCGGTGAAGATGCCGGGCCCGAGCAGGATGCGAAAGGGCCGCCCCGCCCTTTCCGCCCGCGCCAGCGCGGCACCGAGCGTGCCGGTGGCGGGATCGACCACCGCATCCCAGGGCTCGCCAACCCGCGCCGCCACCGGCAGCGGCAACGTCAGCGTACCGGCGAGCAAGGCGCGCCGCGCGATCATCCGCCCCGGCTTCCCCACGCGTTCCCGTGCCCAACCGGGGCCGAGCACCCGGCGGAGCCGGCCAGGGGCCGCAGGCTGCGGAGAAGCCGGTCAAGCGCCGTCGGATATTGGCTGCGCCTTTGGTCGCTCCGATAGAAGCTCAGATATGCTGCGAAGGGCCGCTCTCGAAACACGAAGAACAGCGCGACGGTTCGCTCGCCCGGCGCGTTGGCATCGCAGCTGGCCTTGTCGACGAGCTTGCCGGTTGCCGTGACACCATAGCCCTGCGCCGAGGCGGAGGTCACGAACAGGCTCAGCACAAGGGCAAGAAGTTGCATGACTGCGCTCCCGGTAGCGATGCCGTTCGGCTCTCTGAAACATACCCTGGCGTTCCGCGTCACCAAGCGGACGCCCCGTCATCCCCAGCGATAGTTGAAGCTGATGCTGATCCGCGGCACCTTGCCCGAGCCGGGTGGAACCTCGTGGCGCAGCCAGCTTTCCCACAGCAGCACCGTGCCGGGCTCGGGCAGGATCTCGACAAAGCCCAGCAAGGCCTCCGGCGCGTCCTCGCGCCGCGGCGGCGCCGCCATCATCATGGCATGGCGCGGATCCTCCAGCTTGAGGCCCCGCGAACCCTTGGGCAGCGCGACATAGAGCGTGCCGGAGACGGCGCTGTGCGGATGGATGTGCGCGCCATGCCCGCCCTTGCCGTCGAGCACGTTCACCCAGAGGCTGTCGAGCTTGAGCTTCCGGCCCTGCAGATCGAAGGCACAGGCCTTGGCGAATTGCGCGACATGCCTGTCGAGCAAACGCTTGAGGTCCGCGAAATTGGGGTCGCGGATCGGCAGGTCGTCGAGCGAGGCATAGCTGGTATAGCCGCGATACTCATGCTCGCGGCACCAGCGGCGGCCAGCCATGTCGTCCTCGGCCAGCTGGAGGCAGGACTGCTCCAGCGCCTCCAGGAGATCGGGATCGCCCAGCGGCTGCTCGTAGAGCAGAGTGGCGAAGAGCGTGCGCATCCCCGCCCTACCCCGTCATCCCGGCGAAAGCCGGGATCTCTTGCCGCTCCGTCCCCGCGCCTTCGCCTGAGATCCCGGCTTTCGCCGGGATGACGGGTATGGCCCGGACGACGACCGGGCGTTCAATACGCACGCGCCACCAGGATGCGCTCGACCGCGGGCGCGCCGGTGAAGATGCAGGCGCCGGTGGCCGGCGTCGCATCGTTCGGCACGTTGCGGAAGGTGAGCTTCAGCGCCTTCAGCCGCTCGACCACCTTGTCGAGATCGGCCCCGCCCGGCCTGGCCCATTCGACCTCGACCCAGCCGGGGAACTTGCCCGCGCCCTCGAAATAGGCCTCCAGCCCGGCAAAGTCGGTTACGTCGCGAACGATGTTCGCGTCGGTGCGCTCCCTGGCCTGCTCGAACAGCGCCTTCTGCACCGCCTCGAGCTGGCCGACCGCCTCGGCGAGAAAGGCGTCGCGCCCGACAATGGCCGAGTTGAGCTTGCCGTCCTCGCGGTACAGGTCGGTGCGAACAGTGACCGAGACGTTGCCGCCGGCCATGTCGCGCCCGCCGACCTCGACGACAAGCGGCGCGCCCTTCTTGATCCAGCCCCAGCGCTTGGTGACTGCCTTGGCGGCGCGCAGGTCGAGCAGCGCGCGCACCGGTTCGCCGAACGCATGTTGCTTCGACAGTTCCTGCTGGATGCCCTTGCAATAGTCGATCAGCGCGGCGTCCTCGTCATTGTCGCGCAGCATCGGCACGATCACCACCTGCCAGGGCGCGATGCGGGGCGGCACGCGCAGGCCGTCATCGTCGCCATGCGTCATGATCAGCCCGCCGATCATGCGGGTCGACATGCCCCAGCTCGTCGTCTGGGCCAGCTCGAGCTGACCTTCCGAATTCTGGAACTTGATGTCCTGCGCGCTCGAGAAAGTGGTGCCCAGGAAGTGCGAGGTGCCCGCCTGGAGCGCCTTGCCGTCCTGCATCATCGCCTCGATGCTGTAGGTCGAGACCGCGCCGGGGAAGCGCTCATTCTCGGGCTTCTCGCCGGCGATCACCGGCATCGCCACGCATTCCTCGGCGAAGCTGCGATAGACTTCGAGCATCTTCATCGTCTCTTCGCGCGCTTCCTCGACGCTGGCATGGGCGGTGTGCCCTTCCTGCCAGAGGAACTCGGCGGTGCGCAGGAACATGCGGGTGCGCATCTCCCAGCGGACGACGTTCGCCCATTGGTTGATCAGCACGGGCAGGTCGCGCCACGACTGGACCCAGCGGCTGAACGCGGCGCCGATCACCGTCTCCGACGTGGGGCGCACGACCAGCGGCTCCTCCAGCTTCGCCTCGGGGTCGGGGATCATCCTGCCGTCCTTGTGGATCAGCCGGTGATGGGTGACGACCGCCATCTCCTTGGCGAAGCCGTCGACATGCTCGGCCTCCTTCTCGAAATAGGAGAGCGGGATGAACAGCGGGAAATAGCAATTCTCATGGCCGGTCGCCTTGATGCGATCGTCGAGCAGGCGCTGGATCCGCTCCCAGATGCCATAGCCCCACGGCCGGATGACCATGCAGCCGCGCACGCCGCTCTCCTCGGCCATATCGGCCTCGGTGATGACGGTCTGATACCATTCGGCGAAATTGGCTTCGCGGGTGACGTTGAGCGCATGCTTGATCATGGCCGTGCCTCTAAATGCGTGGCCGGCCCGCCGCAAGCGAGCCGATGTTCAACCTTATAGTTGCACGATTCGTTGAATCGCTTGACACCCCCCGCAAGCGCGCGGCGACGCAGCGGGGGCATGGCGGGCGGCGAAGCCCGCCCGCATGGCAGTGCCAGCGAAAATCCTACATTGCCAGTGGCAGGGCTGCTCGGCCAGTGGCAGGGCTGCTCGGCCAGGAACCGGGCGAATGGTTCGAGGGATGCGTGGATGATGGGCAGGCGTTGGCGGATCGTGGCGCTGGGGGTGGTGGCGCTCGGGCTGGCGGCGATGGCGATCACCCAGCTGCCGCGCACCGGGCCGCGAAGCCCCCTCACCGATCCGGCGGCGGTGGAGCGCGAGCTGCTCGCCGACCGGCCCGGCGGGCAGTTGAGCGCGGCGATCAAGCGGACTTTCCCGGAGGAGTTCGAAGCGCTCAAGGCGGTGGTGGCCGAGCGCGCGCGGGCGGGCGGCGGGCCGCAGGACATCCAGCAGGCAGCAGGCACCTTCGTCAGCGAGGCGACGCGGCGTCACCGCGCCGGCCTGGCCCAGGCGCCGGCACCGCAGCTGCGCGCCTATCTGGCGGCGGAGACCGCGCTGGCGGGCAAGCTCGCGGCGACCTCGCCCGAGCGGTGCGATGCCTATTTCGCCGATCCGCTCGACGATGCCGCCTGGTTCGCGCCGGACCTGCGCGAACTCTATCTCCGGCAGAACATCGCGCTGTGGGAGGCCGCGGCGGCGGCACGCGACCATCCCGCCGGCCGGGCGATCACCCCGGGCGAAGCGAAGCCGGCGGCGGCGTGCGACGCGGGGCTGGCCGCGCTCGCGACGGCCGCGGCGCTGCCCCCGGCACAGTTCGAGCAGGTCTATCCGTCGATGCTTTGGGTCGAGAACCCAGCGCGGCCCTTGCGATGATTCCGGCCATCCCCGCGCGGGCGGGGAGCCGGGGCTTGCCGATTGCGGCTTGGCCCAGGGTTGCCGCCGGCGGCGCCCTGCCGCAAAGGCTCCGGCGTGCAGGGCGATCAGATATTGAAGGGCATCTTGCTGCGATTGTTCGCGGTCGCCTGCCTCGCGACCATGTCGGCGCTGATCAAGCTGGCCGAGATGCGCGGCGCCGGGCTGGTCGAGACGATGTTCCATCGCCAGCTCTGGGCAGTGCCGCTGGTGACCGCATGGGTGGCGGCGGGCCCCGGCCTGGGATCGATCCGGACGCGGCGCTTCGGCGCGCATGCCGCCCGCACCGCCGTGGGGCTGACCGGCATGGTCTTTACCTTCGGCGCGGTGCTGCTGCTGCCGCTGGCCGAGGCAGTGACCTTCCAGTTCACCGTCCCGATCTTCGCGACGATCCTGGGCGCGGTGCTGCTCAAGGAGCCGACCGGCCGGCATCGCTGGGGCGCGGTGATCGCGGGGTTCGCCGGCGTGCTGATCGTCGCGCAGCCGGGGAGCACGCACATCCCCGCGTTCGGGGCGATGGTGGGGCTGCTCGCCGCGCTGTTCGTGGCGATCGTGGCGATCCTGCTGCGGCAGATCGGCAAGACCGAGGCGACGGGGACGACGGTGTTCTGGTTCTCGGTCCTTTCCGTGCCGGTGCTGGCGATCCCCTATGCCTTTGCGTTCAAGGCGCATGACCCGGTGACCTGGGCGATGCTGGTGGGGATCGGGCTGATCGGCGGCGTCGGCCAGCTGGCGCTGACCGGATCGGTGAAGCACGCGCCGGTGAGCGCGGTGGTGCCGATGGACTATTCCAGCCTGATCTGGGGCACGCTCTATGGCTGGGCGATCTTCGGCATGTGGCCAAGCGCCTGGACCTGGCTGGGCGCGCCGGTGATCATCGCGAGCGGGCTCTACATCGTGTGGCGCGAGCGGCGGCGCGGGATCCCGGATCCGGCCGTGACCAGTGCGGAGATGGAGCCGGTGTGATCCGGCCGCGCCCCTCCCTGAAAGGGAGGGGAGTCTCAGGCTCGCCGGTACACCAGCATCAGGTTGTTCGCCGGCATCTCGACCAGCCGCACCGGCGACAGGCCGTGCGGCGCGGCGGCCGCGGTCACGGCTTCCACGAAGCGCAGCCCGAAGCGCGGATCCTTGTCCTTCAGCCACAGCTCGAACTGCTCGTTCGACAGCGCCGTCTCCACGCCTTCGCGGCGATAGGGACCGTAGAGGATCAGCGGGGCACCCGGGCCAAGCGCCCTGCCCGCCCCCGCCAGCAGCCCGAGCGTCGCTTCCCAGGGGCTGATATGGACCATGTTGACGCACAGGATCGCATCCGCCGCCGGGAAAACGGCCGAGGCCGCATCGATCTCCAGCGGCGGGCGGACATTGGCCAGCCCCGCGCACCAGTCCGCGATCGATGCCAGCGCATCGGCATCGGGGTCGCTCGGCTGCCAGGTCAGCCCGGGAAAGCGCCCGGCGAAGCAGGCGCAATGCTCGCCGCTGCCGCTCGCGATCTCGAGGACCTGGCCGGAAGCCGGCAGCTCCTCCGCCAGCACCGCGGCGATCGGATCGCGGTTCCGCGCGGTAGCCGGGGCGTGGCGCCTCATCCGGCGCGCGCCTGTTCGAGCAGACGGCGGGCGCGCAGGAACATCTCCACCCGCTGCAGCGTCAGCATGCCGAGCGCGAAGGCGATCAGCACGTCGGTCATCGCCATCACGTCGAAATGCACGCCGGGAATGCCGAGCGTCTCGGCATTGCGGGCGAGCGAGCGGATGAGGACGAGCGCGAGGATGAACGCCATCGCGGCGAGCGAGCCCCGCTGCGAGATCTCGTGCGTCTCCGGATTCACCGTGATCTGCATCATCCGGCCGCGCTGCCAGCCGAGCGCGGCACCGGCGAGCAGGGCGGCGGCCGCCGCCGCCCAGGTCATTGGCGCGGGCGGGATGTTCCAGAAGGTGAAGCCAGTGATCGCCAGATAGAGCGCGGGCACGATCCACAACCGCTCGACCCGCAACGGCCGCTCGCGGGTGAGCCGGCGGAAGCGCAGCGCGAGCACCACCAGGATGATCGCGATCGGGATGAGCTGGTAGAGCGGATTGGGATGAATGGGCTGCGCGTGCATCGATGGGAACCCCCGGAAGACTTGCAAGTGATCTATATAAGTAATACAGTACTTATGCCAGCCGAACTGGATGGCAAAGGCAAGAGGATTGCGCATGCGGCCACGCCGGTCCATCAGGGCGCCCGGAGGGTTCATGGACGTCGATCACGATAGCGCGGGGGTGAAGTTCGCGCCGCCTGCCGCTTTCCTTGGCATGCTGGTGGTGGGCCTGGCGCTGGGCAGGCTGCTGGGCAGCCCGGGACTGCCGCTCGCCCATTCGACCGAGCGCGGCCTGGGTTCGCTGGCGACGCTGCTCGGCGTGGGAATCATGCTTTCCGCCCTGGGCCTGCTCCGCGCCGCGGGCACCGATCCCAAGCCATGGAAGCGCTCCACCACGCTCGTCACCGACGGCGTCTATCGCTGGTCGCGCAATCCGATGTATTTCGGCATGGCGCTGGCCTATGCGGGCGTGGCGATCTGGATGGACAGCCTGGTCGCCCTGCTGCTGCTCATCCCGCTGATCTTCGTGATCCAGCGCGAAGTGATCGAGCGCGAGGAGAGCTATCTCGCGCGCAAATTCGGCGAGCGCTATCTCAGCTACAAGTCCGCGGTGCGCCGCTGGATCTGAGCGCCCGGCGCTCAGGGGTGCCGGGGATAATCGCCACGTATCGCGAGGCAGTAGCGCAGCTGCTTCTGCTGGTCGGTCGCCGCGGCGGGGATCGCCTTGCGCAGATCGGGCAATGCGAAATCCGTCTTGCCGTCGCCGCCATAGCTGTTGCCGAGGAGCGTGAAGAGCACGTGATAGTTGCGGATGGGCAGGAGCCGGCCATCGGCTTCGGCCCAGCCCTCGGGGCAATAGCGGGCGGGAAAGAGCATGATCTCGCCGACAAAGGGGTCGTTGCCCGCATAAGCCGGCATCGGCACCGAAAGCGTGGCGGCGGCGATGGCAGCGGCGAGCAGCGCGGTCTTCATGTCGGATTCCCCTTTGTCCGTTTCGGGGCACGCTGCCCCGGCAGCACGCCACAAGGCAAACCGCATTTGCACGGTTCCGGGGCTATCGCGCTGTGACATAAAGAAAAAGGCCGAGGCATCGCGCCCCGGCCTTTCGCTGTCCAGCCCTGCCCCGAGGGGAAGAGGAAGCCCAGGCTATTCCGCCGCTTCGGCCGGGGCCGGCGCCTTCCACGCCAGCACCGGCTTGCGCGCGGCGAGCGTCTCGTCGAGGCGGCGGCGCGGGGCGAAGTGCGGCGCGGTGCGGATCGTCGGGTCGCCGTTCTTGGCACGAGCCGCCACGCTGCGGAACGCGCCGATGAACTGGTCGAGCGTCGCCTTGCTCTCCGTCTCGGTCGGCTCCACCAGCATCGCGCCGTGGACGACCAGCGGGAAATACACCGTCATCGGGTGATAGCCCTCATCGATCAGCCCCTTGGCAATGTCGATCGTCGACAGCCCCTCGGGCAGCCCCTTGTCGCTGAAGATCGCCTCATGCATGCACGGGCCGAACTTGGCGAAGGGCGCGTCGAGCACGTCCTCCATCGAGCGCAGGATATAGTTGGCGTTGAGCACCGAATCCTCGGCGACCTGGCGCAGGCCGTCGGCGCCGTGGCTGAGGATATAGGTCAGCGCGCGGGTGAACATGCCCATCTGGCCGTTGAACGCGGTCATGCGGCCGAAGGTGCCGGCATGATGCTCGCCCGCGGTCTCTTCCTCGACGAGATGGAACTTGTCCCCGTCCTTCTCGACGAAGGGCAGCGGCGCATAGGGGGCCAGCGCCGCCGACAACACGACCGGGCCCGAGCCCGGGCCGCCGCCGCCATGCGGAGTCGAGAAGGTCTTGTGCAGGTTGATGTGCATCGCATCGACGCCGAGATCGCCCGGGCGGACCCGGCCGACGATCGCGTTGAAGTTGGCGCCGTCGCAATAGACATAGCCGCCCGCCGCATGCACCGCGTCCGAGATCGCCTTCATGTCGCGCTCGAACAGGCCGCAGGTATTGGGGTTGGTGATCATCACGCCGGCGATGTCGGGCCCCAGCCGCGCCTTGAGCGCCTCCAGGTCGACGCGGCCGTCCTCGGTGGCGGGAATGTCCTCGACCGAGAAGCCGGCGAACGCCGCCGTCGCCGGATTGGTGCCGTGCGCGCTGGTCGGCACGAGCAGGATCTTGCGGTCCTGCTGGCCCTGCGCGTCGAGCGCCGAGCGGATCGCGAGGATGCCGCAAAGTTCCCCGTGCGCACCGGCCTTGGGGCTCATCGCCACGGCCTGCATGCCGGTGAGCGTGATCAGCCAGTGCGCGAGCTGGTCGATGACCTCGAGCGCGCCCTGCACCGTGTCTACGGGCGCGAGCGGGTGGATGTCGGCGAAGCCCGGCAGGCGCGCCATGCGCTCGTTCAGGCGCGGATTGTGCTTCATCGTGCACGAGCCGAGCGGGAACAGGCCCAGGTCGATCGCGTAGTTCTGGCGGCTTAGGCGCGTATAGTGGCGCACCGTCTCGGGCTCGGACAGGCCGGGCAGGCCGATCGCCGCGTCGCGGGTCAGGCCGCCGAGGCGCGACTTGGCCTGGGGCACTTCGCCGAAATCGACGCCGGTGGTCTCGCTGGAGCCGATCTCGAAGATCAGCGCTTCCTCGAGCATCAGCGCGCGGTTGCCGGTGAAGGTCGAGAGGTCGCTGGCTTCGCCTGCCTGCGGGGTGGTCGGGCGCCAGCCGGACTGGTTGATCGTGCTCATGCCAGCACCTCCTGGAGCGCGGAGGCAAGCGTCTCGACGTCCTCCGAAGTAGTGGTTTCGGTGACCGCGACGATCAGGCCGTTGGCGAGCGCGTCGGCACCCGGATAGAGGCGGCCGAGCGACACGCCGGCAAGGATGCCCTGGTCGGCGAGCTGGCGCACGACCGGGCGGGCTTCCTTCGACAGCTTCAGCGTGAACTCGTTGAAGAAGGTCGGGGTGACCAGCTCGACACCCGGCACCTGGGCCAGGCGGTCGGCAGCGGCCGAGGCCGTGGCATGGTTGATCGCGGCGAGCTGGCGCAGGCCCTTCTCGCCGAGCAGCGTCATGTGCACCGACATGGCGAGCGCACAGAGCACGGACGAGGTGCAGATGTTCGAGGTCGCCTTCTCGCGGCGGATATGCTGCTCGCGAGTGGAGAGCGTCAGCACATAGCCGCGCTTGCCCTCGGCATCCTGGGTCTCGCCGCAGAGACGGCCGGGCATCTGGCGGACCAGCTTCTCCGAGCAGGCAAACAGGCCCACGTACGGTCCGCCGAACTGCAGGCCGACGCCGAGCGACTGGCCCTCGCCCACCACGATGTCCGCGCCCATTTCGCCGGGCGACTTGATCGCACCCAGCGCGACCGGCTCGGTGACCACGGCGACGAGCAGCGCCTTCTTGGCGTGCGCGGCTTCGGCAAGCTTCGACAGGTCGGCGATGCGGCCGAGAATGTCGGGATACTGGACCACGACGCAGCTGGTGTCGTCGTCGATCTGGGCGATCAGGTCATCGGTGTCCGGGGTCGGGCTCAGCGTGGGGAGCGCGGTGACCAGCTGGTCGCCGGTGAACTTCGCCATGGTCTCGGCAACCGAGACATAATGCGGGTGCAGGCCGCCCGAGAGGATCGCCTTGCCGCGCTTGGTGACGCGGCGCGCCATGGTGATGGCTTCCCAGCACGCGGTCGAGCCGTCGTACATCGAGGCGTTCGCCACGTCGCAGCCGAGCAGCCGCGCGACCTGCGACTGGAACTCGAACATCATCTGCAGCGTGCCCTGCGCGATTTCCGGCTGATAGGGCGTGTAGGCGGTGAGGAACTCGCCGCGCTGGATGATGTGATCGACGCTGGCCGGCACATGGTGGCGATAGGCGCCGGCGCCGAGGAAGAAGGGCGCTGCCCCTGCCGCCAGGTTCTTGGCGGCGAGCTTCGTCATATGGCGTTCGACCGCGAGCTCGCTGGCATGCATCGGCAGGCCCGCGATCGGACCGTCGAGCACGGCCGCGGCGGGAACGTCGGCGAAGAGATCGTCGATCGACTTGGCGCCGATGACGCCGAGCATCGCCTCGCGATCGGGCTGGGTAAGGGGCAGGTAGCGCATGTTTACCTTCTCGATGAATTTACAGGTGCGCCCTCGGACTCGGTCCAGACGCGGATATCGGTGGGTTTGATGCCGTAGGAATGATCGGAGTCGGGTATGCCGTTGCAGCCATCCTTCGCGATGGTGCCGGTCATGATGACGTAGCTGTTCTGCAGCGGCCCGGCCTTATCGACGAATGCGTCATCCGCCGCATCCTCCGCCTTGAACCCGAGTGGCGAGAACCGGTTAACGCTCTGTTGTGCCCGCTTCGCGGCGTCACTGAGCGCGTTGCTACCGCCTAGCGCCTGAAGATTCGTCCACGCGCTCGCATACGCACTCCAACTCGCCTTATGCGGTGCAAGGAAGCAGCCGTCGCGCGTACATTCGCCCAGATATCCCATCGCCTGGACAGGCTTGGCCTTGTACGCTGCACAATTGGCGAGAATGTCCGCGACCTTGACCTGCGGTGCGGCAGCGCCGCACCCTGTTGCCAGGAGCAGGATCAAGGCCAGCGCATTCCTCACAGCTTCGAGACGTATTCCTGATAGGCGCTGTCGTTCATCAGGCTTTCCAGCTCGCCCGGATCGGCGAGGGTGAGCTTGAAGAACCAGCCTTCGCCCTCGGGGTCCTCATTGACCAGCGCGGGATTGTCGGCGAGCTCGGCATTGCCCTCGATCACCGTGCCCGAGACCGGCGCATAGACGTCGGACGCGGCCTTGACCGACTCCACGACGGCCGCATCGTCGCCCTTCGACACTTGCTTGCCCTCGTCCGGCACCTCGACGAACACGATGTCGCCGAGCTGGCTCTGGGCATATTCGGTGATGCCGACAGTGGCGGTGTCGCCGTCGACGTCGACCCACTCATGGTCCTCGGTGAAATAGCGGCTCATCAGGCTCCCTTTCTGACGTAACGATGGGGGACGAAGGGCATCTTCACGACCTCCGCCGCATGAATCTTGCCGCGCTGGGCAAGGGTGATCTTCGTGCCCGGCTCCGCGCTGGCGGCCGGCACATAGGCCATGGCGATCGGCTGCTGCAGCGTCGGCGCGAACCCGCCCGAGGTGACCTTGCCGACCTCGTTGCCGTCGGCGTCGAGGACGAGGCCGCCCTCGCGGACCGGCTGGCGCCCCTCGACGACCAGGCCGACGCGCTTGAGGATCGAGCCGTTCTCCCGCTCCAGCATGATGCGCGCATGGCCGGGAAAGCCGCCTTCCTCACGGCGGCGCTTCTTGAGCGCGAAGCCCAGGGCGGCGGCGACCGGCGTGGTCTCGGTATCGAGATCATGGCCGTAGAGCGGCAGATCGGCTTCCAGGCGCAGCGAATCGCGGGCACCGAGGCCGATCGGCTTCACTTCCGGCTGGGCGGTGATCGCATCGGCCAGCGCCTCGGCACCCTCGACGGGAACCGAGATCTCGAAGCCGTCCTCGCCGGTATAGCCCGAGCGGCTGATCCACAGGTCGCGGCCCTGCCACGCGAAGGGCGCGCCCTGCATGAAGACGAGCGCGGAGACGCCGGGGATCACGCGCTCCAGCGCGGCGGCCGCTTCCGGCCCCTGGAGCGCGAGCAGGGCATGGTCCTCCATGTGGTTCATGCCGATCTCGTCCGCCAGGAACTCGCGGAAATGGGCGATGTCGTCCCATTTGCAGGCGCCGTTGACGACCATATAGACTTCGCCCTCGGCAAGGCGGGTCAGCATCAGGTCGTCCAGGATGCCGCCATTCTCGGCCATCAGCAGCGAATAGACCGGGTGGGAGAGCTTGGCGGCCTGGATGTCCGCCGGCATCAGCGCCTCGAGCGCGGCCTCGACGCCCTCGCCGGTGAAGGTCAGCTGGCCCATATGGCTGACGTCGAACAGCCCGGCATGCGCGCGCACCCAGAGATGCTCGGCCATGATGCCTTCATACTGAACCGGCATCTCGTAGCCGGCGAAGGGAACCATGCGGCCGCCCCGGGCGCGGTGCCACTGGTCGAGCGGGAGCAGGCGAAGCTCTTCGGCGCCCTCCCCGCCTTCGGGATCGCCGCCAAGGGGCTGGTCCTGGACTTGCTGGCTCATCGCGGCACTCCGGATTCGAGAGGGATTCGACGAAGCGGCGCGGAATCCCCGCGCACCGTTCCATCGCCCCCTCTGTCACGGAACCTGAGAGCTTTCGCCAGTCGCCTGGCTTACCCCTTCGGTGGGACGTGGCCGGGCCGCGTCCGCTTTCCAGAGTGTCGTGTCCGCGCGGTCCCTGGTGCCTGAGAGATTCCGGGGCGGTTGCTCCTTCGGCGGTGGGTTGCCCCACACTCTCCCGCGCGTGCCTGTCGACGGGCGCAGCCTTGGCCGTGGGGATGATTCGAGTCAATCACAGAAACTCCCCTCCCGCTTGCGGGAGGGGTCGGGGGAGGGAATGAAGTGCGCGAGGGAGCGTCATGCACGCCACTCACCACAGCCCCTCCCCTAACCCCTCCCGCAAGCTGGAGGGGGAATTAGGTTACCGCGTGACGTTGTACTTCAGCTGGTCCTCGGTCAGCTGGAAGCCCACCAGCGCCTCGAACGTGGCCGAGAGCACCGCGCCGCGGATCGAGGGATCGGCCAGCGGGTCCATCGCCGCCGCCTGCTCGCCGGCCTTGCGCTTCTCGGTGAGGCGCTTGCGGACCTCGTCGGGCAGCGTCGCGGCGGCGCGGTCGACATAGGTGGTGGCGGTGCCGCTGGTCTGGGCGCGCAGCTGGCCCGGCTCGAAGTGCACGGTGACGCGGTTGATCCGCTTGGCGACCACCGACGTGCCGCCACGCACCACCGTCACGAAATAGGGGAAGCTCACGTCGCGCGGGCCCTCGGCGCTCTGGCGGCGCGCCAGCACGTCGAAATTGACCGTGGTGACGACCTGCAGCCCGGCATCGTCGCAGGTCGAAGTGACGTTGGTCATCACCGCATTGACGTCGATCGCGCTGGCCTCGCGGCTGGTCGCCGGGTTGAAGATGGTCATGTCGCCCGTGCCCGCGGGAATCGCGACGTGCGGGCAGGCCGAGCGCACCGCCGTGACGCCGGCGCCACCGCCATTGGCATCGATTTCGCCGGTGCGGCTGCATGCGCCGAGCGCGAGCGGGATCAGAGCGAAAACGGCGAGGTTGCGGACCAAGACGGAAACCCTTTCAAACACACGGGACCAGATGGGGTCCAAAACGGCGCGCAGCATAGGAACCGCGTTGAGCCCGCGCAAGCAATCGCGTAGGTGCGAGGCGGAACTATGGCAGACCCTGTAAAACCCTTCCTCGAGCTGCTGATCGCAGCGCCCCGCGGCTTCTGCGCCGGAGTCGACCGTGCCATTCGCATCGTCGAGCTGGCGATCGAGAAATATGGCGCGCCCGTCTATGTGCGCCACGAGATCGTGCACAACAAATATGTGGTCGACAGCCTGAAGGCGAAGGGCGCGATCTTCGTCGAGGAGCTCGACCAGGTGCCCGACGATGTGCCGGTGGTGTTCTCGGCGCATGGCGTGCCCAAGGCGGTGCCCGCCAAGGCGGAGGAGCGTGGACTCGAATATCTCGACGCCACCTGCCCGCTCGTCTCCAAGGTCCATCGCCAGGCCGAGCGGCTGGTCGCCGCCGGGCGGCACATATTGTTCATCGGCCATGCCGGCCACCCCGAAGTGATCGGCACCTTCGGCCAGGTGCCCGCGGGATCGATGACGCTGGTGGAAACGCCCGCCGATGCCGAGGCCGTGCAGGTCTCCGATCCCGGCAATCTCGCCTTCCTGACCCAGACCACGCTCTCGGTGGACGACACGGCGGCGACGCTGGCGGTGCTCCAGCGCCGCTTCCCGGACATACTGGCGCCCGGCCCGAACGACATCTGCTATGCGACCACCAACCGCCAGGGCGCGGTAAAGGCCATCGCCTCGTCGGTCGACCTGGTGCTGATCATCGGCGGCCGGAACTCGTCCAACTCGCTCCGCCTGGTCGAGGTGGCCGAGCGGCAGGGTACCACCGCCCATCTGATCCAGCGCGCGGAGGATGTGGACTGGGACTGGTTCGCCGGAGTCGGCACGGTCGGCGTGAGCGCGGGCGCCTCGGCCCCCGAGCTGCTGGTCCGCGAGCTGGTCGACAAGCTCTCCGAGCGCTTCGAAGTGCGCGAGCGCGAAGTCGAGACGGTGCCCGAGAACGTCACCTTCAAGCTGCCGCGCGGGCTGGAAGCGGCCTGATGCACGCCCCAAGCACAACTGCGGTTGTGCACGGGGCGCCGGCAGGAGATGGGTCGCCCCGTTCGCGGGGATGACGAAGGGGGAAATGTGGCAGTCTATACGCAGGTTTCGGCGGAGGCCCTGTCGGACTTCCTGGCGAAGTTCGACATGGGCGAACTCGTCTCGGCCAAGGGCATCGCCGAGGGCGTGGAGAATTCCAACTATCTGGTCGACACGACGAAGAGCCGCTTCATCCTGACGCTCTACGAGAAGCGCGTCGCCGCCGGCGACCTGCCCTATTTCATGGCGCTGCTCGAGCATCTGGCGGGCAAGGGCCTGCCCGTGCCGCCCGCGGTGCCCGATCGCGACGGCACGCTGATCCACGAGCTGGAGGGGCGGCCGGCCTGCCTGATCCAGTTCCTGTCCGGCGTCTCCGTGTCGCACCCGACGCCGGCCCAGGCGCATGCCGCCGCCGAGGCGATGGGCAGGATGCACGCCGCCGCCGCCGACTTCCCGCTCGACCGGCCCAACTCGATGGGCTTCGACACCTGGCTGCCGCTGTTCGAGCGCTGCGGCCGCAGCCTCGACGAGATCGCGCCCGGCCTCTACGACGATATCGGCTTCGCCCTCGACGGCGTCCGCTCCGCATGGCCCGGCGACCATATGGACCGCTGCGCGATCCATGCCGATCTTTTCCCCGACAATGTCCTGATGCTCGGCAATCGGGTGACCGGCCTGATCGACTTCTATTTCGCCTGCACCGATATCCGGATCTATGATCTCGCCGTGATGCACGCCGCCTGGTCGTTCGACGCCGGCGGCCGCGCGCACGACAAGGCGGTGGGCGATGCGCTGATCCAGGGCTATTCGCGGAGCTTCCCGCTGAGCGACCCGGAGCAGGCGGCATTCCCGGTGCTGGCGACCGGCGCGTGCATCCGCTTCACGCTGTCGCGTGCCTGGGACTGGCTCAACACGCCCGTGGACGCGCTGGTGACGCGCAAGGACCCGCTCGCTTTCTGGCGCCGCGTGAAAACCTATGACAGCGACCTGGGGAGCCGGCTAAGGACGCTCGCCTGATGGAATTGCAACATGTCGAGATCGCCACCGATGGCGCGTGCAAGGGCAACCCGGGCAAGGGCGGCTGGGGCGTGGTGCTGCGCATGGGCGGCGTCGAGAAGGAACTCTCCGGCGGCGAGAAGCACACCACCAACAACCGCATGGAGCTGATGGCGGCGATCCAGGGGTTGAGCGCGCTCAAGCGCCCCTGCCGCGTCACGCTGTCGACCGACAGCCGCTATGTGCTGGACGGCCTGACCAAGTGGATCCATGGCTGGCTGAAGAATGGCTGGAAGACCGCCGACAAGAAGCCGGTGAAGAATGCCGATCTCTGGCAGGAGCTGCTCGCCGCCGCCAAGCCGCACCGCGTGGAATGGGTGTGGGTGAAGGGCCATGCCGGCCATCCCGACAACGAACGGGCCGACAAGCTGGCCAGCGACGCGGCGATCGCCGCATAGCTCTCCCCTTGGCGGGATGACCGGCCGCCCGCCTCCGCGCCGAGCCGCGGGGCACCCGGGCCATGGATCCCCGGGCGGTCCAGTCCCGGACCATCCCGCCTGAACCCTTTCGGCCCTGGCCCCGCCCGCGAATCCAATCCCCGCATGGGCTGGAAATGGTCCCCCCCGGTCCATGGCCGATCGCGACGTTCCGGCGGAAGTTCGGCCTCTCCAGATCGAGAGGACGATTCCAGGTGCGCGTGCTGATCGGCCCCATGGCGCGACAAGCGGGAAGGCAGGGCATCCAGCGGCTGCTCGAATGGGCGCCGGAGGGAATGATCAATTTCAACATCGTGCATTGTGTCGGGAACTGGCCGGCCCTGCTGGAGGCCGTCAGGATCGGTGCCGAGGACGCCACGCGCAAATACGACGTTCTGGTGGCGGAGTTCCGCCTCTCCGGCAGTCCCGAATTCGCCGCGATCAACACGCTCGACCCGACCATCTCGGTGATCGACATCGACCTCGACCGGGGCACCAGCAACACCCCGATGTTCGATGTCAGCAGCGCGAAACTGCGGCGCCTCGCCGAATGGCTGACCAAGGAAGCTGGGCTGACCTCGACGCCGGCGGCGATGGCCGCCCTGGTAGGGAATGCCGACGAGCATGCGCCGGAAACCCCTGCCGAGGGAGGACGCGTCCCGGAACCGGGAACGCCGCGCGAAACGCGGGAGCGCGAGGGGCCGTCCGCAGCCCCGGAGCCCGAGGCATCGGAAGAACGGCCCATGCCCGAGGCGCCGTTCCGGCCACGGCTGGTCGCGACGGGCACCCATGCACCGCCCGATCCCGAAGCCCAGCTCGAGGATCTCGTGCTCTGGCTCGAGCTGCGCCTCGCATCGATGCTGTCGCCTTCCTCCGCGGAAATCCTAAGCCTCGACCTTCCCGGCTGGGGGATCAATGCCAACCGCGCGCGCCTCCTGCTCGGCGACGACCTCGCGGAACTGCCGCAGCCCGAGTTGCTGCGCCGCTGGGAGGAAGTGGATGCGCGGCTGCATGGCTATGTCGAGGCGGCGCGGCATCACTCCGGCGGCAGCGCACTGGGCTCGATCTGCCACGCTTTCGGCCTCGATGAGATCGAACGGCAGATGCTGTGGATCGCCGCCGCGCCCGACATCGCCGGGAATCTCGCACAGGCGATCGGCTTCCTCAACGACGACCTTTCCGTTCGCCGCCCGACCTTCTCCCTGCTCGCGCAGATGATCGAGGGCGCCGGCCGGCCGTGGAAGCTGCAGCGACGCCTTGCCGGCAGCCATCCCTTTGGCCGCTTCCGCCTCCTGAACACCGTGCGCACCGAGGTCCTGACGCCGGACAGCCTGTGCCCGCTCCGGGTTCCCGAAGACATCGTCGCCCTGTTGCGCGGCTGCCCGCCCGACGCCATCGAAGGCGCTACGCTCTATGATCCGGCTGATTTCGCCGAAGCGTTCGATCCCCAGCTCGCGCTCGTCCAATGGGCGGCGGGCCGCGGGGCAGGCGAGCGGCCGATCATGCACTTCCATGCCCCGCCGTCGGAAGCCGCCTGGCTCGCGAGGCAGCTCGCATCGGCCGGCAATCGCGTGCTCGTCGGAAACCTCGCCCCAGTCGCGGGACAGGAGCCGCAGACGGCGCTCGACAGGCTGTTGTCGTTCGGGCACCCGCTCCATCAGGAAGCGCCGATCGCCTCCGCCATCAGCGTGCCGCATGCGACGACACGGCATGCCCAGGCCGGGCATATCAATCTTTCATGAATCAATTAGTTCATAGCGGCGCCGTGAAGGCACATGAAAAGCGGGCGGCCCCTTGGGACCGCCCGAGAATATGAGACACTGCGAAGTTGCAATCAGCCAGCGCCTCGGGGCTGGTTGATCGGATCAGAAATCCACCTTCGCGCCGACGCGGAAATAACGGCCCATGATGTTCGGGCCGGCCCAGGCCGGGTTGTAGCCGAAGATGCTGTAGGCAGCGTTCGGATCGAAGGGCGGCTTGGTGTCGAGCAGGTTGAGCACGTTCAGCGACAGCGAGAAATTGTCGTTGATCCGGTGCTGGATGGTGAGATCGACGTTCCAGATGTCCTTCGAACGGCATTGCACCGGCGTGCCGTCGCCATAGGTCACGGCACCATGCTCGACCGCGCTCGCGCAGTCGAACGGCGTCGCGCCCATGTCGACCTGCGATACGTGATAGCCGGCCGTGTAATAGGCAGTGGCCGTCACGCTGGTGGCGCCGAGCTGCAGCGTGTTCTGCCAGCTGGCGCGCCAGCGCGGCGAGCCCGAACACGAGGTGTTGTTGCATGGGCTGAGCGTGCCCTCATAACGCTGCGTCGGCTGCACCTCGCCGGTGATCGGATCGACCAGCGTGAGATGGTTCTTGTCGAGGTACGATGCCTCGAACGAACTGATCCAGCGCACGCCCTCGGTCAGCTTCAGGTTGGCGTTGAAGCCGGCATCGATGCCCTGGACGACCTGATTGTTGGCATTGGCATAGGACGCCTGGATGGTGCCGATATGCGGCAATGCGTTCGGATTGGCCGGATCCACCGGCCCGGGCCGGACAGTGAAGCCGGGAATGTTCACGACGCCGTTGTTGCGATAATAGGCATCGAGCACCGGCGCGGTGTTGTTCACGCCGACGATCTGGTCCTTGACCTTGATCCGCCAGAAATCGAGCGTGAAGCTCAGCCCCCGGATCGGCTCGAAGATCACGCCGGCGGTCAGGCTTTCCGACTTCTCCGGCCGCAGCGCGGGGTTGCCCACATTGGTGAGGCCCAGGGCGAATTGCTGCGTGGCATAGGCGTTGTTGCCATGCGCCGCGCAGAAGCTCGCATAGGTCTGGCAGAACGTGCCGCCGCCGCGAGTCACGAAGCCCGTGGTCGGCAGGCCGAAGGCTTCGTTGAAGCTCGGGATGCGGAAGCCCTTCGACCAGGTGCCGCGCAGCGCAAGGGCCCGGATCGGCGTGATCTTGGCGCCGACCTTGGGCGAGAAATTCTTCTGCCCGGTCGAATAGGAATCGTAGCGGCCCGAGAGATTCAGCTCGATCTTCTCCAGCGCGGTCGCCTGGATTTCGCCAAAGGCCGAGAAGACCTTGCGGCTGCCCGAGGTGCCGACCGCGTTGATGTCGTAATAGCGCTCCCAGGGATGCGCATCATTGCCGGGATTGGCGCTCGGCGCATCGATCGACTCATAGCGATAGGAGAGGCCGCCCGCTGCATCGACGCCGCCGCCCGGCAGGTCGAACACGTGCCGCGACAGGTTCGCAGTCGCCTGCCACAGGTCCGAGCTCGAGATCGTGGTCTTTTTCGGCGCGATATAATCCCAGACGCTTTGCGGATTCGCCGACGGGTTGGTGAAGTTGAACGTGCCGCGCGCGAGCACGTCCATGATGCGCTGCGCGATGAGATAGTTGGTCTGGGTGCGGGTGAGCTTGGAGTTGGCGGCGACGAAGCTCGCCGAATAGTCGAAGCCGGCGATCTGGCCGGACAGGCCGATCGTGCCGCGCAGCGTGCGCGACACCGAATCGTCCGCGCGTTGACGATCCGAGCGGAACAGGACCTGCGCGGTCTGGCCGGCAGCCGCGAAGGGGTTCTGCGGGTTGAGCGTGCCGTTGGTGGCGTTGCAGCCCGTGTTCAGCCCGTTGGGCGTGCCCACGCCGCTGGCGCAGACATAGACCGGCATGATCGCATAATAGGTGCCCACGGAGGTGGGATCCGGCATGAAGTAGTTGAACTGCTTCGGCGTCGACGTCGCATGGGTGGACGTCTTGTAATAGTTCGCCTGTGCGTAGAACTGGTGCGAATCACCGATATTGGCGGTGAAGCGGCTGGACACGCCGAAGCGCTCCACGTCCGGCAGCAGCATCAGATAGTCGGTCGGATTGCCCTCGCATATGATGCCGTTCGCGGGGGCCGTGCCCAGCTTTGCAATCTGGGCGGCGGTGAGTTGCCGCCGCGCGGCCCGCCCGCAATCGACCGAGGCGTTGAGATAGGAGAACCGCCCCGCGCCGATCGCCGCACCCGGAGTCGTCACCGGGCGAACCAGCGCGACATTGGGCGTGGCGATCATGCCGTTCACCGAACCATCGACATTGATGCCGTTCCAGTTGTTGTTCTTCATGCAGGCGCCGCCCGCGTTGCAGATCCGGCTCCAGTCGGTGGTGTTGAACGGATAGTCGCGGTCGCGCGCCCAGAGCGGGTTCTGCTTCAGATATTCGCCGCCGATATAGAAATTGAAGCCCTGCTCGTTGAGGTCGCCATAGCCCCAGGTCAGGTCGGCGCGCTGCTCGCCCGCATCGCCGCGCTGCGATATGCCGGCCGAGACATTGGCGTGGAGCCCCTTGATCTCCTTCTTGGTGATCACGTTGATCACGCCGGCCACCGCGTCGGCGCCATAGGTCGATGAGGCGCCGTCCTTCAGCACGTCGATCCGCTCGATGATCGCGTTCGGGATGGTGTTCATGTCGACGAAGTTGCGCTGGCCGTCGTCCGCGAGCGGATAGGGCGCCATGCGCAGGCCGTCGAAAATGGTCAGCGTGGCCTGCACGGTGAGGCCGCGCAGCGAGATCGCGCTCGCGCCCGCGGCGAAGTTGGCGCTCGCGTTCCAGCCCTGGGTGATCGTGCCGGCATTGCCCGCCGACAGGCGCTGCAGCGCCTCGGTGACGGTGTTCAGGCCGCGCTGCTCCAGCGTCTCGGCCGAGAGCACGGTGACCGGCGACGGCGTCTCCATGTCGGTGCGCCGGATCAGCGAGCCGGTGACGACGATCTGGTCGCCGGTTTCCACCGCTGGCGCTTCGCCGGGATCTGCCTGGGTGCCGGACTGGCTGGAAGTGCCCCGGTCCTGTGCCAGCGCGGCGGGCGCCTGGGCGGCGCCGAGCACGAGCGCCGAAAGCGCGGCCGTGGCGCGCAATATGTTCCTGAAGTGCACGAAGTTACCCCTTTCAAGTCCGCGGCCCTTTTGGGCCTGCCGATGGGCAACTATGCCGTGCTATCCGATCGCCGTGCGTAAGCTCTTCGAAAGCAAAGCGTAAATTTTCTGAAAAGACATCCGTCGGCGATAGCCTCGCATGGGCGCATATCATCGCTCCTCATCCCGCCGCCATATCGGCGGGATGGCACGGCATTTTCGGAAACGCGCCCGATCGAGCGCCGATGTCAGCCGGGCGAGCCTCGGCCGGGGCCAGCCTTCCGGGGCAAGGGCTCGAGGCGCCGGTGCAGCAGCTTCTCGACCAGTCCGCGATAATAGCCGGCGAGCTCCGGCTCGTCGCCGATGATCTCGAGGGCACGGACGATCGGTACCCATCCGTTCGCGCCGTTGACGAAGATGGCCGCCCCCGTGCGCCGATCGGGCGAGAAATAGACGAGATCGGTCTCGCCTTCGTCATTCCCCGTGTGCTGGAGCACGGTGTGGCGGCCGTAGCGCTGCACCTGCCATCCAAAGGAATAGCCATAGCGATCCGGGCAGCGGCGGGTGAAGCGGAGCTCGCAGCCATAGCGCCCGTCGCCGGCGAGCGGAGTCACGATCCGCTCGCGGATAGCGCGCGTCTCCGATCCCCGCCGCGATGCCGCGATCAGGCGCTCGAGAAACGCGCCATAGGCGTCGGGCGTCGCGATCAGGTCATAGGCGGCGCCCAGCCCGCTCCCCTCCCTGAGCCCCGGATACAGCGATGCCATGTCGAGGAACCGGCCGTCCGCGCCCATGGGCAGCGCAAGCCGCCCCGCGGTCCAGACCGGCAGCTCGCCCACCGCCATGTGCGTGATGGCCCAGGGGCGCAGCAGGGTTTCCGCCGTGAGCGCCCGCAACGTCATGCCCGTCTTCGCCTGGGCATAGCGCGCGGCAAGCTCGATGCCCGCACCCGAATAGCGATAGCGGGTGCCGGGCGCCCAGTCGAAGGCGAGCTTGCCTTCGGGATAATCGTCGGTCCAGTTGCGCAGCCCCGAGCGATGCGAGAGCAGGATGCGCGTGGTGAGCAGCTTGTAGCGCGGATCCCCGGCGAGATCCGGCGACGCGACATGGGCGGCGATCGGCTCGTCCAGGTCGATCCGACGCGCCGCCGCCAGCGCGAGCAGCGTCTCCGCCGTGACCGTCTTCGCGATCGACGCGGTGTTGAACACCGTGTCCGCGCTGATCGGCACGCCCGGCGCCTGCTCGCCATAATGACCCGACCAGATCAGGCGGCCGTCACGGACCACCGCGATGCCGATGCCCCCGATCTTCTCCGCCCGCACGATTTCCGGCATCCACCGCGCCATCGCGGCATCGAGCCTGGCGGCGGCCGGAGTCACGTCCCTGGCCGCCAGCGGCTGGGCCGCGAAACCGGCAATTGCGAGGGCGGGGATAACCCGCCTGACCATCCAGTGCTTCATATGCTGCATGTGCTGCCCCTCATTTGCCGGAATAGGGGCCGGACCGTGTGGCCAGCGGCGGTGCCTGCATCGCGGTCATCACGCTCAGGCACAGGTCGAACATCCGCTCGCCCGCTGCTTCCGTGGCGATATTGCTCATCGCCACCACGGCCCGGCCGGTTCCCGGCTCCACCATCATCCCGGTCGTGAACCCCACATCCTGCCCCATGTGAAAGGCGATGGCGCGCCCCTCGACCCGCAGCAGGAACCATCCCAGGCCGATCGCGGGCTCCCACTGCGCCCGGTCCGGACGATCGACGGCGGCGCCGGGCCGCAGCATCGCCGCGATACCGGCATCGGAGAGCAGCCGCCGCGTGCCGCGTCCCGGCACCGCCGCCCAATAGCGCGCCCAGCGCAGCATGTCGGCCGCATCGGCATAGAGCGTCGAGCTACCCGCATGGACGCGGTTATAGGGGAAGACCGCGCTCACCCGCACCTGTCCGCCCTCCGCCATGTGCGGCGCGGAGAGACGGCGGCGATCGACTTCGGCGAGCAGCAGCGAGCTGTGCCGCATGCCGAGCGGCGCCAGCACATGCCGGCGCACATAAAGCTCGAACGGCATGCCGCTGGCCTTGGCGATCACGTCGCCAAGCACGTCATAGGCAAGGTTGCTGTAATGCACCGCCGCGCCGGGATCGCTCACCAGCCTCAGCCCGGCGAGACCGCGCACCCAGCGCTCGAGCGCCGCGTCGGAAGTCTGCGGGCGCTCCCATTCATAATCCTCGATATCGGGCAGGCCTGAGCTGTGGTTGAGCATCTGCCGGATCGTGACGCGCCCGAAGCGGGGATCGGCGAGACGGAAATAGGGCAGGTAGCGGGTGGGCGAGGCGTCCAGGTCGAGCCGTCCCTGCTCGGCCAGCTGCAATATAGCCGTGGCGACGAAGGGCTTGGTCACCGAGGCCATGTGGAAGACCGTGCGCCGGTCGACCGGCACGCCGGTGGCGAGGCTGGCGGTGCCGGCGGCGGCGATGTGCGAACGACCATCGCCATCACTCCAGCCGATCACCATGCCCGGCGCGCCGGTAGCGCGGATATATTCCGCGGCGGCGTCACGGCGATGCGGCAGGGACGTGGTGGTGGCGCAGCCGGCCGTCAGCAACAGCAATCCGGACAGCAAGATGCGAAGCATCAGGCCAGCCGCTGCGCCGCGAAGAACGCGTCACGGTTCAGCTGCAGATCGACGCTGTCGCACCATTCCGTCCCGACGAGCAGGGTCCGCTCGCGCCTGCCGGTCTCACGGAAGCCGAGCCGGTCCAGCAGGCGCAGGCACGCGGCATTGCGCGGATCGACATCGGCGGTCACCACAGGCAGTCCGTGCACCTCGAACCCCCGGGCGAGCACGGCGCCAAGCGCTTCCGCGGCGAACCCGCGGCCCCAGCTGCGCGGGTGCAGGATCAGGCCGATCTCCGGAAACCGATAGAAGCCGACCTTGCCGATCACCGCGCCGTCATGCTCGACGACGAAATCCTCGCCTTCGCCGGGTGGGATGGCGAGCATGTCGGCCAGCCATTCCCTCGACTCGCCAATGGCCGAATGGGGCGGATGCGACCAATAGGCCGTCGCCACCGGATCGCCCAGTATCGCGTGCATCGCGGCCAGGTCCCCGGCGCGCGCCGGCCTTAGCGTCAGTCGGGTGGTATGAAGCGCCCCAGCCGGGCCCGGTCTTGCATTCGAGAACGTCACTTGCCCTCCGCATAGCGCGCCACCCATTCGGGCGGCTCCTGCTCCTTGCTGCCATCGACCTTGACCTGGCGCTCGCTCGCCCAGCGATAACCCCACATCGGGCCGTATTTCGTCGCGACGCGCGGCGACTCCCGATAGGCCGGGTCCGACTGCGCCTCGTCCAGCGAGACGAAGCGATAGCCCTGCTGGCGGACCAGGCGCAACAGCCGGTCCAGGGTCGCCGCGTTCAGCCGATTGAGGTGCAGCAGCAGGATCGCGGGCGGCTCATAGCCGAGCACGGTGCGGTCGAGCGCGGCATAATAGGCGATCTGGGTCCGGCTGTGCGCGAGATAGGCCTCCTCGATACGCCGGCGCATCCAGTCGTCCGCGCCCGCGAGCGCCCGCTCATAGGCCTGGTCGAACACATAGTCGGACGTATCGATCGTCGCGGCGGCCAGCCGGTAGCCCCGGCCGGCGAGCAGCGCCTCCGCGGCCTGCCGCTTCGCCGCCGTGTCGCCGACATGATTGTAGGGGAAGCGGAAGAACCGGAGCTTGCGTCCCGCCGCCTCGGCCATCGGCCGGATCGTCGCCTCGCCGTCGGTCACTTCGCGGGCGATGCCGTCAACGTCCAGGCGGTTGCTGTCGGCATGGGTGGAACCGTGATTGCCGAGTTCCAGCAGGCCGCGGTTCCATTCGCGGAGCAAATCGGGGCCGACATCGCCCAGGGCACGCACATGCTGCTCCGTGACGAAGCCGGTTGCCGGCACGCGCTGCCGCTTCAGCACCGCCACGATGGCGCGATTGGCGTCGGCGGCCGCACGCTTCCCGCCGGCCTCGGGGGCCGATGCATGGACATAGGGCAAGTCGTCAAAGGTGATCGCCACCCGGCGCTCGGCGGCCGGCGGCGCGGCTTGCTGCTGCGCCCGTGCGGGATGGAGCATGGCCGATAGCAGCAGCGTCGCCGCCAGAACCCCGCTTCCCCGGCGCGCCCGGCGCCACGGACCCGTCTTCATCGATGCCCCCTTCGTCGTCATCCGTTCCTCCGTGCGCACCGGCCGACGCCGCGGTCCGGACCCAAGATTGCGTGAACATTGCGCCGGCGGCGCCGCGGTTCAGTTCAGGAAGCGGACCGTGGACCGCTCGACCGTCTTGCCCTTCTCCTCGGCCTCGGTGCGCATCACGCCCAGCCCGGGCACGAAGAACTCGACGAGCTCGTACCGCATCGGGATCGCGATCCCGATGACCCGGAAGGACACGTTGAGCGTCGAGCGGATGACGAACGCCTGCTTGCGCCCTTGCGGCGTGTCGATCGCCTCGAATGCACGCACGCGGCGATCGGAGAGATTGAACCTGACCTTCATGGCCTTGCCCCTGGTCTCGCCGTCCAGATCGAAATCCACGCGCGATTCGAGGGCATCGCCGACCCGCATGCCGCCGGGATAGCGGAGCAGGACGGGGCGGCGCGACGACAGCGCCTCCTTCTGGCTCGGCAGGCTTCCGGTGAGGTCGAGCAGCAGGTCGCCATTCTCGCAGCGCGCCTCGCTCGTCGTCGCGGGCTCGCGCGTGTCGAGGCTGCGGGTCGTGAGCAGCGCCGTGGCCGATCGCGGCGTGACCTGCCCCGCCTGCACGGTCATCAGCTTGCGGTTCTTGACCGATCCGCCCGCGTCCAGGGTGACCGTCTCGACCCGGCGGCCGTTGGCGAAATAATAATAGCCGGCGCAATCCACGGGCACGCCGGGGCCGGCGGCCGCGCTCAGCGCCGCAGCCAGAAGCGGGAACAACATCGCGGTCTCCGTCTCGTTGGCGTCAGGTGCAGGGGTAGCTGCGACCGTCATCGGCGCGATAGGTGTCGCTGCCCTCGTCGTAATTGCCGTAGCGCTCGAGGCAGTAGCGCCGGCGCTCCCGGGCCTTCTTCTTGCCGTCACTGGTGAGCGCGACGATCAGCCCGCCGACCAGCGCGGTGCCGATGACGCCGGTCACGACACCCTTGGTCCGCGCATCGTCGCGCCGCTTGCGCTCCGCTTCGCGTCGCCAGTGATCCTCGCGCTCGCGTTCCCAGCGCGAGCGGTCCCGCTCGCAATGGATCCGGTCGCGGCCGTCGCGCCAGTCGCAACGCGGCCGGTCCCATCCGCCATCGCCATGCCAGTCGCCGCGGCGCTCCTCCTGCCCCGCGCCCGCCGGCATGCCGGCGACGGGCGGGCCGGCCGCCAGACAGGCGGCCGCGCCAAGCGCCAGGGCCGTTCGGCCAAGTCTCGCCATCATCCCATGCACTCCTCGACACGCGCCCCTGCCGGGCGCGGTTCGAGTAGAGCGGATCGACATTGCGCCAGTCTGGCGCGGCCCCGGTCAGCAGCCGAGCTCGGGGTTCAGATAGCTGTCGATCCGCCAGCCCGCGGAGGTCCGATGGGCATAGAAGGTGTAGAAGCAGCGCTTCTCCGCGGTGGTCGTCGGCGCATATTCCGTCCGCCGCCGCCCCCGCTCGTACGTGGTGGTCTCGCTGCCGCCGCTGGTGGTCGTCTCGACCTCCATCCACTGATAGGCGCGGCGTCCGTCGGGAAGATCGCGCACGTCGACCGGCGGGCCGTAGCGGGCCATCACCGCCTCGGGCGGTCGGCCGACATAGCCGCGCATGATGTCCGCCGAGCATCCCTGCAGCGCCACCGCCAATGCGAGCCAGCCGGCGCCATGCGCCGCCCGCCGGGAAGCGGGAACGAAGAAACGAAACGACATGCGCATTCTCCGGAAGCCTGATCGCCCGCACGCGCTCTCCCGCCCGAAGCTTGCGTCAACCTTGCGTGCTCTCGACGAATTCGAGCCGCATGATCGTTCCGCCGGCCGGCGCCTCCAGCGCGCAGGCCGTGCCGCCATGCAGCGTCATGACCTGGCGGACGAGATTCAGCCCCAGGCCCGAGCCCGTGCCGCGCGCGCGGAGCCGGTGGAACGGGTCGAACACCCGGTCGCGCTCTTCCGCGGGAATGCCGGGACCGTCATCCTCGACTTCGATGGCCGTGCCCTGGATGCGCAGGAGCACGTTCCGCCCGCCATGATCGATCGCGTTCTGGATGAGGTTCGCGAGCACCCGCTCGACGGCGGCGGGATCCCCCCGCACCGGCCGGCCACCCAGATCGGCGACTTCGAGATCGCCGCCGCCCGTGATCACCAGCGGGGCGATATCGGCGGCGACGCCGCGCGCGATATGGCCGAGATCCACCCCCTCCCGGAGCGGGGCGAAGCGTTCGAGCCGCTGCAGATCGAGCAGTTGCTCCGCCAGCGTCGCCAGGCGCGCGACGTCGCGCTGCAGCCGCGCTGCCAGGGGGATGTCGGCCGACGCCTCGATCTTCGCCTGCAATATCGCAATGGGCGTGCGCAATTCGTGCGCGGCGTCGACGATGAAGCGCTGTTGCCGGTCATAGCCTTCATCGAGCCGGCGAAGCGCGCCGTTCATGGACTCGACCAGCGGCACGACCTCCGCCGGAAGCCCTTCGGGCGACAGCCGGGTGCCCCGCCGATCAATGTCTATCCGCCCCGCTTGCCGAGCGGCGATGGAGAGCCGCCGGAAGGCGCGGCGAATGATCAGCGGCGTGACGACGATCGTGATCAGCGCCAGCAGGCTGAGCACCGGGATCATCATCAGGTTCGACAGGAAGAGCACGACGAAGGTCATGCTGAACAGCCCGCCCTTGCCGATCACGGTGAACTCGCCCGCAGGCCCGGCGGCACGGCGCACCACGGCGATGTCGCGGAACGGTGGGGACGTGTCCCGGATGTCGGCGAAGGTGATGCGATCGAGATTGTGGGCGATCGGCTGGTAGAGCGAGGGAACCTCACCGAAGGTGACGAACTCGCCGCGATCGCTTCGCGCCACGAACCAGAGGCCGGGCGTGGTCGTCCGCAGCTCGGCGAGTTCCTTCGTCTCCGCCAGGCGAAGCCGGCCATCGGCACCGCGCTGGATCGCGCGCGCCGCCACTTCGGTGAACTGGGGGTCGATCAGCGCCCCGCCCTCGTCCGCGCGGATCAGATAGCCGACGAGCGCCGCGCTGAAGACGAGCAGGATCGAGATCTGGAAGGCGAGCAGCCGGACGATCAGCTGGCGTTTGAGCGACACCGGCCGCGATGCTTTCATGGGCAATGCCGCAGCAGGTAGCCGACGCCGCGGATGGTATGGATCTGAACCTCCGCATCGGCTTCGGAAAGCCGCCTGCGCAGGCGCGAAATATGCGAATCGAGCGTGTTCGACTGGATCTCGTCATCGAAGCCGTAGACCGCATCCTCGAGCGCGGTACGCAGCACCGTGCGCCCCCGCCGCCGCATCAGCGCCGCGAGCACGCGCAACTCGCGGCGGGGCAGATCGAGCCGCTCGCCGCGCACCAGCGCCTCGTCATGCGCCATGTCATAGACCAGCTCGCCCACCTGCACTTCGTTGAGCGGCAACGCGGCCGGCCGCCGCCGGATCGCACGGATGCGGGCGAGCAGCTCCTCCATCGCGAACGGCTTGGCGAGATAGTCGTCGGCGCCGAGATCAAGCCCCACGACACGGTCCTCGACCTCGGCGCGCGCGGTTATCACGATCACCGGAATGCCGGGGATCCATTGCCGCAGCTCCGCGATCGCGTCGACGCCGTCCCCGTCGGGAAGCGCGCGGTCGAGCAGGACCGCATCGCTATTGGCGAGCCGGGCCGCCTCGCGCAGATCGGCAAGGCCGGTGACGTGATCGACGACATAGCCTTCGCGCTCCAGCACGGTCCGCAACGCGCCCGCCAACTCGGCCTCGTCCTCGACCAGCAATATACGCACTATACTTCTTCCTGCTTCCGCCCGGGCCGCCGGCGATAGGCCGGGTTTGCCATCGAAGCCGCTGGGCGCCAAGCGCCAGACGGGGTGAGGACGGACGGCCAAATGGCCGCCCGCCCTCGGGTTGAGAACGGACGGTCTCTCCTCCGTCCATCCTCGGGGCACTTTAAAAGCCGACCGACAGGCCCAGCCGGATATTCGAGGAGGTCAGCCCGTCGCGATAATTCGCCCGATCATATTCCGCCCGCGCATATACGCCCGGGCTGACGCCGGCCTCGATGCCGGCGCCCCACAGAAAGCCCTTCTCGGTCAGGTTGGTGCGGATATCCTTGAGGTTGGCAGCCCGGAAATCCGTCGTCTCCCGCACGCGCAGCCAGCTATAGCCGGCCCGGCCGTACAGCAGGACGTTCGGCGCCGGCAGGATCCCCGCGCGACCCGAGGCGTCCCAGGTCCAGCCCGGCTTCAGCGCATAATCGCCCGTGGGGCTGGCCGCGGTCAGGGTCTTGCCGCCCCGGCCGATCCCGGCCTCGGCACCGATCACCAGCAGATCGCCGAGCTGCGCGTCATAGCCGATATGGCCGCGATAGCCGATGCCACCCTTGCTCTGGTCGATGCGCGAAGCGATCCGCGGCAGGGAATAGTCGCCGTCTTGCCAGCGATAGTCGACCGAAACGCCGACCTTGACGCCGCTGAATGTCGCATCGCCTCCCGATTGCGCAAAGGCGGTTCCGGGCATTGCCGCCAAGACGCCGATCAGTACACAGATACGCTTCATCGAATTTCCCTCCGGTCTCACACGGGCCGCCCTTTCCGACGGTCCTGCACCCGGTTGGGCGACGAACCTTGCCTCAGCATTGCGCCGCGGAATCCGCCGAAAGATCCCGCCCCTGCCCTTCCATCCGCAGCCGATATCCGACGCCACGGACCGTCTCGATGCCGATATTGCGGCCGGTCGCGCGATCGAGCTTCAAGCGCAGGTTGCTCATGTGGACATCGATGCTCCGGTCATAGGGATGGCGGGAGCGCCCCAGGACCGCGAGGCACAGCGCGTCCCTGGTGGAGACCGTGTCGCCGCCGTGCATCAGCAGTTCGAGCAGGTTGAACTCGGTTGCGGTCAGGACGACCTGCTGATCTCCCCAGAGCGTGGCGCGGCGGGCCCGGTCGAGCCGCAGCCGGCCGGCCGAGATCGTCGGCTGGGCCGGCATGTCGCGGGTACGGCGCAGCACGGCGCGGAGCCGGGCGAGGAGCTCGCGCGGGAAACAGGGCTTCGCCAGATAGTCGTCAGCACCGAGCTCCAGGCCGATGACCCGTTCGACATCGTCATCGCCCCGCGCGGTCAGCATCACGACGGCGACGGCGCTGCGAGCCCGGACGCGGCGGAGCACTTCGATGCCGTCGATCCCGGGCAGCATCACGTCGAGAAGCACCAGGGCGAACCTGCCGGACAAGGCGAGGTCGACGCCTTCCTCCCCCGTCGCGCTGGCCGTCACCCGAAAGCCCTGCGGAAGCAGATAGTCGCCCATCAGGGCACCCAGCTGAACATCGTCGTCGATAAGCAATATCTCGATCATGTCGGCCCGGCACATATCGGAACCCCCCTCCCAAACGGAGGTCAGGCAGCCGCGAGGCGCGAGAGCGGGACGGCGCCGCCGAGCGCCGCGGAGTCAGCAAGACGCAATTTCATACCCACATCACCATCTGCCGGATCAACCGAACGGATTGCCCCGCAAGGTTGCGCGAACCTTGCGGCGCCAGGCCCTATTCCGCGTCGCCGCCGGTGAGCGCCGCGCGCAGCCGCAGGACCTGATCGTTGAGCGCGACCATCTGGGGCACGCTCAGCCGCGAACTGGCAAGCAGCGCATCGGTGAGGCACGAAGCGCGGCTCCGCAGCGCCCGGCCCTTCGGCTGCAGGAACACCTGCACCTGGCGCTCGTCCTTCGGGTTGCGCTTGCGCGCCACGAAGCCCGCGGCCTCCAGCCGCTTCATGAGCGGGGTTATCGTGCTCGGCTCGAGCGCCAGCCGGTCGGCAATGGCCGAGATGGTCTGGCCGTCGCGCTCCCACAACGTGCTCAACACCAGATATTGCGGATAGGTCACACCCAGCGAATCGAGCATCGGCTTGTAGAGCCGGTTGATCGCGATCGACGTGGAGTAGAGCGAGAAACAGAGCTGCGCATCGAGCGGCAGCGGCTCTCCGGTGGGAGTGGTCACGATAATCCTCGCTTCCGAATCATGAACTTACGACAAAATACATATCGCGATAAATTTCTTCTGGACAAGGAGGGCGAAGGGGTGCAGTTAATAATTATCGCGATAAAGAGTGTTGCGACAAACTTTGGAAAGGAGACCTCAGATGACCAAGTCCAAGATGCTGCTCGCCGCCGCTGCCACCCTCGCTCTCGGCACGGCCCCCGCCTCGGCCCAGGAAAAGGCTGCCACCCCCGTCAAGTCGGTCGTGCTGGTGCATGGCGGGTTCGTCGACGGCTCCGGCTGGATGGACGTCTACAAGATCCTGAAGAAGGACGGCTATGACGTCACCATCGTCCAGAACCCGACCAACGCGCTCGCCGACGATGTTGCGGTGACCCGGCGCGCGATCGCCGCCGCCAAGGGCCAGGTGATCCTGGTCGGCCACAGCTATGGCGGCGTGGTCGTCTCGGAAGCGGGCACCGATCCCAAGGTCGCCGGCGTGGTCTACATCGCCGCTTTCGCGCCGGACAAGGGCGAGTCGGTCTCGTCCCTGATCGCCAACCCCGCTCCCGGCGCTCCGGTGCCGCCGATCCTGCCGCCCCAGGATGGCTATCTGTTCCTCGACAAGGCCAGGTTCGCCGCCGCCTTCGCCGCCGACGTGAAGCCCGATGTCGCCGGGTTCATGGCGGACTCGCAGGTTCCCTGGGGGGTCGAGGCGCTGCAGGGTGCGGTCACCACCCCGGCCTGGCGGGTGAAGCCGAGCTGGTACCTGGTCGCCAGCGACGACCATATGATCCCGCCGGCGGCACAGCGCCAGATGGCGGCGCGGGCCGGGGCGCATGTCAGCGAAGTCGCGGGCAGCCATGCGGTCTATGTCTCGAAGCCGGCCGCCGTCGCCGCGGTCATCGAAGCGGCCGCGAAGGGCACGAAATAAGCCGCTTCCCCCGCCGTTCCCGGATGCCGGGCCTCGATCGAGGTCCGGCGTTCGGCGTTTCAGCGGCGCAGCAGCCAGGTGAGCGCGCTCTCGGCGCGCGCGAAGATGCGCAGATAGGGCTGGGTCATCTCGCGGCGCACCTGCATCCGGGCGATCGCGCTCTCGGTGACGACCGCGATGCGGCTCGCCTGGGGAAAGCCGGCAAAGTGGCGGCGAAAGGCGCGCACCGCCTCCTGCGCCTGCACCCCGCTACGGCGCATGTCCATGCGCAGGAGATAGCCTGGCACGAAACCCTCGGCATCGAACTGGTCGCGCAGCTTGCGGGCATAATCGCCGACCCGATCGGGCTCGAACATGGCGAGCCACTCGATATCGAGCAGATTCAATTCCTTGCGAAAGGTCACGCGGTACATCGCGGCCGCTCTCGCAGCCAAAGGTTAACGGCTGGTCGCCGTCACTCCTCGGTCTTGACGAAGAAGCGGTCGATCACTTCCCGCGCCAGCCGCGCGGGACGGAGCGTCTGCGCGTCGAGGCAGCACCAGCTCGACTTGACCTCGGCCAGCACTTCGCCGCCGCGGCGGATCACCGTCTCGTAAAAGGCCCGGGCGCCCTGGACCTTCTCGAGCAGCACGGTGGCGACGACATCGTCCTCGAGAAAGGCCGGCTTGCGATAGGTGATCTCGTGCTTGAGCGCGACCCAGAGATGCTCGGCCACCGCCTCGACCGGCGCCAGCGCCTGCCAATGGCTGATCACGGCCTCCTGCACCCATTTGAGGTACGAAGCATTGTTCACATGCCCCATGAAGTCGATATCGTCCTGAGCGACATCGATCGGAAATTCATAGGGAAGCGCGGTGCCGGACATATTCCCGCATCATAGGGCGAATCGGGTTTCGAAGCGACTAAAATCCCTGAAATCCCGGGGCTTCGAGGAACCGACGGATGCCGTAGCGTCACCCCGGCACGACGAGACGAACCCATCCGCCCGCGCGCCAGATTGGCCTTACCACTTGACTTGGACACGGCAGGCCAACATCGTCCGGGCATATCGCGGTGACAGCGGTAGCAGAGAGGAGACAAGATGAAACTGAAGCTTGCCGCCGCCGCCCTGGCCGGAGCCGTGCTCGCCATCAGCCCGAGCGGCATGGCCCGCCCCGTGGCGGCCGCCGCCGCGCCCGCGGCCGCGCTGCCGAGCCGCGCGCAGGTGATGGCGTCGATGGAACGCGTCGCCGACTGGCAGCTCACCCATCTCGACGATCTCAGCTACATGCCCGCCGCCCGGCCGAGCACCAAGCGCGCCCGCGACTGGCAACAGGCGACCTTCTGGGTGGCGCTCACCCATCTCGCCGATCGCTCGGACAGCGTGCGCTACAAGGACGCGATCTTCTCCAAGGGCCGCGAGGAGGGATGGAAGCTCGGCGACCGGCTCTACCATGCCGACGACCACATCATCGGCGCCGCCTGGATCTGGGCCGCACGCAAGGGGGCCGGGGCCGCGGCGCTCGCGCCCATGCGGGCAAGCTTCGACCGGATCCTTGCCGCGCCCAAGACCAACGACCTCAAGTTCATCGCACCCGAGCCCGGCGCCGGCGACCCCAGCTGCACTACCCGCTGGTGCTGGTGCGACGCGCTGTTCATGGCGCCGCCAACGCTCTGGGCACTCGCAAAGGACACTCGCCAGGGCCGCTACGCCGCCTTCGCCGACAAGGAGTATCGCGCGACCACCGACTATCTGTTCGACAAGGGCGCGCATCTCTATTTCCGCGACAGCCGCTTCTTCGACCAGCGCGGCGCGCACGGCGAGAAGCTGTTCTGGAGCCGCGGCAATGGCTGGGTATTCTCCGGCCTCGCCCGGATGATCCCCGAGATCCCGGCCAAGGATCCGCGCCGCCCCTATTATACCAGGCTGTTCAAGGAGATGGCGGCGAAGCTGGTGACGCTCCAGCGCGGCAATGGCTATTGGCCGCCCTCGCTGCTCGCCGATCCCGACCGTTCGCAGGACGAATCGAGCGGCACCGGCTTCTACGTCCATGGCCTGGCCTGGGGCATCAAGGCCGGCCTGCTCGACCGCAAGACCTATCTTCCGGCGGTGACCAGGGGCTGGGCCGCGCTCGAACATGCCGTTCAGCCAAGCGGCATGCTGGGCTGGGTACAGCAGGTGAGCGACCGGCCCGATGTGGTGAAGGCCGAGGACGCGCAATTCTATGGCACCGGCGCCTATCTGCTGGCCGGCGCCGCGGTCTATGACCTGACGAGGTAAGGAAGAAGCATGAAGCACGCCCTCTGGCTCCTCGCCGCACCGCTGCTGATCGCCGCCGGGCAGGACAGCGCCCCGCCCGCGCCGCTGGCAACGCTCAACGTCCGCCAGGCCGATGGCAGCTACAAGCTGGTCGACCGGATCGACGTGCCCGCGGGTCACAAGATCCATGACGGGCTGATCGCGATGGAGGGTCCGGGTTGGGAAAGCGATCGGATCGCCTATCGCCTGTACCTCGACGAGCGCAACGTGCCCGACATCTACGGCAAGAAGCTGCCCGGCAACGTGCTGCCGACGATCGGCATGGGCAAGGACGACTATCATTCGATGGCGCCCTGGGGCCAGGACATCTTCCAGGTCGACCAGTCGCTCGGCATGGGCGGGATCGGCGTGCTGCGCGGCGGCGTGGCGACCCAGCTCGGCAAGGCGAAGATCAGCGCGCGCGTGTTCAACAATGATCGCTCGGCGACGGTGCTGGTGACCAACACCGGCTTTCCGGGCGATGGCGGGCCGGCGGATCTATCGACCACCTACCGCATCTTCGCCGGCTCGCGCCTCACCAATGTCGAGGCGCGGGTGAACGGCAATGTGCCGGCGATGATCGCCGGGCTGACGCTGCACGACGGGATGACCAGGATCGAGAGCCCGAAGCGCGGCAAATGGCGCTATTTCGCCACCTGGGGCCGGCAGAGCCTGGCCAAGGACGATCTGGGCATTGCCCTGTTCTATCCGGCCGACGAGGCAGCGGCCACGGGAAGCGACGGCAAGTCGCTCTATGTGCAGTTCTGCGATCCGCGGAACCTGCGCTACGCGTTCGGCGCGGCCTGGGTGGAGGAGCCGGGCGCGCCGCAGACCGAGCGCGAGTTCCGGAAATGGCTGGACGATACCGCGGCCGAGCTTACCCGCCAGCCCTTCGTGGTGAGCACCGCCCAGAAGACCTGCCCGGCGAAATAGGCGGCGGCGGTTCACCGGCAACAACCGTCATCCCGGCGACCGCGGGCCTGATCCGGACGCGCACCGCATGGTCGGTTCTGCAGGCGCGTAGTCCCATCCCCCTTCCGTCGCCCCGGCGAAAGCCGGGGTCTCAGGCGATGGCGCAGGACAGGAGCCGCACCAGATCCCGGCTTTCGCCGGGATGACGATGGAGCGGCGGGGATGCAATGAAACGCGGAATGGTTCGGCACCCGGCACGCCACTGCGCGGCGCCCCTCCCCCGCCAAGCTGGGGGAGGAATTGCACCTGCTCCACCGGCAAGCCGGAGGAAGCCGCCGGTCAGCCCGGATTCTTCCCCTCGCCCACCGCCGGCGCCGCGCCGAAATAGCGCTTCAGCTCGGTTTCCGGCGCGAGCGGATAGCCGTCTCCCCAGGCCCCGCGCGCGCGCCGCAGCAGCTCGTCGAGCTCGCCGGCATCGGGACGCAGCTCGGGCATCGGCCAGCTGTCGACCTTGCGATAATAGGGCTTCAGGAAATCGGTGGCGCCCTTCAGGCTCTTGGCGCCATCGGCATAGTTCCACACGTCCACGCCCACGCACTTGGCCATATCGGCCACGTCATAGGCAGCGAACAGCGCATAGACCGAATAATGGAGGCTGCGCGTGCGGGCGAGCTCGAGCGGCATCTTGCCCTCGGCCGTGATCTGCGGCGAGATGCGCTTCTTGCCAAAGGCCTCGGCCACCGCCTTGGTCATCTCGGGCCGCCGGGCGAACAGCGCGAACTGCGAAGTCTGCGCATCGAACCACATGCCGTGATTGTTCTTGGCGGCATTCTCCGCCTTGCCGTTCCGGCTCGTCTGCATCCAGTCGAGATAGTCGGAGAACCATTTCTCCAGGCCCTTCTGCTCCTCGGCGGTGAGCCTGGCCGAGGGGCCGATCAGCCCGATGCCGTCGACCACCCGCTCCAGCCGCGACGTGTCGAGCACGCCTTCGGCACGGCCCTCCTCGCGCCCGGGCACGGCCTGGGCATAGTTCATATTGGGGTTCATGCGCGTTTCCGGGTTGAGGAACCAGGTGCGCACCAGGCTCGCGGCACGCCCGGCATAGCGCGGATTGTCGGAGAAATAATAAGCAAGGCTCAGCGTCTCGACGTCCGAGCTCATCCCCTCCAGGTCGGTGACGTCGAACTTGTCGGTGTTGCGGTCCGGATTGATCTCGCCGTCCTTGCGCATATAGGGCACGCCGCCCGGCTTGCTGGGATCCGGCCACCAATAGGGCGCGAGGCTGATATAGTCGTGCCGATCGCGCGAGGGCGGGATCGTGCGCTTGTCGACCACCGTGTAGAGCGGCCGCTTCATCGCCGCCTCGGCCCGCGCGATCAGCGCGTCATAGGCCGCCTTCACCGCCGGATCGGTCTGGATCGCGGCCTTGAGCCGCATCATCGCGTCCGGCGCCAAGAAAAAGGTCCTGCGTCCGCCGAACGACGCGGAATATCCTTCCGCGCCGGCGCAGACCGGCTGCTGGGTATTTAGGCCAGGGGAGGCGATCCCGGCATGGGAGGCAGCCTGCGGCACGAGCGCCGCAGCCAGGACAAGGAGAAGAGAGGAGCTGCGGCGCATCGGAGGTTCCTTTCGCGGGCTCAGTAGCGGATCCGGACGCCGAAATAATATTGCGGCCCGCTCTCGCTCACTTCGGCGATCGAATCGTAGCCGCCCTTGTAGAACACGTCCTTGGTGTTGGTGACGTTGAGCGCCTGCAGCTTGAGCTGGACGTTCTTGGTCACGTCATACTGGGCCGAAAGGTTCAGATAGCCCGCATCCTGCACGCCGCGGTTCGTGCCGCCGTTCGGCTTGTAGTAATGCGAGCGATAGCGATACATCGCGCGCAGCGAGAAGCCCTTGCGCTCCCAATAGACCGTGCCGTTGGCGACATATTTGGAGAGGCCGATCAGGTTCTCGGGATCGAGATAGAGCGCCAGCGCCGACGTATCCGGATATTTGAAGTTCGCGACGGCGATGTTGACCGAGCCATTGATGCCGAAGCCGCTGAGGATGCCGGGCAGCCAGGTGAAGGCATGGCTGCCGGTGAACTCGAAGCCGTAGAGACGGCGCATCTCGGGATCGTTGGCAGGCGCGATCAGGTTGACGTTGTAGGTCTGCTGGGTCGGCGCGCCACTATCCACCTGGGTGGTGACCGAGATCGTCGTCGGGATGCCCGCCGAACGCGAGATCACCGATCCGCGCAGCCACTTGTAATAGCCGGCGATCGAGAAGAGCGTGTCGCGGCTCGGATAGAATTCCAGGCTCAGATCCGCGTTCCAGGCGCGCATCGGCTTGAGGTTCGGGTTGCCGCTGGTCGGGTTGAAGGTGACGCTGGACGCGCCGCCCGAGCCCGAAGTCGGATTGAGGGTGATGCCCGCGCCGAAGCTCTCGATCGGCGAGCGCGACAGGGCGCGATAGCCGGCGGCGCGCAGCTTGATCTTGCTCGACAGGTCGAAGGAGAGATTCAGGCTGGGCAGCCAATATGCATAGTCACCCTTGAGCGTGTCGGTCTGGATCGTGCCGCTGGGATCGGCGGCGACGGTGTAATTGTCCGACGCGGTGTCGATCGTCACCTTGAACGGCAGGCGGAAGCCGACCGAGGTGATGCTGGTCTTCACATAGCGCAGGCCGATATTGCCGCTGAACGGCAGGCTGCCCAGGTCGCCGCCGAAGCTGGCCATCGCATAGGCAGCCCGGATCTTCTCGGTCACGTCGATGTCGCTGGGATCGCGGCTGTCGGCCGGCAGCGCCAGCGAATCCTGGCCGGTGAAGGTCTTGAACAGGCACTGATTGTCGAAGGTCGCCCAGCTCGAGAGATTGGTGTTGGTCGTCGGGAAATATTCGCTGGTCGGGAAGCCGCGCCGGCAATTGGCGTTGGCGTTGCCGATGATCTGCGCCACGGTCATGCCGCCATAGGGCACGATCGTGTTCAGATCGGTGTTGCGGTTGTTGTCCAGCGTGCGCTGGTGCTCCGAATAGCGGCCACCCGCCTTGATCGACTTGATGAAGCCATCATTGGCGAACCGGTATTCGGCATCGAGCCGGCCGGCCCAGATATCGTCCTTGCGATCGGTGACGAAACGCTGGCGGGCATAGACCGAGGTCGCCGTGTTGGCGGCGAAGCTCGCCGGATTGTTCACGTCGAAATTGAAGAAGGTGACGCGCGGGACGATCGGGCTCTCGGAATAGTCCAGCTCATAGCCGACGCGCGTGGTGGAACGCATACGGGTCGCCTTCTGCGTCTCGGTGCGGTGCGAGTCCGAGAAGCTGCCATCGGCGGTGATGACGAAGTTGCCCGGCTTCCAGGTGACGGTGGCGCCGCCGCCCTTGTAAGTCTCGTTGCGTTCGCGCAGCTCGAGCTGGTTCTCGATGTTCGAATTGCCGCTGTACTTGACCAGCGCGCCCGTGCTGAAACCGTTGCTGCCATCGCCGATGATGATCGGCTTGATGCCGCGCAGCGCTTCCGCGATCGACAGGATGTTGCGGTTCTCGGTGGATTCGCGCTTCGACCATTGGCCGTCGAGCGAGATGTCGAGATTGGGGGCCGGGCGCCATTGCAGCGCGCCGATCACTGCATTGCGCAGCTCGCGCGTGGTCTGCTGGCGGAAGTTGCGCGACTGGGTGGCGTAATAGGTGGTGCCGATCGTCTCGCCGGTGCGCGGCGTGCTGCCGACCTGGCAATTGACCGTGGCACCGGCGCCCGTCAGCACGGTGCCGTTGTTCGCGGAGGTGTGGCACGGCACGAAGTTCGAATTGCCGTTATAATAGTCTTCCGGCGCGGCGACATCCTGGCGCTGATAGCCGATCGCGATGCCGATCTCGCCGATGCCGGTGCGGAACTGCTTCACCAGGCTGGCATTGGCGCGATAGCCCAGGCCGTCGCGGCCGATGATCTTGTCGTCCTTGGGCAGATAGGAGCCGCGAATCTCCGCCTGGAAGCGCGACTTGCCATAGTCGAGCGGGCGCATCGAGCGCAGTTCGATCACGCCGCCGATGCCGCCCTCGAGAAAGTCGGCGCGCTGGGTCTTGTAGACGATGACGCCGTTGACCAGCTCCGAGGGGAATTGCTGGAAGGCGACCGAGCGATCCGCGCCAGCGGTGGACACTTCGCGGCCGTTGAAGGTCGAGAAGCTGAGCGTCGGGCCGAGGCCGCGCACCGAAAGCTCGTTGGCATTGCCCTTGAAGCGATCGGCCGAGACGCCGGTGATGCGCTCCAGCGTGTCGCCCACGCTGTTGTCCGGCAGGGCGCCGATCTCGTCATTGACGATACCGTCGAGCACGACATCGGCATTGCGCTTCACGTCGATCGAGCTGCGCTGCTCGGCGCGCGCGCCGGTGACGATGATGGCCTGTTCCGCATCCTGGGGCGCCGCGCCGTCCGCCTGGGCGGGATCGGGCGCGGTCTCGGCGGTCTGCGCATAGGCGGGCATCACCATGCAGGCGGATGCCAGCAACGCCAGGCGCAGCGAGTTGCGTCCGAAAGCGGAAAAAACAGTCCCAGGCATGGAATCTCCCCGTCAATTATTACGCCCGTTTTCGGGTCTGATGGCGTGGTAAGGCCAATTTGGCACCGGTGTCAACCCAATTGGCCAGCACGGCCGGTCCCGGATCGTAACGGCCGTCACTTGTAGCGCAGCGACCAGGTCAGCGTGAGCGGCGCGGCGAGGCGCCTGCCCGCCAGCGTGCAGCGGACGAGCGAAGCGAAGGCCCCGGTGGGCGCGCGATATTCCTTGCCCGTGGCCGGGCCGGCGGTGCAGCCGTCATAGCCGGTGGCGGAGAAGCCGGTCACCTCGCCCGCCCCGAACGCCACGGCGCCGGGCCCGGCGCTGCGCGGATCGCCCGAGAAGCCGGCGAATTCGAGCGTCACTTCGGAAAGATCGACGGGCGCCGCCGCCCGATAGACATCGGTACGGGTGATCCTGCCCGGCGCGAATTCATAGCGGGTGCTCACGGTGATCCGCTTGTCGGCGGCGGGCGCGTTGCCGCCCATCCGGTCCATCGCGTCCTGCCGCCAGCTGACGATCGTGCGATCGCCCTGCCGCTGCCACGCCACGCCCCGGAACCAGGCCAGCGGCATCAGCACGCTGCCGTCGGCGAGCGCGAAGCGCGGCGTGAGCTGCGGAAAGCCCGCATCCGCCGATCCCTGGAGCATCCCGCCCGCGAACGGGATCGGGAAATAGGGATTGTGCATATGCTGGCTCTCGGCGCCGTTGATGATCGGCAGGCCGATGACATGGCCGCGGTCGCGCAGCGTGAGCAGCGCCCGGTCATGCGCGCCGCGCGCGAACCAGGTGAAGCGGGCGGCGGGCAGCGCCTCCAGCCACGCCGCATAGCCGGGCGACGGCGCGGCGCTCTTGTAGCCGAGCCCGTTCCACAGCGCGTTGGTGTAGATATACTGGCGCGCCAGGCTCAGATTCTCGCCGAGGATCCGGTGCTTGCCGCGATAGCCGTCGGTGCGGCGGCCATCGTCCCAGAGATTGACCGAGCCCGTGGCCGGGTTCAGCCAGAAATCGGCATAGCGCGCGGCGATCCGGCTGGAGAGCGCATAGGCCATGTCGCGCTCACGCGGAGTGAGCACCCCCAGCTTCGCGGCGGCGGTGAGCACTTCCAGGAACGCCGTCTCGCCATAGGTGCCGATGCTGCGGCCATATTCCCAGCCCTCGCCGGTGAGGGTCGCCCGTGCCAGCATCAGCTCGGCGGACTTGCGCAGCCAGGCCTTCACTTCCGGGGTGGGCGCCATGCCGGTCTCGATGAAGCGCTGGGCGATCTCGCCGATCAGCAGCACCGAATAGCGATCGAAGCGGCCCTGCCCGTCGGTCTCGTCGGCAAAGCCATATTTGCCCGAATAGGTGCGGTAATGCGCGAGCATCCGCTTGAGCAGCGCCCTGGACGCGGTCTCGTCTTCCCAGCCGAGCAGATAGCGCAGCCGCGCGACGCTGAAGGCGACGCCGTAATAATTGTTCGGCAGGCCGTGCAGCAGGCCGAGCGACCGCGCATCGACGAAGCTGCGCCAGTCGAGACGCTGGCGGAGGCGCGCCAGGGTTTCGGGGCGCACCGCCTGCTCCAGCAGCCCGGCCTGCTTCAGCGCATGGAGCGCGGAGACATAATAATAGATGCCCCAGGTGTCGTTGGGATCGTCGATCGTCAGGTCCGCGATCTCGCGATAGCCGGCGAGATAGCCGGCGAGGCGCGGATCGCCACGGGGCGTGTCGAGCAGGAGATAGTGCAGGCCCGAGGCGATCTTGCCGGGGAGGAACTTGTCGCCGCTGTCGAACACCGGCACGCCGTCCAGCCGCATGCCGCGCTTCTCGCGCAGCAGCTGGTGGAGCAGACTCTCCAGCTGCGGCATCAGCCGTTCCTCGATCGTCGCGTCCATCGGCGGCGCCGTGACATAGACCGGACCGTGCGGCGCGGTCGCCGCTTCCTGCGCGGCGGCGGCCGGGCCGGCGAGCGACGCGAGACAGGCGGCGCCGAGCAGCGCGCGCGAGTGATTCTTCAATTGGCCTCTCCTTTTGGTCAGGCCAATTCCCATGTCATGGTAATCGGTGTCAAGCCACTGCGTCGCGAACCCGCTCCGGGCCAGCCCCGAGGGAGGCCCCCGCCCTCAGGCCGATCCGATCTTGAGCCGCTGGGCGACGCTGTTCCGGCGCGCATCGATCTCGCTGCGGGCGCGCTCCATCGCTTCGAGCTCGGTGGCCTCGAGCAGGTCGTCGACCACGCCGCGCAAATGGCGGCGCATCGCACTGCGCGCGGCATGCGGATCGCGCGCCTTGAGCGAATCGAGGATCGGGCGATGCTCCTCCACCCGCGGCGTGATGCCGCCACGCTTGGCGCGCGCGAACATGTTGGCGGCCAGCGGCGATTTGGTGCGCAGATCCCACAGATACTCGACCACGCTGCGGATCGCGGCATTGCCGGTGGCATTGGCGATGGCGAGGTGGAAGCGGTGATCGGCATCCATCACGGCGGGCTCGTCCGAATCGTCCGCCCCCATGTCGTGCAATATGGCTTCGAGTTCCTCGATCTGCTCGTCGGTGATCGAGACTGCGGCAAGCGCCACCGCCTCGCCCTCGAACAGGATGCGCGCTTCGGTCAGGTCGAAGGCACCCACGTCGAAGTTGAGCGCATCGGCACGCTCGCCGCTGCCATGGTCGCGGCGCGTGACATAGAGGCCCGAGCCGTGCCGCGCCTCGATCCAGCCCTTCATCTCAAGCGCGATCATCGCTTCGCGGATCGTCGGCCGGCTGACCTTGTATTCCTCGGCCAGGTCGCGCTCGCCGGGCAGCCGGCTACCCGGCGACCAGCGGCCGGCCTCGATCGCCTCGGTGATCGAAGCGGCCACCCGCTGATAGAGCTTGTTGCCGGTAATCTTCATCGCACCCTCATCGTTACACTACCTCGTAGGTTGACACGATAGGTCATACAAGTGGATATTGGCCTGACCACTTCCAGGGGGTTTCGTTTTGCCACGTATCACTGCCGCCCGCGTCATCGTGACGCGCCCCGGCCGCAACTTCGTAACGCTGAAGATCGAGACCGACGAGGGCGTCTACGGCCTTGGCGACGCGACGCTGAACGGGCGCGAGCTGGCGGTGGCGAGCTATCTCACCGACCATGTGATTCCGTGCCTTATCGGCCGCGATGCCCATAGCATCGAGGATATCTGGCAGTATCTCTACAAGGGTGCCTATTGGCGTCGCGGGCCGGTGACGATGACCGCGATCGCGGCGGTCGACATGGCCTTGTGGGACATCAAGGGCAAGCTGGCGGGCATGCCCGTCTACCAGCTGCTGGGCGGCGCCGCGCGCGAAGGCTGCATGGTCTATGGCCATGCCAATGGTAGCGATATCGCGGAAACGATCGAGCGCGCGCAGGAATATCTGGAGCAGGGCTATCGCGCCGTGCGCCTCCAGTCCGGCGTGCCGGGCATGGCGACGACCTATGGCGTGTCGGGCGAGCGCTTCTACTACGAGCCGGCCAAGGGATCGCTGCCCGAGGAAGCGCAGTGGAGCACGGCGAAATATATGCGCTTCGTGCCCGAGCTGTTCCAGAAGGCGCGCGACGCGCTGGGCTGGGACATTCACCTGCTGCACGACGTCCATCACCGCCTCACGCCGATCGAGGCCGGGCGGCTGGGCAAGGACCTGGAGCCGTATCGCCTGTTCTGGCTGGAGGATGCGACGCCGGCCGAGAACCAGGCCGCCTTCCGGCTGATCCGCCAGCACACCACCACGCCGCTGGCGGTGGGCGAGATCTTCAATTCGATCTGGGACGCCAAGCAGCTGATCGAGGAGCAGCTGATCGACTATATCCGCGCGACCGTGGTGCATGCCGGCGGCATCACCCATCTGCGCCGGGTGGCGGCGCTCGCCGATCTCTACCAGGTGCGCACCGGCTGCCATGGCGCGACCGACCTGTCGCCGGTGTGCATGGCGGCGGCGCTGCACTTCGGGCTGTCGATCCCCAATTTCGGCATTCAGGAATATATGCGCCATTCGGAGGAGACCGACGCGGTATTCCCCCATGCCTATCGCTTCGAGCGGGGCCTGATGCATCCCGGCGACGCGCCGGGCCTGGGCGTGGACATCGACGAGGAACTGGCGGCCAAGTACGAATATAAGCGCGCCTATCTGCCGGTGAACCGGCTCGAGGACGGGACGATGTTCAACTGGTGAGCCTGCCCACCCGCCGGCCCGCCGGGGCCGATTCGCGGCGCGGAAGTTTACGAAGTTGATGCCATGGGGGGCGGGTTTCGCCCCCCCGTGACGGCGCCCGTGGCTGGCCGGAGCGTGGGAGAAGGCGCGCGACTGCTGCATCCGGGCAGCGAAGCATGCGCAATCCTACATTGGAAGGGGGGTGACCGGGCGCGCTCCTCCCTCACCCGTCACCCCGGCTTGACCCGGGGTCCCGCTTATTCAGGCGAGCTGGCCATGGCGGTCGCGCCACCCGGGATTGCCGCGCTCGATCAGCGCGAACTTCCCTTTGCACCGCCAACGCTTCATCCGCTTCTCATGCGCGATGCAGTCGGTGATCGAAGGTGCGTGCTCCACCCAGACGAGGCGAACGAGTCCGTAGCGGCGGCGGAAATCGGAGCCGTCGCCAGTCCGATGCTGATAGATGCGCGAAGCCAGGCTGGAGGTCACGCCGGCATACATGGTGCCACGATAGCGATCGGCCATGATGTGGGCCCACCCACCCCGCTCTTGGGGCCCCATTCAAGCGGAACACAAGAAGCGGGGACCCCGGGTCAGGCCCGGGGTGACAGATCCAAGCAGGCCTGGCGCGAGCCCCTCAGACCTCCTCGACCGGCGCGGCCGGGCCGTTCTTCAGGATCGATTCGATCGCGTTCCGCGCGTTCGCCTTGCTGGAATAGCCCTCGGTCCAGAAGATTATCTCGCTGTTATACTTGAACTTCGCGACATACTCGCCGGCCTTGTTCTGCTCGATCACGAACTTGTGTGCCATTGGCTTTCTCCCGAACTCGAACGGCTAACCCGGGTTAGCTTCCGAAACGTGCAGGCGAATAGGGGGCCGGGTCAATAGCCGAGACCGCCGGATCGGGCATGGTGCCGAGCAGCAGCGCCGAAGCGAGCTTCGCGGCCGCCGGCGCGGTCTGGATGCCGAAGCCGCCCTGGCCGGCGCACCAGAAAAAGCCCGGCACCTCCGCGTCGAAGCCATAGACCGGCAGGCGATCGGGAGCGAAGGTCCTGAGACCGGCCCATTTGTGCTCGAGCTTCTCCACCCGCCAGTCGACGACGTGCTCGAACCGGTCGATCGCGGTGGCGACGTCGATATCCTCCGGCTGCGCATCGCAGGGCGGCGTCGCGATCTCGTCATGCGGGCTCAGCCAGATCCGGCCGCCGGCTTCCGGCTTCCAGTAGAAGCTGCCGCCGATATGCGCGACCATCGCGCTGCCGGGCGCGGGCGCGGGATCGGTCTTCAGCTGCATGATCGTGCGGCGATAGGGCCGGATGCCGAGCGGCCGCACCCCGGCCATCTCCGCCACCGGATCGGCCCAGGCGCCGGCGGCATCGACCAGCACCGCCGCCGCGAAGCTGCCCGCGCGAGTCTCGAGCCGCCACGCGCCGCCCTCGCGCCGCGCGGAGACCAGGGCGGCATGCGTCAGCAACTCTGCCCCTGCCCGTTTCGCTGCCGCCAGCATGTCGCCGTGCAGGCCGCCGACATCGATATATTCGCAGCTCGGCTCGAGCACGCCGAGCGTCCATTCCGCGCGCAGGCCCGGGATCAGCGCCCGGGGATCGACCGGGCGCAGCTCCACGCCGGTGCCTTCGAACTCGGCCAGGAACGCCGCGATCGCCGCCGCCTCGTCCGCCCGGCCGATATGGACCGAGCCCATCGGCTCCAGATATTTTCCGAGCATCGGGCCCGAGGCGGTGGTGAGCGGCTGGATCGCCGGCCCGCCATAGCTTTCGGACCAGAAGGCGGCCGAGCGGCCCGTCGCGTGATAGCCGGCGCGCTCCTCCGCCTCGAGCAGCAGCACGCGCGCATGGGGCGCGAGCTCGGCCGCGAGGCTGGCACCGGCGATGCCGGCGCCTACGATCGCTATGTCATGGACCATCAGCGCCGCTGGGCGCGCGCGGCGAGGAAGAGGTCGATCTCGCCGATCGCGCGATTGCGGACCCTGTCCTCCTCGCGCAGGATCTCATGCGCGCTTTCCTTGCCGAACGTGACGATGCGGGCGTCGGGAAGCCTGGGCACGATCCGGAGCGCCGCCTTCGCATCGACCAGCCCGTCCGCCTTGGCGACCAGGGCAAGCACCGGCACCGGCATCTTGCGGAGCTTCGGATCGCCGGCCAGCTCGCGCATCGACTTGAACGCCTGGATCAGCCAGCGCCAGCTCGGCGGGCCGGTGACGATGGCGGGGTCGTGCTGCTGCCACCAGATCTCGTCGGCATAGCGATCGGGATCATGGGTGAGCAGGTTGGCGCGAGTCTCGGTGGTGTAGGGCTTCTCGTTGCTCTTCCAGGCCGGCCGGGTGCTGTCGCCCACGCCGCCCAGGATGCGCGCGGCCCGCTCGGCAAAGGGCCCCAGCGCGCTCTTCACGCCCAGCATCGGCGCCACGATCACCGCAGCATCGGGCCCGATCGCGCCCTCGACCAGGCCGCGCAGCACCAGATGGCCGCCCATCGAATGGCCCATCACCACGTGCGGCCCGGGCGTCGCCGCCTCCCAGTCCGCATAAAAGGCGCGCAGGTCGGCGATGAAGCTGTCGAAGCTGTCGATGTCGCCGCAATTGGCCGCGGCGGTCAGCCGGCCCGAGCCGCCCTGGCCGCGCCAGTCGAACGAGGTGATCGTCCAGCCCTGGTCGTGCCAATGGTGGAAGACCTCGAGATATTTCTCGAAGATGTCGCCCCGGCCGCCCTGGAACAGGATCGAGCCGCGCGGCGTGGGGGCCTCGGCGGGCCAGGCGAAGGCGCGCAGCTGCCAGCCATCGGGGGCCGTCCAGCGATGGACCTTGGCTCCAACGGGGATGGTGCGGCGGGTATCCGGGTTTTCACGCATGGGGCTTGGTTACGTTTTGATAAGCCGTCCCGTCTAGGACTTTGGCGACATGGGGGATGTGTTCGTCACTTTGCTGCTCGTGGCACTTGCGCTGCTGCTCGTCTCGGCGGGCATCCAGGATGCGCGCACGCGCGAGATCGCGAACTGGAAGAATGCCGCCATCGCCTTGATGGCGCCGCTCTGGTGGTGGGCGAACGGGCTGGCGCTGTGGCCGGACGTGGCGATGCAGGCCGGCGTTGCCGGGCTCGTCTTCGCCTTCTTCCTGGGCGCCTTCGCGCTGGGGCAGATGGGCGGCGGCGACGTGAAGATGATCGGCGCGCTCGCCTTGTGGCTGCCGGTGCAGCCGCTGGTGTGGATGCTCGTGCTCATGTCGCTGATCGGCGGTGGGCTCACGCTCCTGATGGTGATCGAGAAGCGGCTGCGCCGCGACGCGGGGGGGCCGCTGGAGATCCCCTATGGCGTCGCCATCGCGATCGCGGCGCTGCTGGTTCTTCGCGAACCCATTTTTAACCAGTTCGGGTGAATAATTAACGCCGGCGCAACCACATAGGCCGGCGCTTTTGAGAAGGCTTGGAATAGCGAAATGGATGCACGCAAGCTGATCCTGCTCGTCGGTGCGCTCGTCGTGGCGGCCATCACCGCGTTCATGGCGCGCAACCTGATGACCGGCGCGCCCGCGCCCCAGGCCGGCGCCGTGCCGGCGGCCGTCCAGCCGCAGAACACCACCGAAGTGCTCGTCGCCAAGCGTGAGCTGCCGGTGGGCACCATCCTCGACCCCCAGTCGCTCGAATTCCGCCCCTGGCCCAAGGAGCTGGTCGAGGGCGCCTATTTCGTGCGCAGCGAATCGGACCCGGCCAAGCTGGTCGGCACCGTGGTGCGCTTCCCGATCCCCGCCGGCCAGCCGGTGACGCAGGGCGCGCTGGTGAAGCCCGGCGACCGCGGCTTCCTCGCCGCCGCGCTCGGCCCCGGCATGCGCGCGGTGACCGTGCCCGTCTCGACCCAGAGCGCGGTCGCGGGCTTCGTCTTCCCGGGCGACCGCATCGACCTGATCCTCACCCAGTCGGTGAGCGGCGGCGGCGACGGCCCGGCGCTCAAGGCCTCGGAGACGGTGCTGCGCAACCTGCGCGTGCTCGCCACCGACCAGAAGACCGACAAGCAGACCGACGACAAGGGCAACACGATCGTCAACACCTATTCGACCGTCACGGTCGAGGCGACGCCCAAGATCGCCGAGAAGATCGCAGTGGCGCAGACCATCGGCACGCTCTCGCTCTCGCTGCGCTCGATCGCCGACAATCAGGGCGAGCTCGAGGACGCGATCGCGAACGGCGACGTCGAAGTGCCGAGCGATCCGAAGAAGGAAAAGGAAATGATCGCCAAGGTGGCGCGCGCGCCGCAGGACGGCGCGACCACCTTCGCCACCGGTGCCGACGTGTCGCGCTTCCAGCGCAGCACCGTGCCGGCCAGGCCGCACGACATGGGCACGGCTGCCGCACCCGGCGCCGCGCCCACGCCCGGCCAAAGCTTTCCCGGCGCCGCGACTCCGCGCGGCCCGGTCGTGACCGTCGTTCGCGGCAATGCCGAGACCGCCGTTGCTCTGGGGGGCAAGAACTGAGATGACTCGCAAGCTTCTTCTGAAGCGCTCGCTCGCCGCGATCGTGTCGACCGCGCTGGTCGGCGCGCCGGCGACCGGCTTCGCCCAGACCGCCAAGTCCAAGCGGCCCCACCCGGCCCGTACCAATGCGCCAGGCCGCGCCAATGTGGGCGTCGCCAACCTGCCGCCGGGCACGCAGCGGCCGAGCGGCGAGATCCTGCTCTCGACCGGCCAGGGCGAGCTGATCACGCTTCCGGCCAACGTCGCCAATGTCTGGACCTCCAATCCGTCCGTCGCCGATGTCTATGTGAACAATCCGCGCCAGATCCACCTGTTCGGCAAGGATTTCGGCGAAGCGACGGTGTTCGCGACCAGCGCCTCGGGCGCGGTGATCTTCTCCACCAATATCCGCGTGGCGCAGAACATCACCTCGATCGATCGCATGGTGAAGGTCGCCATGCCCGATGCGGATGTCCAGGTGACCACGGTCGGCCAGATCGCGGTGATCAACGGCACGGTGAAGTCGCCGCAGGACAGCGAGCAGGCGCAGCGCCTGGTCACCGGCCTGCTCAACCCCGGCGTCAACGTCAACGATCCCAATGCCCAGCTCAAGATCGCGGTGATCAACCGCCTGCGGACCGCCACGCCGCTGCAGGTGCAGCTGCAGGTGAAGTTCGCCGAGGTGAGCCGCAGCTTCGTCAAGAACATCGGCGTCAACTTCACCACCAAGGATCCGACCGGCGGCTTCCAGTTCGGCATGGCCCAGGGCCGCAGCCCGGGCTCGTTCTCGGCGACCGACCTCGCCAAATATCCGACGGCGACGATGACCCAGAACGGCGTCACCATCACCGGCGCCTATGATCCCTCCACGGGCCGGTTCGTCAATCCGCGCGCCACCGGCCTGGCCGACATCACCCGCGGCTCGGACAACGCCACCATGGGCCTGGCCGGCAAGCTGTTCGGCCTCGACGTGCTCGCGGCGATCGATCTCGGCGAGACGATCGGCCAGGTGACCACGCTCGCCAACCCGAACCTCACCGCGCAATCGGGCGAGACGGCGAACTTCCTCGCCGGCGGCGAGATCCCGATCCCGGTCGCGCAGGGCCTGGGCACCACCACGGTGGAGTACAAGCAGTACGGCATCAGCCTGGCCTTCACGCCGACGGTGCTGGCCGATGGCCGCATCTCGCTGCGCGTGCGCCCCGAAGTGTCGCAGCTGACCTCGGCCGGCGCGGTGCAGCTCAACGGCGTCACCATCCCCGCGCTCAGCACGCGCCGCAGCGAGACCACCGTCGAGCTCGGCTCGGGCGAGAGCATGGTGGTCGGCGGGCTGCTGCAGAATTCGCAGAACAACTCGATCACCAAGACGCCGGGCCTGGGCGACGTGCCCATCCTGGGCGCGCTGTTCCGCTCGAACGGCTTCCAGCGCAACGAGACCGAGCTGGTGATCGTGATCACCCCCTATCTGGTGAAGCCGGTCAACGCCAACCAGATCGTCCTGCCGACCGACGGCTACAAGGCGCCGAACGACTTCGACCGCGTCTTCATGGGCGCCCTTTCCGGCAGCGGCAAGGGCGGCGACCGCCCGAAGCCGAGCATGGCACCGACGGACGGCCAGCCCTCGGTGGGCGCCTATTCGCCCGCACCGGCCGGCCAGGCCGCCGCGCCCGTCCAGACGGCACCCGCCCCGCAACCCAACCGCAAGCAGAAGAAGGGCGGCGCCGCAGCCCCCGGCTTCGGCTTCTGATCCCGATGCGACTGACGAGGAGATCGCCCGTGCTTCCGCGCTTCACTCCCCTGCTCGTCCCGGCGCTGCTGCTCGCCGGCTGCGGCACCTATAATGGCGGCGTGGAATCGATCCATCAGCCGATCGTCCAGCGCAGCGACTATGTGCTCGACCTGCAGACGACCGGCTATTCCCTGGCACCCGGCGAGAGCCAGCGCCTCGCCGGCTGGATGTCGGCCATGAGCCTGCGCTACGGCGATCGCGTCGCGATCGACGACGGCGCCGCCGGCGCCACCGGCCGCCGGGAAGTCGCCGCCGAGGCCGGCCGCTACGGCCTGATCCTCGCCGATCGCGCGCCGGTCACCGCCGGCCAGATCGCCCCGGGCACGATCCGCGTGGTGGTCACCCGGATGACTGCCAACGTGCCGGGCTGCCCCGACAATTCGCGCCCCGCCGAATATACGTTCGAGGCGAGCACCAGCTCGAACTATGGCTGCGCGACCAACAGCAATCTCGCCGCGATGGTCGCGGATCCCGCCGATCTGATCCGCGGCGCCGCGGGCTCGCCCACCGCCGATCCGATCAGCGCGTCCAAGGCCATCGGCGCGTTCCGCGCGGCGGTGCCCTCGGGCAGCGGCGGCAAGGTCGACGCCGGTTCGGGGAGCCCCAAGTGAACGCGCCATTCAATCCCGCCCGCACCGGGCATCGCGATCCGTTCGTTGCGTTCGTCTGCGACGAGACGACGGCGGAGATCCTGCGCCCGATCGCGGTCGAGCTCGGCTGGTCGCCGGAAAAGGTCAACAAGGGCGGCCTGCGCAACGCGGTCCAGACCCTGTCGGTCTCGGCGAGCCCGAACATCCTGTTCGTCGACCTCTCCGAGAGCGGCGACCCGCTCAACGACATCAACGCGCTCGCCGAAGTCTGCGAGCCGGGCACGATCGTGATCGCGTCGGGCCAGGTGAACGACGTGCGCCTGTATCGCGACCTCGTCGCGAGCGGCATCCACGACTATCTGCTCAAGCCGCTGAACCCGGATGCGCTGCGCGATGCCTTCGCCCAGGCCCAGGCCGCGCTCAACGCGCCCAAGCTGGCCGAGGCCGGCACCGATCGCCCGCATTGCGCGGTGGCGGTGATCGGCACGCGCGGCGGCGCCGGCGCCTCGACGCTCGCCACCTCGCTCGCCTGGCTGATGGGCGAACGCCTGGGCCGCAGCACCGCGCTGCTCGACCTCGACGTGCATTTCGGCACGGGCGCGCTCGCGCTCGACCTCGAGCCGGGCCGCGGCCTGACCGACGCGATCGAGAATCCCAGCCGTATCGACGGGCTGTTCATCGAGCGCGCGATGGTCCGCGCTTCGGACCGCCTCGCCGTGCTCAGCGCCGAAGCGCCGATCCATTCGCCGATCATGACCGACGGCGCGGCATTCTATCAGTTGCAGGAAGAGATCCGCACCGCCTTCGAATGCACGGTGGTCGACCTGCCGCGCTCGATGCTGGTCAACCATCCGCACCTGATCACCGATGTGCAGGTGGCCGTGCTGGCGACCGAGCTGACGCTGGCTTCCGCGCGCGACGCGATCCGCATCCTGAGCTGGTTCAAGTCGAACGCGCCGCAGACCCAGGTGATCGTGGTCGCCAACAAGATCCAGCAGGCGGCGGTGCTCGAGATCAGCCGCAAGGACTTCGAGGGCTCGATCGAGCGCAAGATCGACTTCATGCTGCCCTTCGATGCCAAGCTCGCCTCGCAATCGGCCAAGCTGGGCAAGCCGCTCGCCGAAGTGGGCAAGGGCAACAAGGGCATCGCCCCGCTCGTCGACCTCGCCCAGCGCATCGCCGGCATCGCCGATTCGGGCGCCGAGGAAGCCGGCCCCGGCAAGACGAAGGGCAAGGGCGAAAAGCCCAGGGGCGGCGGCTCGCTGCTCGACAAGTTCAAGGTGAGGATGCCGGTTAAGGCAAAGAAGTAACCATTGCGCGGCTAGGCTGCGCGCAGGTTACGCAAGCGGAGTTGGTGCGGCGTGGAGATGCTGCCGGTATTGATGCTCGCTGGAGGCACCTTCGTGGTGCTCGCGCTGATGGTGCTCGCCTTTTCGGGCCCGTCGGCCGAGCGGGCGGGCGCGCGCCGGGTCAAGACGATGCGCGAGCGCCATGTGGTGAGCGCCGTCGGCGCCAATGCGATGGAGGCGCAGATGCGCCGCGTCGCCGCCGCCCGCGCCACGCGCATGGACGTCACCGCCGCGCGTTTCCTTCCCAATCCCGCGCTGCTTCAGAAGCGGCTGAGCATGACCGGCAAGCCCTGGACGCTCGGCCAGTACATGATGGTCAGCGCCGGGCTCACGCTGGTGCCCGCCGGGCTGATCATGCTCCAGGGCCTGCCGATCCTGCTCGGCCTGGGCATCGGCCTGTTCCTGGGCGTCGGCCTGCCGCACTTCGTGGTCGGCTTCTTCATCAAGCGCCGCATCGCCCGGTTCACCGCCAAGTTTCCCGACGCGATCGAGCTGCTCGTGCGCGGGCTGCGCTCGGGCCTGCCGATCACCGAGACGATCGGCGTGGTCGGCCAGGAAGTCGACGGCCCGGTCGGCGAGGAATTCCGCGCGGTGAGCGACAAGATGAAGATCGGCAAGTCGCTCGACACCGCGCTGCAGGAAACCGCGGACCGGCTCGGCACACCCGAATTCCAGTTCTTCACCATCACCATCCAGATCCAGCGCGAGACCGGCGGCAACCTGGCCGAGACGCTGGCCAACCTGGCCGACGTGCTGCGCAAGCGCGCGCAGATGAAGCTGAAGATCAAGGCGATGTCGTCGGAATCCAAGGCATCGGCACTGATCGTCGGCGCGCTGCCCTTCATCGTCTTCGCGCTCGTCTGGTTCATCAACAACAACTACATGGCCAATTTCTTCGCGGATCAGCGCCTGATGATCGCCGGCGGCGGCGGCCTGCTCTGGATGGGCATCGGCGCCTTCATCATGGCCAAGATGGTCAATTTCGAGATCTAGCGGCATGAACCCTCCTTCCCCCGGCCCCACGCTGCTCGGCGTCGACGTCATCTCGGTGGCGACGATCCTCTCGGCCGTCGCCGCCTTCGCGGTGCTGCTGGCGATCTACGCCGCCACCACGGTGCGCGATCCGATGGCGAAGCGGGTCAAGTCGCTCAACGAGCGCCGCGAGCAGCTGAAGGCCGGCATCACCGCCTCCACCTCGAAGCGCCGCGCCAAGCTGGTCCAGAAGAACGAGACCACCGACCGCATCCGCTCGCTGCTCTCCTCGATGAAGGTGCTGCAGGACAGCCAGGTCAAGCAGGCGCAGACCAAGCTGCTCCAGGCGGGCATTCGCCGCAAGGAATTCGCGGTCGCGGTGATCTTCGGCCGCCTGGTGCTGCCGATCGCGATCGGCGGGCCGGTGCTCTATCTGGTCTATGGCACCACGATGTTCGCGGACTGGAGCCCGATCAAGGCCTATGGCCTGGTCGCCGGCAGCTTCATCCTCGCCTACAAGTTCCCGGACCTCTACCTCAAGAACAAGATCCAGAAGCGCAGCGCGGCGATCCGCAAGGGCCTGCCCGACGCGCTCGACCTGCTGGTAATCTGTGCCGAAGCGGGACTCACCGTCGACGCCGCCTTCGCGCGCGTGTCGAAGGAACTGGGCAAGGCCTATCCCGAGCTGGGCGAGGAGTTCCAGCTGACCGCGATCGAGCTGGGCTTCCTCACCGATCGCCGCCAGGCCTTCGAGAATCTCGCCGAGCGCATCGACCTGGATTCGATCCGCGGCGTGGTCACCACCATGATCCAGACCGAGAAATACGGCACGCCGCTCGCTTCGGCGCTGCGCGTGCTCTCGGCCGAGTTCCGCAACGAGCGCATGATGCGCGCTGAGGAAAAGGCCGCCCGCCTGCCCGCGATCATGACCGTGCCGCTGATCCTGTTCATCCTGCCGGTGCTGTTCGTCGTGATCCTCGGGCCGGCGGCCTGCTCGATCAACGATGCGCTGATCTCGAAGGGCCCTTAACCTTTCCGGTGGCGCGGCCTTCCCGGGCGGGATAGCTTCCCGCCAGACTAAGGGGAGGTCGACTCGATGCATGATTTGCCGTTCCAGACGATCACGCAGGTCGCGGGCTTGGGCCTTACGCTGATCGCCGGCTGGTTCCTGGGGCTCGCCAGCCACAGCGGCGGCCGCAAGTGGCGCGAGCGCCTCGAGGAAGCGGAGACCGAGAATGCCGGCTATCGCGACCGCGCCGAAAGCGATCTGCGCGACGCCGCCCGCCGCATCCGCGATCTCGAGGCCGAGAATGCCCGGCTGAGAGCCGCCGCGACCGCGCCCGTTGCCGCTCCGGCTCCCGTTGCGGCATCTGCGCCCGCCGCCGAGCCCGAGGGCCACTCGACCGCCACCGTGGCGGCAGCCGCCGTCGCCGGCGCGGCCGCCGGTGCCGCCGTCACCCATGCAGTGGAGCAGCATGCCGAGCCGGCACCGGCCGAGCCTGCCCCCGAGCCCGCCCCGGCGGAAGCGGCGCATGTCGAGGCCGCGCCGGCAGAAGCTGCGCCCGCCGCGGCGGCGCATGCCGACCCCGCTCCCGCCGCACCGGCGCATGACGCTCCGGCAGCGGAGGCCGAGCCGTCGCATCCCGAGCACGCGCACTAGGGCCGCCGGACCATGGCGCTTCCGTTCGAGACGGCGACGCAGTTCGCGGCGCTGGGGCTGACTCTGGTCGGCGGCTGGTTCCTGGGCCTCGCCAGCCGCTCCGGCGGCGCGAAATGGCGCGAGCGCTACCAGGACGAGGAGCTGGAGCATGCCCGCTACCGCGACGAGGCCGAGGAGCGCATCCGCGCGCTCCAGGCCGAGCTGGCGACCGCGCGCAGGCAGGCGCCGACGCCTGCTCCCGTGGTGGAGGATGCGCCCGGCGCCGGCTGGCGCGGCTGGTTCGGCTGGGGCCGTGACAATCTCGCGCGGATCAAGGGCATCGACGAGGCGCGCGAGAAACGGCTCAACGAGCTGGGCATCAAGACCTATCGCGAGATCGAGAAAATGGCCCCCGCTGACGAGGCCGCGCTGGAGCAGCGGCTGGAGATCGCGCCGGGCACGGTCGCCGGGCAGGGCTGGCGCGAACAAGCCGCGCTGCTGCGCGCCGGCAACGAGCGCGAGCATGCGGAGAAGTTCGGCTAGAATTCTCCCTCTCCTCTGGGGGGAGAGAGCGGCGAGGCGGAGCCGAAGCCGGGAGAGGGGCAAGAGCCGCGCATTCGCCGCACTCCCCCTCTCCCCGACCCTTTCCCCGAAGGGGAGAGGGAGAAACAGGCTACGGCCTGACCGGCGCACCGCGCAAAGCGGGCGAAACCCCATATGGCAATCCTGCCGTCATCCCGGCGAAAGCCGGGATCTCGTGCGGCTCCTTCCCTGCGCCTCCGCTTGAGATCCCGGCTTTCGCCGGGATGACGGAAGTAATTTCAGAGGCTTGCCCGGCTCTCCCCCTAGTGCCGCACGGGCAGGCCGAGCAGCGCGGGCGTGTAGTTCTCGATCACTTCGGCCAGCGGGCGTCCCTGCCCGTCCAGCACGATCGCCCGCTGCCGCAGGGCATGGGGGGCAACCGATGCATCCTCGCGCCGGGTCGCGATGCCCAGGGTGCGACGGCTGGGCGCGAGCGGGCGGATCGCCGCGCCGAACGGCGTGTCGCCGGCCAGCGCCGCATTGATCCCGGGCGTCAGCCGGGCGGGCACATACCAGTTCTCGGCGATCGACAGCGCCACCGCGCCACATTTCAGCACGACGCTGCGATAGGCGACCGGCTCGGCCGGGCCGACGCCCAGATCCGCGCGCTGTCCGGCCGTGGCCGGCTTCCGCCCGGCGCGGTCCACCTCGGCGCGGATCGGCTCGGCGCAGCGGCGCTGGAGCACCGCCGTGGCGCTATTTGCCGCCAGCAACTCCCGGCGGAGCGCGTCCGCCGGGTCTGCCTGGAGCAGCAGCAGCGCCGCGAGGATCACCCCTGGCGCAACGCCGCCTGCGCCGCCGCCAGCCGGGCGATCGGCACGCGATAGGGCGAGGCCGAGACGTAGTCGAGCCGGGTCTCCTCGCAAAAGGCGATGCTGGCCGGATCGCCGCCATGCTCGCCGCAGATGCCGAGCTTGATGTCGGGCCGGGTCTCCCGGCCGCGCTCGGCGGCGATCGCGATCAGCTCGCCCACGCCCTCCACGTCCAGGCTGACGAACGGGTCCTTGGCATAGATGCCCTTCTCCACATAAGTGGTGAGGAACTTGGCCGCGTCGTCGCGCGAGACGCCGAGCGTCGTCTGGGTCAGGTCGTTGGTGCCGAAGGAGAAGAAGGCGCCCACCTCGGCGATCTCGCCCGCGCGCAGCGCCGCGCGCGGCAGCTCGATCATCGTGCCGACCAGATAGTCGATCCGCCGGCCCGTCTCGGCGAACACCGCCTCGGCAGTCTTGTCGACCACCGCCTTCATCAGCTGCAGTTCCTTGGCGGTGGCGACCAGCGGGATCATCACTTCGGGAATCGGCGCCTCGCCCGATTTCTCCGCGACCGTCACGGCCGCCTCGAAGATCGCGCGGGCCTGCATCTCGTAGATCTCGGGATAGGTCACACCCAGGCGACACCCGCGATGGCCGAGCATCGGATTGAACTCGTGCAGTTCGGCCGCGCGGCGCTTCAGCGTCTCGACGTCGAGGCCCGCCGCCGCCGCCACTTCGGCGAACTCGGCCTCCTCGTGCGGCAGGAACTCGTGCAGCGGCGGATCGAGCAGGCGGATCGTGCAGGGCAGCCCCGCCATCACCTCGAAGATCTCGGCGAAATCGCTGCGCTGCTCGGGCAGCAGCTTGTCGAGCGCGGCGCGGCGCCCGGCCTCGTCGGCCGCCAGGATCATCTCGCGCACCGCGGTGACGCGCGAAGGCTCGAAGAACATGTGCTCGGTGCGGCACAGGCCGATGCCTTCCGCGCCGAAATCGCGCGCGGTGCGGCAATCAAGCGGAGTCTCGGCATTGGTGCGCACCTTCAGGCGGCGCTTCGCATCCGCCCATTCCATCAGCGTGCCGAAATCGCCGGCCAGCTCGGGCTGCACAGTGGGCACCGCGCCCAGCATCACTTCGCCGGTCGCACCGTCGATCGTGACGAGATCGCCTTCGCGGACCTCGCGGGTGCCGACGCGGAACAGCTTCTCGCGTGCGTTGATCGCCAGCGTGCCCGCGCCCGAGACGCAGGGGCGCCCCATGCCGCGCGCGACCACCGCCGCATGGCTGGTCATGCCGCCGCGCGCAGTGAGGATGCCCTTCGCCGCATGCATGCCGTGAATGTCCTCAGGGCTGGTCTCGACGCGGATCAGGATCACCGCCTCGCCCGTATTGGCGCGCTTCTCGGCGGTGTCGCTGTCGAACACCGCGATGCCCGAAGCCGCGCCGGGCGAGGCGGGCAGGCCCTTGGTGAGCACGTCGCGCGGTGCGTTGGGATCGAGCGTCGGGTGGAGCAGCTGATCGAGCGCGGCGGGATCGACGCGCAGGATCGCCTCGTCCCGGGTGATCAGCCCCTCGCTCGCCATGTCGACCGCGATCTTGAGCGCGGCCTTGGCGGTGCGCTTGCCCGAGCGGGTCTGCAGCATCCAGAGCTTGCCGCGCTCGACGGTGAACTCGATGTCCTGCATGTCGCGGTAATGCTTCTCGAGCGTCTCGAAGACGGCCGCGAGCTGCGCGTACACTTCGGGCATCGCCTCTTCCATCGAGGCGGGCCTGGCGCCCGCCTTCTCGCGGGCCGCCCTGGTGAGATATTGCGGCGTGCGGATGCCGGCGACGACATCCTCGCCCTGGGCGTTGATCAGGAACTCGCCATAATAGGCGTTCTCGCCCGTCGAGGGATCGCGGGTGAAGGCCACGCCCGTCGCCGAGGTGTCGCCCATGTTGCCGAACACCATCGCCTGGACGTTGACCGCCGTACCCCAGTCGCCCGGAATGTCGTTGAGGCGGCGATAGACCTTGGCGCGCTCGGACTGCCACGAGCCGAACACCGCGCCGATCGCGCCCCAGAGCTGGTCGTGCACGTCCTGCGGGAAGGGCTTGCCCCACAGCTCCTGCACCAGCGCCTTGTATTCGGCGACCAGCGCCTGCCAGTCCTTGGCGCTCAGCTCGGTGTCGAGGCTGTAGCCGCGATCTTCCTTGGCGATCTCCAGCGCTTCCTCGAAGCGGCCATGATCGAGTTCGAGCACCACGTCGGAATACATCTGGATGAAGCGGCGATAGCTGTCCCAGGCGAAACGCTCGTCACCGCTGATCGCGGCGAGGCCGACGACAGTGGTGTCGTTGAGGCCAAGGTTGAGCACCGTGTCCATCATGCCGGGCATTGATGCGCGCGCGCCCGAGCGGACCGAGACCAGCAGCGGATCGCCGGCGTCCCCGAACTTCTTGCCGGTGATCGCCTCGATATGGGCGATGCCGTTCGCGACTTCGGACTTCACGCTATCGGGGAAGATGCCGCCCTGGTCGTAATAGACCGCGCACATCGGCGTGCTGATCGTGAAGCCGGGAGGCACCGGCAGGCCGATCGAAGCCATGCCGTCGAGATTGGCGCCCTTGCCGCCGAGGAGATTCTTGTCGCCCTTGCCCCCGTCCGACACACCGCCGCCGAAGCGGTACACATATTGCGTCATGCAAAGCCCTTCGTTCGTTGGCGCCGCCTACCGCAGGTGCGAACAGGGGGAAACCCGCTGACTACGTTGTCATAGCGCAAGTTTTGCTATGATTGGGGACAAGTGACGAAGACACCGGTTACCCAAGATAAATGCCGGGGCCATTAGCCTTTTGCCCCTCCCGCCTTGTCCCGCTGGTGCTCGAGGAGCGCACGGCCGAGCGCGCCCACGAACAACAGGTCCGGCACTTCGCCCGCCAGCTTTACGCGCACCCGCTCGCCCACCAGCCTGCGCTCGCGCTCGACCGACTGCACGCGTGCCCAGGGCACGTGGATCGTCGGATGAAAGGGGCGGAAGATCAGGAACGGACGCAGCCAGAGGCCTGATTCCGCTGTCCAGCCCTCGACCGAGGACCCATAGTTGGGCGAGCGCAGCGATCCGCCGATGTTGAGCGACACGAAGCGCCAGCGCCGCGCGGAATAGGGCGGATCGGACGTGGCGGGATAGGCGCGGGCGACCTTGCGCCATCCCTGGTTCGCGATCAGGGCGATGATCGCGAGCCAGAAGAAAGGGAAGAACAGGAGGAACAGCGCGGCGAAGAGTTCCGGTGAAACCGGAAGCCCCTGCCCCGCCGCGCTCATCCCTCGATCCTCGAGAAGTCGGCGACGTTGTTCACTGCGTCGCGGATGCGGGCGAGCAGGGCAAGGCGCGCGTTGCGCTTCTGCGCGTCCGGATCGTTGACGGTGACGTCGTCGAAGAAGCTGTCGATCGGTGCGCGGAGCGAGGCGAGCGCGGCCATGGCGCCTTCGAAATCCTCCGCCGCGATCGCTGCCTCGGCCTTGGGCTCGGCGGCGTCGAGCGCTTCGATCAGCGCGGACTCGGCGGGCTCGGCTTCGTAGATGCCGGCATCCGCGACTTCGCCGGGGACCCAATTCTCCTTCTTGAGGATATTGGCGGCACGCTTGTAGCCGGCAAGCAGGTTCCGGCCCTCGTCCGATGTGACGAACGCCTGGAGCGCCTTCACCCGGGCCAGCAGCCGGACGAGATCGTCCTCGCCGCCCAGCGCGAACACCGCGTCGATCAGGTCGTGCCGGACGCCGGCTTCCTTCTGCTGGACCTTGAGGCGGTCGGCGAAGAAGTCGAGCACGTCCTGGCTGACCGACTTGGCAAGCGGGAAGCGCAGGCCGTTGTCGAGGATCAGCGCGATCACGCCCAATGCCGAGCGGCGGAGCGCGAAGGGGTCCTTCGAGCCGCTGGGCTTCAGGTCAACGCCGAAGAATGCCGTGATGCTGTCGAGCTTGTCCGCCAGGCTCACCGCCACCGTCACGGGCGCGCCGGGCACGTCATCGCCCTGCCCGACCGGCTTGTAGTGATCGCGGATCGCCTCGGCCACCGCCGCCGGCTCGCCCTGGGCGGCGGCGTAATAGCCGCCCATCAGGCCCTGGAGCTCGGGGAACTCGCCGACCATGCCGGTGACGAGATCGGCCTTGGCGAGGCGCGCGGCGCGCTCGGCCTGGTCGGGGTCCGCCTTGACCACGCCCTGTTCCGCCAGCCACCGCGCCAGCTTCGCCACGCGATCGACCTTGTCGGCCACCGTGCCCAGCTTCTCGTGGAAGACGATCTTGCCGAGCTTGGGCGTCAGCGCCTCGAGCCGGGTCTTGAGATCGGTCTCATAGAAGAAGCGCGCATCGCTCAGCCGCGCCGCGAGCACCTTCTGGTTGCCCTCGACGATCTTCTCGCCGCCGTCGGTCGCGTCGATGTTCGCCACGCAGACGAACGCATTGGTGAGCTTGCCCGCCGCGTCGCGGCAGACGAAATATTTCTGGTTCACGCGCGCGGTGAGCTGGATCACCTCGGGCGGCACGTCGAGGAACGCCGGATCGAAGCGCCCGAGCAGCGGCATCGGCCATTCGGTGAGGCCGGCATTCTCGTAGAGCAGCCCCTCGTCCTCGATCAGCGTCAGGCCAGCCTTCTGCGCGGCCATCTTGGCGCCCAGCGCGATGATGTTGCGGCGCTCGGCGCCGTCGACGATCACATGGCAGGCGCGCAGCTTCTCGATATAGTCGGCGGCCGAGCCGATCGTGATCCCGCCCGGATGGTGGAAGCGGTGGCCGACAGTGACCGCGGCGCTCTTCACCCCGGCGATCTCCACCGGCACCAGTCTGTCGCCGAGCAGCGCGATGATGCCCTGCAAGGGGCGCACCCAGCGCAGGCTCTCGGTCGATTCCGAAGCGGCGCCCCAGCGCATCGACTTGGGCCAGGGAAAGGCAGTGACGACATGGGTGATCGCGCTGGCGAGCACCGAGCCGGCGGCGATGCCGGGACGGTCGATCACGGCGAGCAGCAGCTTGCCGCCCTTGCCGTCGTCGCGCTCCACCAGCTGCTCGCGGCTGAGCCCGGTCGAGCGCAGGAAGCCCTCGATCGCCTGGGCCGGCGCATCGGCCCGGGGGCCCTTGCGCTCCTCGCTGGCGGCCGCGGTCATCGCGGCGACGCCGCGCGCGATCAGCGCGAGGCGGCGGGGCGTGGCGTAGCTCTCGATGCTCTCGAACGGCAGGTTGAGCGCCTTCAGCCGCGCCTCGAACAGCGCGGCCAGATCGGTGCGCGCCTTTTCCTGCATGCGCGCCGGAATCTCCTCCGAGCGGAGTTCGAGCAGGAAGTCTTCGGCCAGGCTCATACCGTCCACTCCGGGTACTTGGCGTTCCAGGCGGGCGTCATGTGTTGGATCCAGGCTTCGCAGCTGCCCTTGGCCAGGTCGCGGACGCGGCCGATATAGGCCTGGCGCTCGGCGACCGAGATCACGCCGCGGGCCTGCAGCAGGTTGAACAGGTGGCTGGCCTCGATCGCCTGCTCATAGGCGGCGATGGGGATGTTGTTGACCAGGCAGTTCTCGCATTCGGCCACTGCCTTGCGGAAGCCGTCGAACAGCATCTCGGTGTCGGCGACCTCGAAATTATACTTCGACATCTGGCGCTCGTTCTCAAGGAACACGTCGCCATAGGTCACGCCCGCATCGTTGAAGGCGAGGTCGAACATCGAATCCTTGTTCTGGAGATACATCGCCAGGCGCTCGAGCCCATAGGTGAGCTCGCCGGCGACCGGCTTGCAGTCGAAGCCGCCCATCTGCTGGAAATAGGTGAACTGGGTGACTTCCATCCCGTCGCACCAGACTTCCCAGCCCAGGCCCCAGGCGCCGAGCGTGGGGCTCTCCCAGTCATCCTCGACGAAGCGGATATCGTGCCGGGTGAAGTCGATGCCGATCGCCGCCAGCGAGCCGAGATACAGGTTCTGCAGGTCGGGCGGGCTCGGCTTCAGGATCACCTGATACTGGTAATAATGCTGGCCGCGGTTCGGGTTCTCGCCATAGCGGCCGTCGGTCGGGCGGCGGCAGGGCTGGACAAAGGCGGCGTTCCACGGCTCGGGGCCGAGCGCGCGCAGCGTCGTCGCCGGGTGGAAGGTGCCCGCGCCCATGCGCATGTCATAGGGCTGGAGGATCACGCAGCCCTTCTCCGCCCAATAGTCATGGAGCGTGAGGATCATGCGCTGGAAGCTGAGAGGCTCTGCCATAGCCCCGCGCTTTGGCGCCTCCCCTCCTGCCGGTCAATGCCGGTCAATCCCGCACCGCCGCCGCGCTGGATCGGGACGCGGTTCGCGGCTACCGGTTGGCGATGATCGCAAGCCCCATGATCCGCCGCCTGCTCCCTGCATTGCTGGCGCTGGCCCTTTGGGGCTGCGGGCAGCAGCCGCCCGCCCCGACGGAGAGGGCCGATCCGGCGCTGTGGGTGGTCAAGGACGACGACACCACCATCTATCTGTTCGGCACCGTCCATGTGCTCAAGCCCGGCATCGCCTGGTTCCAGGGCGGAGTGAAGCAGGCGTTCGACCGGTCCGACACGCTGGTGCTCGAGCTGGTGATGCCCCCCGATGCCGAGATGCAGAAGATCGTCGCCGAGCTCGGCACCGCGCAGGGCGGCCCGCCCCTGCCCGAGCAGCTCCCCCCGGCGGAAGCGGCCCGGATGCGCGCGGCGCTGCCCGAATATGGCATGGCGCCCGATTCGCTCGACCGCGCCGAGCCCTGGCTGGCCGCGACCCTGCTCTCGGTGATGCCGCTCCGCCAGCTCGGCTATGACGACAAGCAGGGCGCCGAACGGGTGCTCGCCGATGCCGCCAGGGCCGGGGGCAAGAAGATCGAGGGGCTGGAGACCGCGCGCCAGCAGCTCGGCTATTTCGATGCCCTGCCCCTGCCCGCCCAGCGCAAGCTGCTGATCGAGACGATCGACGACCTGCCTCGGGCCGGCAGCAGGATCGACCGGGCGGTCGCCGCCTGGCGCAAGGGCGATGCGGAAGGGCTGGCGAAGCTGGTCAACGAAGACATGGCCGGCGCCCCCGAAGTGACCGAGGCGCTGCTCGTCCGCCGCAACCGCAACTGGGCCGACTGGATCCAGCGGCGGATGGCCCGGCCCGGCACCGTGTTCGTGGCGGTAGGCGCCGGGCATCTGGCGGGCGAGGCCAGCGTGCAGGCCGAGCTGGCCAAACGCGGCCTCAAGGTGGAGCGCGTCCCCTCCTAGGTCGAGACCTTTGCGATTGCCTCCGTCATCCCGCCCGCGCGGGGACGACGGGGTTGGCCGAGTGAGTCGCGACCCCGCCCCTCACCAAAGGCAGTGGGTCACCACGGGATTGACATCGCCCGGGCCTTGATTTAACTGATTGGTTATATAACTGATGAGTTAGATATGGACCGACTGAGCAACACCTTCGCCGCCCTGGCCGATCCCACCCGCCGCGCGATCCTGGCGCGGCTGGCGCTGGGCGAGGCTTCGGTGGGCGAGCTCGCCCAGCCCTTCGCGATGAGCGGGCCGGCGGTGACCAAGCATCTGAAGGTGCTCGAGCATGCGGGGCTGATCTCGCGCAGCCGGGTCGCGCAGCAGCGCCCGGCCAGGCTCGAGCCCGCCGCGCTCAAGGCGGCGAGCGACTGGCTCGCCGAATATCGCCGCTTCTGGGACGCCAAGTTCGACGATCTCGACGCGTATCTCGCTGAACTGCAACGAAATGGAGAGAGCAAATGACCATGACCGAAATCGGTGTCGGCTATGAAGTGACGATCGACCGCACCTTCGCGGCGCCGCGCGACCTGGTGTTCGACTGCATGACCAAGGCAGAGCATCTCGCCCGCTGGTGGGGACCCCATCATTTCGACATTCCCTTCGCCGAAAGCGATGCGCGGCCGGGCGGCAGCATCCGCCTCGATATGCGCGGGCCCGAGCCCTATGGCACCAACCCGGTGCACGGCGAATATGAAGTGGTGGACCGCCCGGATCGCCTGGTGATGGTCCTGCGCGCCTTCCAGGGCGCGGACGGCAGCTGGGGCATCGAGCACCGCACCACCATGGCCTTCACCGACGCGCCTGGCGGCGGCACCCGCATGCACATGACCACGATAGTGCTGCAGGCGAGCGAGGAGCTGCTGCCGGCGCTGGCGGGCATGAAGGAAGGCTGGAGCCAGAGCTTCGAGAAGCTCGAAGCGGTGCTGCCGGAGCTGGTGTGATCGTTTCACCCTCTCCCCGTTCGGGGAGAGGGTGGGGAGAGGGGCAGGGCTGCGCAGCCGGCACCCACGCCTGCGGGCCAGGACATGCTTCCCCTCTCCCCGGCCCTCTCGCCGCGAGCGGGGAGAGGGAGAAGACTTCCTTGCTTTTCCCCCGCTCCCCCGCTATGCGCCCGCCTTCCGTGCCAGGGTCATCCCTGGAGGCCTGGCCGGTTGCATTGATACAACACTAGCGAATTGGAACGACACATGAGCGATACGCTTACGCTGTCGGCCGAGGCGCGCGAGCAGGTTGGCAAGGGAGCCTCCCGTTCGCTTCGTCGTGAAGGCCGCGTCCCCGCCGTGATCTACGGCAACAAGCAGGATCCCAAGAGCATCCACGTCTCCGAGCGTGAACTGACGAAGCTGCTCATGACCGGGCACTTCTTCAACTCGGTCGTGATGATCGGCGGCGAGCGCACCCTGCCCAAGGACGTGGCGTTCGACCCCGTCTCCGATCGTCCGGTCCATGCCGATTTCCTGCGCATCAGCGAGCACGCCACCGTGCACGTGAACGTGCCGATCGTCTTCACCGACGAGGAAGCGGCCCCCGGCATCAAGCGCGGCGGCGTGCTGAACGTGGTCCGCCACGAGCTGGAGCTGGTGGTCGATGCGGCCGAGATCCCCGACGAGATCAAGATCTCGCTCAAGGGCCTCGAGGTTGGCGACTCGCTGCACATCTCGGCAGTGACCCTGCCCAAGGGCGCGACCCCGGCGATCACCGACCGCGACTTCACCATCGCGACCGTGGTTGCCCCGTCGGCGCTCAAGTCGAGCGAAGGCGATACCACCCAGACCGAGGCTGCCGCCGAGGGCGAGGGCGAGTAATCCCGCTCCCGAACTTGCGGGTTCAAAAAATCGCCTCCGCATCCTAGGTGCGGGGGCGATTTTCGTTTTCAGGAACATGCGATGCAGCTCTGGGTCGGCCTGGGCAATCCGGGCCCGCAATATGCGATGCACCGGCACAATGTGGGCTTCATGGCGGTCGACGCCATTGCCGAGACCCATGGCTTCTCGCCCGAGAAGAAACAGTTCCAGGGCTGGGTGCGCGAAGGCAGGGTGGGCAACCAGAAGATCCTGCTGCTCAAGCCCGGCACCTTCATGAACGAGAGCGGGCGCGCCGTGCGCGCGGCGATGGACTTCTACAAGCTCGCTCCCGAGGACGTGACTCTGTTCCACGACGAGCTCGACCTGGTGCCGATGAAGGTGAAGGTGAAGCGCGGCGGCGGCACTGCGGGGCATAACGGCCTGCGCTCGACCGACAAGCATATCGGCCCCGATTTCCGGCGCGTGCGGATCGGCATCGGCCATCCCGGCCACAAGGACCGCGTGCACGGCTATGTGCTGGGCAATTATGCCAAGAGCGAGATCGAGCCCCTGACCGACATGCTCGGCGCCATCGCCGCGGAAGCGCCCTGGCTGGCGGCGGGCGACGATGCGCGCTTCATGAGCGACGTGGCGCTGCGGCTGCAGGATTAGGTTGAGGACTCATATTCCTCCTTCGTCACCCCGGCCTTGAGCCGGGGTCCCGCTGCCTTGCTGACGGAAGAAGAAGCGGGATCCCGGCTCAAGGCCGGGATGACGGTGGAAAATCAGATACTTGTTTGGGTTCTCAACCTAGGTTGGGGACTCATATTCCCTCAGCCGTTATCCCCGGCTTCGCGGGGATGACGGTGTCTGTTGATTGAGTCGGGGGCCCCAGGGCCCGACGATAGCGGCCTTCCGCGAAACCCGCCTTCCCCATCTGCAGGGTTCAGCGCGCATGGCGCACTTCCTCGGGGGTTCCGCCGGTCCACGCACGGAATGCCCGAAAGAAGGAATTCGGCTCGTCGAAGCCGAGCAGGAACGCGATTTCCGCCAGGGGCAGGGCCGTCCTCCTCAGATAGTGGTGCGCAAGCGCTTCACGCGTTTCCGCCAGGAGCTGCTGATAGCTGGCGCCTTCGGACTCGATGCGCCGTTGCAAGGTCCGCTTGCTCATCGCGAGTTTCCCGGCGATCGCCTCGATCGAAACACGGCCGCTCGGAATTCCCTCGAGAAGCGCCGCCCGAACGCGTTGCGACATCGTGACCGCGCCGTCGAGTTCGGCGAGCTGCTGGCGCAGATGCGGTTCGAACGTTTCCCACATTCGCGCATTCGAGGTCAGGAAGGGCCGCGTCGCGTCCGCCGCGCTGAAGCCGAGCTGGTGGCACGCTCCCCGTTTCAGGCTCACGCCCAGAAATGCTTCATAGGGGGCGATCGGCGAGGGCAAGGCGGTCGTCGTCACCGCAACTGGAATCACTGCCTCGCGCGTACCCATGCGGGCGAGCGACACGAAGAAGAGCAGCTCCATCAGGACCAGCGAATCCGGCGGCCGGGACGCACAGGTCCATAGGAGCTCCAGCGTCATCCCGTCATGCCCCTCCGACACCTCGAGGCGCATCGGCGCGATCAGCCGCTTGTACTGCGCGATGCGGCGGACGGCCGTTACGAGGTTCGGGCTGCACAGTGCGGCGAAGAGCGGCGGCGAGAAAGCCTCGCTGCGGATCGCTTCGCACACCCGCAGCGGAAGCAGTTCATCGCCCGATTCCGCCTCCATTCCTCTCCACAGGCGGTGATATTCATCGGGCAGGAGGCGGACCGAGGGGTGCTGCAGAAGATCGTCCGACAGGCCGGCGCGCCGCAGGGCGTCGGCCGCGGCGATACCGAGGTCCTTGAGGACCATCCGCCATGCCGTGTCGATTGCGTAAGTGTCCGATGGGGCCATTCTCGTTTCTCGCACGCGGGCGCCCGGGTTGAGGACTCATATTCCTTCAATCGTCATCCCCGCGACGGCGGGGATGACGGAACGAGGGAACATGCGTCTCCAACTTAAGCCATCCCCAATTGCTCCCTCATGGAAGCAAAGAACTCCGCGTCGCTTGACGCATAGCGCGCGGCCAGGAAATGCTCCGCGTCAGCGCCGGCAATGTAGCGGAGCCGATCGCTCTCGTCCGTCGTCGCTTCGTAAACGACTTCCGCAATCAGTTCCGGCGGCGACGTGTGCTCCCCCATCGCGTTCATAAGTTGTCCCATGCCCTGGATAAGGGGCTGGTATTCGGCAAGGGCCGGATCGTTGTTATATTCGAAGGACCTTCCGCCGAAATCCGTGGCGATCACGCCGGGTTCGACGAGCTTCATACGGACGCCGAGCGGCGCAAGCTCATATTGCAGCGCTTCGGAAAGCCCCTCCACGGCGAACTTGGTACCGTGATAGAGCGAGCCGGTCGGGAAGGCGATCCGTCCGCCCATCGACGAGATGTTGACGATGGTGCCGCCCCGGTTTGTCCGAAAATGCGGCAGCAGGGCTTTTATCGTTGCCATCAGGCCAAGGACGTTCACGTCGTATTGGCGGCGAATGCTTTCCAGGGGCGTTGCCTCCAGGGGGCCATAGGCGCCATAGCCGGCGTTGTTGATCAGGGCGTCGATACGCCCGAACCTGGCCAGGCCGGCTGCCACCGCGGCGGCGATCGACGCGACATCCTGAACGTCGAGGCGCGTGACCAGGATGTTGGCAAGCTGCGTCAATTCCGTTTCGGACGCAGGGTCGCGCATCGTCGCGACGACGTTCCACCCCTTCGCCTGAAAAAGCCTGGCCGTGGCACGGCCAAGGCCGCTCGAGGTTCCGGTGATCAGGATCGTCTTGGCCATCTCATGTCTCCATCTTCATGACGAGCGCCAATCTATCGCGTGAGTGTCCAGGTATCAGCATCGGATCGCGCCATTACACTATCCGATCGCGCCAGACATTCCCAACGCCCCGCCCATGGGCAGCACCATCATGAACCGGCCTGGCCCCGCGCGTCCGCGCGGCGCAGCCAGAGCTCCGCCACGATGAGGTTCGGGACCCAGGCCAGGAACGAGATCGCCCGGTACCAGGGCAGGAACGGCAGGTCCAAGGCCATGACCAGCGGCAGATAGACGCGCAGGGTGACCGCCGCCAGGGTGAGCGCCCAGGAGCGGATCATCCAGCGGCGATGCTCGGCGAAGCGGCCTTGCCGAACTGCGCGCCAACCCTGGAGAGTCACTGCCATCCACAGGAGGGCGAGACTGCCGAAGCCCGCCGCGGCGATCGGGCCCGCGGAGGATCCGGGCGCCAGGATCAGCCCCGCCGCCCCGCCGACCAGGCATCCCAGGACATAGATCCGGCCGATCCAGCGGTGCGGCGGCGACGCCCCTCGGCGCAGGCCGGGCAGGAATTGAAACGAGCCCAGCACCAGCGCAGTGATCGCGCCGGCGACATGGACGAAGAGCCAGGGGACCCCTTGCGGGTTGTGCAGCGCCTCGGCCGGCTTGCGGGGCGGATGCAGCAGATAATGCGCGGAATAAAGGGCGATCCCCAGGCAGAGCATGGCCAGGATCAGCCAGGCGATGCGGACAGGCCAGGGCATGGCCCCGGACGGCGAGGGTGCGGTGGTGGTGGTCAAGCGGGCCTCCATTGGCGGTCTCGCCGAACCTCGTTGCCGGCAAGGCGGCGGCTCGCTAGGCCGTGCTTCGCGAATGGTGCCAGGATTGCGCGAACGGAGCCGCATGGACGGTAAGGCGATGGGGCAGGCAGGGCAGGCGGCGCGGCGATGGTCGATCGATATCGCCATGCTGGTGGCGATCGGCTTGCTGATGGGATTCCTGGGCCCGTTCGCCTCGGAGCGCCTGCCCTTCGTCGGGCGCTATGCCTATTGGATGATCTGCATGGTCGGCGGCGGGCTGATCGGAGTGGTGGCGGACAACCTGCTGCGCCGGCGCATGGCGAAGACCTGGCCAAGGGTGGCGCTGGTCTCGGTGCTGATGACGCCGCTGGTGTCACTGCTGGTGCTGGCTACCGAGCATTTTCTCATCGGCGGGCCGTTCGGGTGGCGAAGCTATGAGCGGCTGCTCTGGCAGGTATGGCCCATCCTGCTGGCAGTGCTGGTGGTCCGCACCCTGGCCTGGCGGCGCCTGCCCGGGCGCATCGAGACCCGCACCGTGATCGCCCCGCCGTTGCCCGAGGCCGAGGCGGCCTTCAGGCAACGGCTTTCGGCGAAACGCCGCGGGGCCCGGCTGATCGCGATCGAGGCGCATGATCATTATCTGAAAGTCCATACCGACGCCGGCGAGGAACTGATCACTCTGCGCTTTGCCGACGCGCTGCAGGAACTGGCACGGGCCCATGGCTGGCGGGTCCATCGCTCCTGGTGGGTTGCCGCCGATGCCGTGGAGGGGGTGCGCTGGCGGCGGGGCGCGGGCGAAGTCCGTCTTGTCGGCGGCCTCATGACGCCCGTGAGCCGGACCTATGCGCCGACGCTGAAGGAAGCAGGCTGGTTCTAGGTTGGGAACCCAAGCAAGTATCTGATTTTCTACCGTCATCCCGGCCTTGCGCCGGGGTGACGAAGGCAGAATATGAGTCCCCAGTTTGGGATCGGGACTCGATCAAGGCTTTGACTGGTTTCGTCATCCCCGCCTGCGCGGGGATGACGGGGTTTGCCGATTGAGTCGTGACCAGGGTCGGGCTCCAATCAGCAAACCCCGTCAATGGGAGCCCGGCCTTCCCGAGGGGCTGGATGGCATTGCCGAAGTTCGCGACCGGCATGATCGCCATAAGAAAAGGGGCCCCGGCGAACCGGAGCCCCTTCCCTGTCTCGTGAAGCCGGAGCGGCTTACTTCTTGCCGATGACCACGCCGATCAGGCGCTGCTGGGCGCCGCCAAGCGTGCCCGAGGCGGAGAAGACCACACCGACCTGCTCGCCCTGCGAGCCGAAGAAGCCGCCCGCCAGCGTGCCCGAGAGCGGGCTCGCATTGGTGAAGCTGCCGGTCCACTGGTTCTGGCCGACCGGGATCGCGCCCTGCGCGGTGAAGTTGGCATAGGCGACCGGCGTGCCGCCGCCCGCCGGGATCGTGCTGAGCGTGAAGGTCATGTCCACCACGCCAGTGGCGAAGTTCACGTTCATCGTCACCGTGCCGGTGACCTTGTTGATCGCGGTGGTGGTGCCGACGGTGCTGACCAGGCGGCCGGTGATCCGGTCGCTATAGCTGACCGTGCCGGTGGTCGGCATGTCCGAGAGCGCGGTGGAATAGCCCCAGGCGGTATAGGCCAGGCGCTTCTGGCCCGCGGTCGAATCGCCGCGCCACCAATTGGCGTAGCTCACCCGCGTGAGCGCCAGCCCGGCATCGTTGGTCAGCGTCGTCGGGATCACGTTGTTCAGATACTCGACCTGGGTGAACTTGCCCGCGGTGGTCGCATCGTCGGTGCGGAAGATGAACTCGGGGTTGGTCGCCGCGGAGGGCGTGACCAGGGTGGAGGTGCAGGTCTGGCCGGTCGGCACGCAGAAGCGCGATTCCTCCTGGTTCTCGCGCATCACATAGGTGCCGGTGTTGATCGCCGAATCCGTGGCGAGGCGCACGCGGGTCGACAGCGTCTCGGTGCTGGCGGCGCCGAGCGTGACCGCGCTGGTCGCCGGATCGCCGGTATAGCTGATCGCGGCGCTATAGGTGTTGAACTCGGTCGGCGCGCTGAGCGGGAAGGTCGCATAGGTGGGCGACGGCGTCGGCGTCGGCGTGGGGCTGGCGGTCGGCGTCGGCGTGGCGCCGCTTTTGCCGCCACCGCAGCCCGACAGCGCAACCGTCGCGGCGAGCGCGCTCATGAACATGTGACGGCGAATCATTCCCTGCTCCTCAAAAACACGCGGGCACCGAAAGGGCTTTCCCCTGTACCCCAGATGAACGGCCCCCAGTCAAGCCGGACGGACCGGCTAATCCGGTTCCAATGCGGCGTTTTGAGGGCCTGGAAAGGCGAAACCGCGCGTCCCGGCGTCGCCTGCCTCCCTCGCGGGGACGGAGCCGCGCACGGCAACCCGCAACCGCCCGTCGCCGAAGCGCCACGGGCGGTCGCGGCGCGGATCAGGCTTCCCGGTCCTTCAGCGACTTGCGGAGCGCCTCGATCTTGAACATGCGCGCCACCTTGTCCTTCCCCGCCAGCGGGCCCGTGCCCATCTCGGCGGCGAACTGGACGCACTGGCCGACCATGTTGAACCCGCGGCCGCTGCGCTCGACATCGGAAACGGTGCCGTCGCCATTGCTGTCCTTGCCCGCGCGGAACTTGGCCGCGACCGTCTTGGGATAGGCCCAGTCGGCATATTGCTGGATCGTCGCGCGCGAAAGCGCCGGAGCGCCGTCCTCGCCCGCGGGCAGGGTCTGGTCGCCGAGCGAGGCCTCCAGCTTCCCGCGATAGAAATCCTCGTACGCCTTGGTGTCGCCCGCCGCGGCGGCGACCGCCGCCTTCTGCCAACGCAGCGCGGCGAGGCAGTCGAAATTATGCTCGACGCTGTCCTTGAGCTTCTGCGCCTTCTCGGCATCGGCGGCGCGGGCGGCGGCTTCCTCGTTCGCCTTCTTGTTGGTGGCGCTGTCGTCGCAGGCGGACAGGCCCAGCGCGAGCGCGAGGCCGGCCGTCGCGAGATTCCCGATACGGATCATTGCTTCTCTCCCCTCTTTTGCCGCGGCACTCTGCCATGCGCCTTCTCCAAGTCAACGCGCTGGCAAAAGCGGCGCATTGCCTCTATCGGGGCGCCTTTCCCAATACATTGGAACAGGCTTCACATGGGTTTCCGCTGCGGCATCGTCGGGCTTCCGAACGTCGGCAAGTCCACGCTCTTCAACGCGCTGACCGAGACGGCGGCGGCGCAGGCGGCGAACTATCCGTTCTGCACGATCGAGCCGAACGTCGGCAACGTCGCCGTGCCCGATGCGCGGCTGGACAAGCTCGCCGCCATCGCGGGCTCGGCCAAGATCATCGAGACGCAGCTCGGCTTCGTCGACATCGCCGGGCTGGTGCGCGGCGCGAGCAAGGGCGAGGGCCTGGGCAACCAGTTCCTCGGCAACATCCGCGAGGTGGACGCGATCGTCCATGTGCTGCGCTGCTTCGAGAATGACGACATCCAGCATGTCGACAACAAGGTCGACCCGATCGCCGATGCCGAGACGGTGGAGACCGAGCTGATGCTCTCGGACCTCGAGAGCCTCGAGAAGCGCGTGCCCAATTTCCAGAAGAAGGCAGCGCAGGGCGACAAGGAGGCCAAGGCGGCGGCCAGCGTGCTTGGCCAGGCGCTCGACCTGCTGCGCGACGGCAAGCCCGCGCGGCTGACCCAGCCCAAGGACGTGGACGAGGAGCGCATCTTCCGCCAGGCGCAGCTGCTCACTTCCAAGCCCGTCCTCTATGTGTGCAACGTCAACGAGGAGGACGCCGCCAACGGCAACGCCTTCTCGGCGCGCGTGTTCGAGAAGGCCGGGGCGGAAGGCGCCGAGGCGGTGGTCGTCTCGGCGGCGATCGAAGCGGAGATCGCGACCATGCCGGTGGAGGACCGCGGCGAGTTCCTGGCCGAGCTGGGGCTGGAGGAGACCGGCCTCGCCCGGGTGATCCGCGCCGGCTACAAGCTGCTCCACCTGCTCACCTTCTTCACCGTCGGCCCCAAGGAAGCGCGCGCCTGGACGGTGCATGCCGGCGCCAGCGCGCCCGAAGCGGCGGGCGTGATCCACAGCGACTTCGAGAAGGGCTTCATCCGCGCCGAGACCATCGCGTACGAGGATTATGTCGCGCTGGGCGGCGAAGCCCGCGCGCGCGAGGCGGGCAAGCTGCGCGCCGAAGGCAAGGCCTATGTCGTCAAGGACGGCGACGTGATGCACTTCCTGCACAGCTGAGGCCGGCCCGCCTCACGGCTTCGGCGCGCCCGGCAGCGTGGCGAGGCGCGCCTTGGGGATCTTGAGCACGATCCCCGCGGCCCGGCCCGGCACCGCGCTCACTCGATATTCGGCGGCGGTGCCGTAGACCTGGGCGATGTCGGCCGGGGCGAGGCCATAGTCCGCCGCCAGCCAGGCGAACATGCTCGAGCTGGCGCTGCGGAACGATGCGTCGAGCGAGCCGTCCAGGCCGATCGCGACAAGATGCGTCGGCGTCTCGATGCGGACCTGGCCGGCGCTCTTGCCGCGGACCAGATCGACTTCGACCTCGACGTCCATCGAAGTCTCCAGCGCATCGCCGGTGGTCTCGCCATCGCCCTGCAGCGCATGGCCGTCGCCGAAATAGAGCAGCGCGCCCGGCACCGCGACGGGGAAATAGACGGTCGTCCCCTCGCCCATCTCGTTGAAGTCCATATTGCCGCCGAACCGGCCGACATCGCCCGATCCCGGCGCGGCCGAGCGCGGATCGACCGCCACGCCGATGCCGCCGAGCATCGGCCGGACCGGCACCCAATAGCCTTTCAGCCCATCGCCCGGCGCCTCGGGCGTGGCGATGCCCTTGTCGCGGTCGAGCCGCCAGGTGACGGGCTTGCCCAGCCCGGCCATCCGCACCGCGGTGCGCGCATCCTGCCCGCGCTCCGTCATGCCGTTGGTGCTGATCGCCGTGTCGCGGTTGAGCCGGAGCCGGCGGATGCGCACGACCAGCGTATCGCCGGGCATGGCGCCGTCGACATAGAAGGGGCCGGTCTGCGGATTGCCCGGCGCGGCGCGGCGCACGCCCTGGGCGTCGATGCCCGCCGCGTCGATCGTCGTGGTGTGGATCGTGTCGCCCGGATTGACGTGCAGCACCGGCGGGTTGAGCGCCGAGAACTGGCGGTGGAAGCGATCGGGGACGAATTCGTGCCGGCGCGGCGCCGCGCCGTTCGGCTGCAGCGCGCGCTCGGCGGTGAAGGAAAGGCGATGCGGGGTGCGCGCCGGTTCCCCGCCGTCGACCAGGATCATCTCGCCGGCGATCCGCCCATTCACCAGCCGGGCAGTCACGTCCTCCGAGCCGCCTACCGTGTCCTTGGCGAGGAAGCGGATCTCGCTGCCCTTCACCGTGCCGGTGAGCACGTCGCCGGTCAGGTCGCCGCTGATCCGGTTGCCGTCCTGCTTGATGTCGAGCGTCCAGATGGTCGGCGTGCCGAAATAATCGACGGTGACGATCCAGCGCCCGGCGACCTGGGCCGTCTGCGCCTGTGCCGCCAGCGGCGCCGCACATGCCAGCGCCGCCGCCATACCCCGGATTCCGCCCCGCATATCGCCTTCCCCCGCGACTTCGTTTCGCCCGAGGAACGGAGCGGCGACTGAACTCCGAATGAACCGATTGCCGGTTCGCGGCGGAACGCGGCGCGGATCGGACGAAGCACCGCTTGCGCAAGGCGCCCGGGCGGAGTGAAATGCGCGCATGCCGCGTACTCCCGCCTCCGCCGTGCGCCTGCTGGGCATCGTCTCCGGCGCCGGGGTGGCGGGGCTGGGGCTTGCCTGTCTGCTGGTGCTGGCGATCGGGCTCGCGACCGCCGCTTCGCCCGGCGCGTCCTGGTTCACGGCAATGGACGTGCTGATCCTGTTGCTCGCGCCATTCCCGCTCGGCCTGGCCGCGGCCGTGCGCGGCACCGGGCTGGCCCCAGGTTCCACTCGTCTCGCGCTCCCCTGCATGGCCGCGGCGATGGCGCTGGCCGGGGTGGTGCATCTGTCGACCCTGGCACTGGGGGGCATGAACGATGCGCTCGCCTGGCCCTCCCTGCCCCATGCGCTCGACATCCTCGCCTGGGACGGGCTGTTCGCGATTGCCGTGCTGCTGATGGCCCCGGCGTTTCGCGGCGAGACGGCGATCCATCGCCTGCTGATCGCGAGCGGCGGACTGGCGCTGGCCGGACTGATCGGGCCGATCACCGGCGTGATGGCGCTGCGGTTGATCGGCATCGCCGGCCATGCCCTGGCATTCCCCGTCGCCGCCGCGCTGATCGCGCGCTGGTTCAGCCGCTGGCGGCCGGCAGCGCGAACTTGATCGGCGCCGCCTCGACGCGGCTCGGCAGCTCCGCCATCCCTCCTTCGCGCAGGAAGCGCAGCACTTCAGCGGCAATATCGGGGTGGTCGCGCAGCAGCGGCATCGGCCCATTGTGCTGGCCGCGATGAACGATCAGCGCGCGGGCATTGGGAAACCAGGGCAGCAGGTCGAGCAGATTCTCCATCGGCGTGTTCGCATCCCAATCGCCCTGGACGAACAGGATCGGCGTCTCGTCGCGCACCGGCAGGCGAAAGCCGTCGCCCAGGTCCGTGCTGGGCCACAGCCCGGCCGAGGCGGTGTAGGCCGCGAAGTTCCAGCGGCCGAGCATGTCGAGCGCGGGATCGCTTTCCAGCTGTGCCAGCCGCGCGGCAGTGACGCCGGTGGCAGTGTCGATCAGCGGGCCGATCAGCGACTGGGTGCCCGCCTTGCGCCCTTCGGCCACTTCGCGCGCCCAGGCCTGGTAGCGGCCATGATAGAGATTGATGACAAAGGCCGGCCATCCCGCGGCGTTGATCACCTTGGCAAACAGCGACTGCTGGTAATCGCCGAGCCCGATCACGACCTTGCCCTCGGGCAGGTCGACCGTGATCGGCCCCTTGGCGAAGCGATCGCGTACCGTGCGCGCCGCCGCGATCAGGCCGCTCTGGGGAATGAAGGGCCGCAGCGCCGGGTCCTGCTCCGCCTCGAACGCGACGCGCTGGAGCACGGCGAAGACATGGCCGGGCATGTCATAGCCGTTGTTCAGCGGCTCGGCCGAGGCGATCAGCGCACGCGCCACCGTGCCCGGATGGCGTTTCAGCACCGCGAAGCTCCATTGCGAGCCGAAGCTGGCGCCCATCAGCCCGATCTTCGGATAGCCGAGCGCCCGGCGGACCGCGTCGACATCGTCCGCGCATTCGGCGATCGTGTAGCCGGAAAGGTCGCGGCCCAGATTGGCGGCGGCCGCCTCATTGGCGAGCCTGCGCATCACCGCGACATCGTCCTCGATCGTCGCGGGCCGGTCGAGCGGCATCGCCGGGTAGCGGAGCTCCAGCATGTCGCCGCGCAGCGTATAACCGCGCTGCTCGACGATCACGAGATCGTTGGTCGCGCTGTAATCGAGCCAGCTCCCCAGGCGACGCCTGGCCGCCGGGCTCGGATCGCCGATCGTGTCGAGCATGGTGACGCCGGGGCCGCCGACGAGCAGGAAGATCGGCGGCTGGCCGCCCGGCTTCGCCGCCTTGATCCGCAGCACGCCCACCGTGATCCGCCGGCTGCCGGGCTTGGCGCGGCTCTCGGGAACCTCGATCGCGCCGATCTCGTAGCGGACGGGGCGGCCGTCCGCCGCGGTCTCGGTGCCCGGGGTTAGGGAGAGCGCGTCCTTCGCCGATGCGGGCATGGCCCCCGCCAGCCCGAACGCCATGATCAGCCCGAACAGAATGCGCATCCGCCCCTCCCCGTTTCGCGGCATCGTGGCGCGTGCGAAATGAACGGCGGATTTATCCGTCGAACGCCGTGAGGATCGGGCACGGCCCGGCACCGCCCCCGCCGCATTCGCGCGCCAGCCGGGCCAGCGCGTCGCGCGCGGCGGCGAGCTCGGCGATCTTGCGGTCGAGCACGGCGATCTGCTCGCGGGCCAGGGCCCGGGCGCGCGGGCGGTCGTCGCGCGCATCGAGCGCGAGCAGCTCGCCGATCTGCTCGAGCGTGAAGCCCGCCGCCTGGGCCGAACGGATGAAGCGCAGCCGGCGCACGTCCTGCTCGCCATAGCGCCGCACCCCGCCATGATAGCCGCGCTCGGGCTCGGCCAGCAGCCCGCGGCGCTGGTAATAGCGGATGGTCTCGACCCCTACGCCGCCCGCCTCCGCCAATTTTCCGATCGTCAGCATCCCGCCTTGACTCCGTACCATAGTACGGACCCTATATGGCATCCATGACTGGAAACGCAAAGCGCGCGACGCTCTATCGCATGGTGATGCCCGATCACGTCTGCCCCTATGGCATCAAGTCCAAATGGCAGCTCGAACGGCACGGCTACACGGTGGACGATCATTGGCTGACGACGCGGGAGGCAACCGACGCGTTCAAGTGGGAGCACAGCGTGCAGACCACGCCGCAGACGTTCATCGACGGCAAGCGGATCGGCGGCAATGACGACCTGAGCCGCTTCTTCGGCGGCAAGGTCGCCGAGCCGGGCGCGACCAGCTATCGCCCGGTGATCGCGCTGTTCGGCATGACCGCGGCGCTGGCGATGGCGGCAAGCTTCGCGGTGACGGGTTCGCCCTTCACGGTGCGCGCGGCCGAATGGTTCGTGAGCTTCAGCATGTGCGTGCTCGCGATGCTCAAGCTCCAGGACGTCGAGAAATTCTCGTCGATGTTCCTCAACTACGACCTGCTCGCGCGGCGCTGGGTACCTTATGCCTATGCATATCCATTTCTCGAGGGGCTGGCGGGCGTGCTGATGGTCGCGGGCGCGCTGCCCTGGTTCGCCGCGCCGCTGGGCCTGACCATCGGCACGATCGGCGCGGTATCGGTGTTCAAGGCAGTCTATGTCGATCGGCGCACGCTCAAATGCGCCTGTGTGGGGGGCAGCAGCAACGTGCCGCTGGGCTTCGTCTCGCTGACCGAGAATCTGTTCATGATCGGCATGGCGCTGTGGATGATCGCCGGGCCCGGCGGCATGGCGATGTAGGCACGCGAGACCCGTCGCCCCCAAGGCGGGACGGCGCCCGGCCAGGCATGGTTTGCCCGGCCGGGCGCCGGCATGTAACGACTTACCCCGGCAACATTTCGCTGTCAGGGGGCCGCGCATGCGCTGGTATTCGAAGATCGCCGCCGCGGCGCTTGCCGCCATTCTCCAGGCCTGTGCCACCGCGCCCGTCGCCGCGCCGCCGCCGGCACCGGCTCCGGCGCCAGCCGTGGCGCCGGCATCCGCCGAGCAACGCGCGCCCGTGACGATCCTGGTCTCGATCGACGGCTTCCGACCGGACTATCTGGAGCGCGGCGTGACGCCCAACCTCTCGCGCCTCGCCGCGGGCGGCGTCACCGCGCCGATGCATCCCAGCTTCCCGTCCAAGACTTTCCCCAATCACTGGACGCTGGTGACCGGCCTCTATCCCGACCATCACGGCATCACCGCCAACAAGATGGAGGATGCGGGCCGGCCGAAGGAAGTCTTCACCATGATGAGCGACGACCCGTTCTGGTGGAACGCGGCCGCGCCGATCTGGGTGGATGCCGAGAAGGCGGGCATCCGCACCGCGACCGAATTCTGGCCCGGCTCGAACGTGGCGGTCGGCGGGGTGAAGGCCGATAAATGGCCCAACACGATCACCGGCGGCACCCGGCCGAGCGACTGGGCGCAGTTCAACCAGGTGATCTCCGGCACACAGCGCGTCAACGCCGTGATCGACTGGCTGCGCCGGCCGGCGGCGATCCGGCCGAAGCTGGTGACGCTCTATTTCGACACCATCGATACCGCCGGCCACACCTATGGCCCGGGCGACCAGCGCACCACCGATGCGGTTGCCGATATCGACAAGACCATCGGCATGCTGACCGACGGGCTCGCCGCGCTGGGCCAGCCCGCCAACCTCGTCATCGTCGCCGATCACGGCATGGCCGCGACCAGCGGCGAGCGGACGCTGGCGATCCTGGGCAGGCTCCATCCCGACGAGTATCACCTGGTCGAGACCGGCCCCTATCTCAGCCTCACGCCCGCTCCAGGCAAGGAAGCCAAGGTGGAGAAGGTGCTGCTCGGCAAGCACGACCATTATGAATGCTGGCGCAAGGCCGAGATCCCGGCGCGCTTCCATTACGGCACCAATCCGCGCATCCCGGCGATCTTCTGCCTGGCGGAGACCGGCTGGCTGATCGGCGACAAGCCCGGCAAGCCGGGCGATGCCGGCGGCACGCACGGCTTCGACAACCAGTCGCCGGACATGACCGCGCTGTTCATCGCCAACGGCCCCGCCTTCCGCCCGGCGACGCTGCCGGCCTTCACCAATGTCGACGTCTATCCGCTGCTGCGCGACCTGATCGGGCTGCCGCCCAAGGCCGGGGTGGACGGCACCGACGCGCCGTTCCGGGACGTGCTGGCCCGATAGCGCTGGATTGGGAATCCGGGCAGGCCTTGAAGCCAACTTCGTCATCCCCGCGCAAGCGGGGATCCAGGGCCAAGGCGAATCGCCGCGAGGCTCGCTCTGCCGTCTCCGGCAAGCCCGAGCGCGATTGCTTTGACTACCCCATGCTACCCTGGATCCCCGCTTATGCGGGGATGACCGGGAATATGAGCTCCCACCCGGCCGCCACGCGGCGCGTCGGAAACCGCGCACGGGACTTGCCAAAGTTCCGTTTTCATCCGAAACTGATCTCATGCTCTACCTGGACGACATGCAAGCCGGCACGAAGCGGAGCTTCGGCCGTTACGAAGTCACGCGCGAGGAAGTGCTCGACTTCGCGCGGAAATATGATCCGCAGCCCTTCCACCTTTCCGACGAGGCCGCCGCCGAGACGCATTTCGGCCGGCTGGCGGCGAGCGGCTGGCACACCTGTGCGATGACCATGTCGATGTTCGTCGCCGAGATGGCGGTGCATCCCCAGGCCAGCCTGGGCGCCGCCGGGGTGGACGAGCTGCGCTGGCTCAAGCCCGTCCATCCGGGCGACGTGCTGCGCTGCGAGAGCGAGATCCTCGAAGTGAAGCCCTCGCGCAGCCGGCCCGACATGGGCAGCATGCGGACGCAGACGACTACCTATAACCAGCATGGCGAGCCGGTGCTGCGCTTCATTGCGCTGGCGCTGATGCGGCGGCGCCCGGCTTAGGATCACGCCTCAATCAGCAAACCGCGTCATCCCCGCGCAGGCGGGGATGACGAAATGCGCGTCCAGTCTCCAGGCAAATCGGATCCGGTCTGGACCGCGCCCTAGAATCAGGCTCTGCGCTCAGCGCCGCCTGCCGCCGCCGGGGCCGCGGAAATCACGCCAGTTGTTCCGCCAATGCGGGTTGCCGCGCCAGTTGGTGCGGCGGCCTTCCCAATAGCCGCGCTGCGCATCGGTCCAGGGGTGGCGGACCCGGCCGCGGTCATAGACGTAATAGCCGGTACCGGGATAATAATAGTCGCCATACCAGCCCCAATAGGGATCGCCCCAGGCGGCATTGTAGCCCACCGCGACACGGCCGCCATAGCCATAGCCGTCATCGACGCAGCCGCCGAGCGCGGCCGCACCGGCGATGCCGGCGGCGAAAACCATGGATTTGAGGACTAAGCGCATGTCCGGTCTCCTGGCGGGAGACGCGGACGGAAGCGGGATCGCACCTGCGCGCCCCCGTAGCGAGCTAAATGACCGACGGGGCGGAGAGTTCCCTGCCCGCCGGACGGGTCAATGCCCGTCGAACGCCACCAGTGCATGGACCCCGATCCCGTCGCCGCGCAGCGCATCCGCGCCGCCCAGTTCGGGCAGGTCGACCACGAACGAGGCCTGGGTGACTTCGGCGCCGGCCTTGCGCAGCAGGCGCACCGCGGCGCGGGCGGTGCCGCCGGTGGCGATCAGGTCGTCGACCAGCAGCACGCGCGCGCCGGGCGCCAGCGCATCGGCATGGATGGCGATCCGGTCGGTGCCATATTCCAGGGCATAATCCTCGGCGATCGTCGCGCCGGGCAGCTTGCCGTCCTTGCGGACCAGCAGCATGCCCGCGCCGAGCCGCACCGCCAGCGCCGCGCCGAACAGGAAGCCGCGCGCCTCGATCCCGGCGACGAGATCGATCGGGCCATCCACCGCCGCCGCCATCCGCTCGACGGTGAGCCGCAGCCCCTCGGCATCGAGCAGCAGCGTGGTGATGTCGCGGAACATGATGCCCGGCTTGGGGAAATCGGGAATCGTCCGGATGCGCTGCCGGATGTCGTCATTCTCAGCCATGGAAACCCTCGAAACAGGAATCCCGCCCTGGCGGTGCCGGGGCGGGATTCGATGCGACCGGTACTGCCGCCGAAGCGGATCAGTGCTTAACGCCAGCCCATACCGAGCGATAGGCGCCATAGGTCAGGAACGCCGCGAAGATCAGGAAGCCCAGCACGGCGAGGCCCGCCGCGTGGCGCGTCTCGAGCGTGGGCTCCGCCGTCCAGACCAGGAACGCCGCCACGTCTTCCGACATCTGCGGAATCGTCGCGCGGGTGCCGTCCGAATAATTGACCTGGCCGTCCTGGGTGAGCGGCGGCGGCATCGCGATGTTGAGATTTGCGAAATAGGGATTGAAGTGCATCCCGTCCGGCGTCTTGGCGAACTCCGGGAAGTGCTTCAGCGCCTCGGCCGACGGCTTCTCGTTATAGCCGGTCAGCAGCGAGTGGACATAGGCCGCCCCGTTATGCCGCGCCTTGGTGATCAGGCTGAGGTCCGGCGGCGTGCCGGTGCCGGCATAATAGACCTTGGGGAAACGATCCGACGGCACATTGTCGCGCTCGCCCCAGGTGCCGCCCTTCTCGTCGAACACCGGCTGCTTGGTGCCCCAGTCCTTGGCGATCTTCTTCACCTCGGCATCGGTGTAGCCGAGGTCCTTCAGATTGCGGAACGAGACCAGGTTGAGCGAGTGGCAGGTCGAGCAGACGTCCTTGTAGACCAGGAAGCCGCGCTGCAGCTGCCGCCGGTCGAACTTGCCGAGCAGCCCGTCCGAGGCGAGCTTCAGCGGCTCCGGATGCTTGTGCATCATGTGCTCGGCGGTTTCCGCAGGCGGCTCGTAGATCACGCCCTTGACCGAGCCGAACAGCGCGATCGCCAGCACGAGGATGAAAGCACCGCCGACCAGGAACTTGATCGATTTGATGAACAGCGAAGTCATTGTTCCCAGTCCCCCTTACGCGCCGGTCTTGGCCAGCACGGCCTCGGTGATCGAGCCCGGCAGCGGCTTCGGCGTTTCCAGGTGCGAGATGATCGGCACGACGATCAGGAAATGCGCGAAATAATAGGCCGCCGCGATCTGGCTGACGATCACGTAGAGCGGCTCGGCCGGCGAGCCGCCGCAATAGCCGAGCACCAGCACGTCCGCCACGAGCACCCAGAAGGCGATCTTGTACATCGGACGATAGCTGCCCGAGCGCACCGGCGACTTGTCCAGCCAGGGCAGGAAGAACAGGAGCAGGATCGAGCCGAACATCGCCAGCACGCCCCACAGCTTCGCCGGCAGGATGAAGTCCGCGGTGAAGGCACGCAGGATCGCGTAGAACGGCCAGAAATACCATTCCGGGACGATGTGCGCCGGGGTGGAGAGCGGGTTGGCCGGGATGTAATTGTCCGGATGGCCCAGCAGGTCCGGCGCGAAGAAGATCAGCGCCGAGAAGGCGATCAGGAAGACCACCACGCCCAGCCCGTCCTTCGCCGTGTAGTATGGGTGGAACGGCACGGTATCCTGCTCGCCCTTCACCTCGACGCCCGTCGGGTTCGACGAGCCCGGGATGTGCAGCGCCCAGATATGGAGGATCACGGCGCCCGCGATCACGAACGGCAGGAGATAGTGGAGCGAGAAGAAGCGGTTCAGCGCCGCATCGTCCGGCGCATAGCCGCCGAGCAGCCAGATGCGCACCCAGTCGCCGACCACGGGAATCGCCGAGAAGAAGCCGGTGATCACCTGCGCGCCCCAGAAGCTCATCTGGCCCCAGGGAAGGACATAGCCCATGAAGGCAGTGGCCATCAGCAGCAGGAAGATGACCACGCCCAGCAGCCACACCATTTCGCGCGGCGCCTTGTACGACCCGTAATAGAGGCCGCGGAACATGTGGATGTAGATCACCACGAAGAACATCGAGGCGCCGTTGGCGTGGGCGAAGCGCAGGAACCAGCCCGCGTTCACGTCGCGCATGATGCCGACATTCACCGATTCGAAGGCGCCCGCGGCGGACGAATGGAAGTGCATCGCCAGCACGATGCCGGTGATCAACTGGCAGACCAGCGCCACCCCGGCGAGCACGCCGAAGTTCCACCAGTAGTTGAGGTTGCGGGGCACCGGATAGCCGGCGCCGACGGCGTTGTAGACGAAGCGCGGCAGCGGAAGGCGCTGGTCCACCCACTGCATCAGCGGGTGCTTCGGCTCATAATGCTTGGCCCAGGGAAAGCTCATCGCGCTGTAATCCTCACCCAACCACGACGACGGTGTCGGACGTGAAACTATATTTCGGAACCTCGAGGTTCTTCGGCGCCGGCCCCTGGCGGATGCGGCCGGCCGTGTCATAGGCCGAGCCGTGGCAGGGGCAGAAATAGCCGCCGAACGGCCCGCGATTCTCGCCCTCGCCCGCGCCCAGCGGCACGCAGCCGAGATGGGTGCAGACGCCCAGCGTGATCAGCCAGTTGGTGTGGCCCTTCGCCGTCCGCTGCTCGAGCGTCTGCGGATCGCGCAGGCTGGAGACCGGCACCGCGTCCGCCTCGGCGATTTCCTTCGGCGTCAGGTTGCGCACGAACAGCGGCTGCTTGCGGAAGCTCGTCTTGATCGCCTGCCCCGGCTCGATCTTCGACACGTCCACCTCGGTGGTGGACAGCGCGAGCACGTCGGCCGACGGGTTCATCGAATTGACCAGCGGAAGCACCACGACGCCCGCGCCCACAGCCGCCACCGAAACGGCGGCATATTGCAGATAATCGCGGCGGCGGGGATTTTCGAGACCGGCGAGATCGCCTTCAATTGCCATGTTTACCCCTTGCACTTCGAACTTGCCGCGGCGAACGCGCGGGTAGGACGTGACGCAGACACGGGCGCTAAGGCCCCCCTCGCGGCCTACCGGTGTCTCCCGGTTAAGCCAGCTGGCCTGATAGACGGCGCCCAAGCGCTTCCGCAACAGGGATTTTGAACGACTTGCTGCGCCGGGCGGGGGGACGCTAGGAGCAGCGCCATGCGACTAGCCCTGTTCGAGCCCGATATTGCCGGCAATGTGGGTGCCGTGCTGCGCCTCGGCGCCTGTTTCGGCGCGCCCGTGGATCTCATCGAGCCGATGGGATTCGCCTGGAACGATGCCGCCCGCCGCCGCGCCGCGATGGACTATGGCGAAATCGCCGAAGTCGCGCGCCACGCGGATTTCGATGCGTTCGCCGGCAAGCTCGCCGGCCGCGTGGTGCTGTTCAGCACCAGGGGATCGATCCGGCTCGACGAAGCAACGTTCCAGGCCGGCGACACCCTGTTGTTCGGCTCCGAGAGCCGCGGCGCCCCCGATTTCGTGCATGCGCGTGCGGATTTGATCGTGCGCATACCGCTGCGCGCCGGGCTGCGCTCCCTGAACCTCGCGGTATCGGCGGGCATCGGGCTTGCCGAGGCGCTCCGCCAGACCAAAGGATTTCCGGAATGATCGAGCTCGACGAACAGCAACAGGCTGCCCGCACCTGGTTCGAGAGCCTGCGCGACGCGATCTGCGCCGAGTTCGAGGCGATCGAGGCAGAGGCCGGATCGGACGCGCGCTTCGAATATGTCGCCTGGGACCGCACCGATCCCTCGGGCGAGCCCGGCGGGGGGGGCGTGCGCGGCGTGATGAAGGGCAAGGTGTTCGAGAAGGTGGGCGTCAACGTCTCCACCGTCGGCGGCACCTTCGAGGGCGAGTTCGCCAAGACGATCCACGGCGCGGGTGAGGATCCCAAATTCTTCGCCACCGGCATCAGCCTGGTCGCGCACATGGCCAATCCGCATGTGCCCGCGGTGCACATGAACACACGCTTCCTCGCCACTACCAAGCGCTGGTTCGGCGGCGGGGCGGACCTGAACCCGCCCATCCCCTATGCGGAGGACACCGAAGCGTTCCACGCGGCGCTCCAGGCCGCTTGCGACGCGCACGACCCGGAACATTATCCGCGCTTCAGGAAATGGGCGGACGAATATTTCTACATCCCCCACCGCAAGGTGCATCGCGGCGTGGGCGGGATCTTCTACGACCATCTGGAGCGGGACTGGGCGGCGGACTTCGCCTTCACCCAGGATGTCGGCCGCGCGTTCCTCGACGTCTATCCCCGTATCGTGCGGCGGCGGATGGGGCTGCCCTTCGGCGAGGCCGAACGCCAGCAGCAGCTCGAATGGCGCGGCCGCTATGCCGAGTTCAACCTGATCTACGACCGGGGCACCCTGTTCGGGCTCAAGACCGGCGGCAATATCGACGCGATCCTGATGAGCCTGCCCCCGATGGCGGCGTGGAGCTGAGCATGGGCCTGATCCCGGTCGCCGACGACCAGGTCGCCACCGTCGTCACTGCGCTCGAGATGCTGGCGCGCCCGCGGCCCCGGCCCGTGCCCGATTCGCCGCTGCGGCTGGTGCGCTGGACCCTGCCCGATCCGGCCAAGTATCGCGCGCTGTTCCGGCGGGTCGGCGAACCCTGGCTATGGTTCTCGCGGCTGGTGATGGACGAGGCGCGCCTCACCACCATCATCCACGATCCCCGGGTCCATGTCTTCGCGGTGGTCGATCGCGCGGGGATCGAGGTCGGCATGCTCGAGCTCGATTTCCGCGCCGAGGCGACGTGCGAGCTGGGCTTTGTCGGGCTGGTGCCCGAGCTGGCGGGCAAGGGACATGGCGGCTGGCTGATGGCGCAGGCGCTGATGCTCGCCTGGACGCCGGAGGTGACGCGCGTCTGGGTGCACACCTGCACGCTCGACCATCCGGGGGCGCTCGGCTTCTACCGCAAGCATGGCTTCGTGCCCTATCGGCGCACGGTGGAGACATTCGCGGATCCGCGGCTGGCGGGTGTGCTGGCGCCCGGCGCGGCGCCTCAGATCCCCTGCCTGGGTGCGCCCGCCAGCCGATAGGCGGCGACGCGGATCAGCGCGAGCGCGGCCCAGGCGGCACCCCCGAGCAGCGCAGTGACGAGATAGGAGACCGGCGCCACGGCCTGCGCGCCGCCGATGAGCGCGGCGATCGTTCCCAGGATGCCGCCGGTGACGATCACGAGCCCGAACGCCAGGAACAGGACCATCGATGCCAGGCCGAGCAGCGCGAAGCCGGTGAGGCCGGCACTGCGCCGCCACCCTTCGCGAAAGGCGCCGAGCACCCCCGCGGCCGGATCGGCGGCCAGGGCGGGCCCCGCCAGCCAGGTTCGCGCCACCACGAACAGGCCGGGGATCACGAACAGCGACAGGCCGAAGGAGAAGAACAGCCCGGCGATCAGGTTGAGCACGAAGAAGGCGGGGAAGCGCCGCAGCGTGATCAGCAGCACTTCGCCCAGCGTGCGCCCGCCGCCCTGGAGATAGAGGTTGAATATCGCGAAGCCGCCGAAATCGATGGCGATGTTGATCGCCAGGATCGCCGGCAGATTGGCGGTGTAGAAGGCCGTCAGTGCCGTGCGCAGCTTTTCCGGGTCCTCGGTCGCCGGCAGATCGAGCCCCGCGAGCAGCAGCGCCGCGCCCAGCATCGGCACCACGAAGAACATGCCCGCCAGCGCCACGAGCAGCTCGCGCTCCGCGCGCCAGAGAGTGACGGCATCGGCGAGGATGCCGCGGCTGGTGAGGCTCATGCCCGGAACGCGCCTTCGCGCAGCCCGGCATCGGCCGCGAGGGCCAGATAGAGCTTGGCGGTGAAGGCGGGCACCAGCACGGTGAAGCCGGTCTGCACCGCGGCGACGACGATCGAAGTGAGCACCCCAGCCAGCGTGATCCCTTCGGCCGGGCCGCCGGTGACGAGCGCGAAGATGCTGCCGAACACCATGTTGGCGGCGAGGATCGAGACCCAGGAGACCAGCGCGAAGAGCAGGATCACCCCGATGATCCGCCAGGTCATGCCGCGGGTGAGCTTCCATGACTGGCGCAGCGCGGAGAACATCCGCTTCTCGCGCACGATCACCGCGTTGGTGATCAGCAGCCGCGCGCCGATCCACAGCAGCAGCCCGAGCAGCGCCAGCCCGTAGAGCGCGATCCCACCGGCAATCTGCGGGCCGAGCCCGACATTGGTGCCGCGCGCGATCTCCATCAGGTCGTACCCGTTCAGCTGCAGTGCCAGCGGGACCGGCAGCACCAGCAGGAACATCACCGCGAACAGCAGCACCGAGACCGCGAGCGCCGGCAGCAGGCGGTCGCGCCCGATCACTCCGGCGCTGCGCGCGCTCGCCATGTCGAGCGCCATCGCCGAGATGGTGAGCGAACCCCAGAGCGAGAGAATGCCGAAGGCGAGCTGGACGAGGTAGAGTGACAGCACCAGCTCCGGACTGCCCCCGGTCTTGGCCGCCTGGAAGCTGCCTTCGATCGATGCCGGCACGAAGAAGGCGAGCAGCGCCACGGGCAGGATCGCGCCCAGATTGTCGCTCAGAAACTCCGCCGTCCGATCCCAGACGGTGCCCATCTTCGCCATGCGCCCGATGTCCTCCCTCCATCCGGTGTTAGCGGGCGCGCATTATGTTGCCAATGCTTGCGCAATCGCTTTCGGATGCGCAATTCGCATGGCGATGAACCAGGATATCGAATGGCGGGTCGCCCCGGAGCCGATCGAATATGGCGCCGCGCTGGCCGAGATGGAGGCGCACGTCGCCGCGCTGACCGCCGGCACCGCGCCCGAACGCATCTGGCTGCTCGAGCATCCGAGCGTCTACACCGCCGGCACCAGCGCCACCGACGCGGGCGAGCTGATCGACCCGCGCTTTCCCGTGTTCCGCACCGGGCGCGGCGGGCGCTACACCTATCACGGGCCCGGCCAGCGCATCGGCTATCTGATGCTCGACCTCCGCCGGCGGAAGCGCGACGTGCGCGGCTATGTCCATGCCGTGGAGGGCTGGGTGATCGCCGCGCTGGCCGAACTGGGGATCGAGGCGTTCCGCGCCGAGGGGCGCATCGGCATCTGGACGCTCGACCAGGCGGGCCGGGAAGCGAAGATCGGCGCGATCGGCGTGCGCATCCGGCAATGGGTGACCATGCACGGCTTCGCAGTGAACCTCTCGCCGAACCTGGGCGATTTCAACGGCATCGTCCCCTGCGGCATCGCCGAATTCCCCGTCACCAGCGCCGCCGCCCTCGGCAAGCCGGTAACATCCCGGCAATTCGATTCGGCGCTCCAGGCCACATTTTTGCCATTTTTGGACGCTCTCTCCTGAGCGCAGGTCAAATCGAGTCTTGAGGGGTTTGCCCGAACCGTCTAATGTCCACTCCGGTTTGGGTATTAAACGGCGTAACCGTAATCCAGATCCATTATCTAGGGAGCTTTCTACATGCGTGCAGTCATTTCGAAGATCGTTGCAGGTTCGATGATCGCCGGCGCGGCCCTCCTGGCCTCGGCGTGCACCAGCAACGAGTCGACCAACGTGACCAACACCACCGAAGTCGTTCCGACCGAGAACGTGACCACCGACACCATGGTGACCAACATCGACGCCGCCGCCACCGAGAACGGCGCCGTGGTCGAGAACACCACCACCGTCGAGACCAACACCACCAACGCGCACTGATCGCGCGCCCGGTAGGGTGTTTGAAGAAAGGGCCGTCCGGGCGACCGGGCGGCCTTTTTCGTTTCCGGATTTGCGATGAAATGCCGGTATGGCACGGCCCGGATGGTAAAAAGGGGCTTCAACCCGGACTCGGAACACCGTAACCCCTGCCCACGGGGTCAACTGGTAGTTTTCGAGGGCAGCATGCTCGCATCGCGTATCGCACTTATGCTGGCCGGGGGGATCGGCCTGTTCGTATCCGCGCCGGCTTCGGCGCAATTCTTCCTCAAGCCCGCCAATCTCGAGAGCGGGCGGGTCACCGGGGCGGAGCCCGGCATGACGGGCCCGGCGCTGCCGGGTGCCACCGCCGCGGAGCTACGCGCCGCGCTCGCCTGGAACCTGCGTGCCGCGCTCAACGTCGCGGCGCTCCAGTGCCAGTTCGAGCCGACGCTGTTGTCGGTCGACAATTACAATTCGCTGATCAAGGACCACGCGATCGAACTGCGTGATTCCTACGCTACGCTCGAGAAATATTTTGAACGAGCATACAAGAACAAGAAGCAGGGCCAGCTAGAGCTCGACAAGTACGGCACCCGCATCTACTCGGGATTCTCGACTGTTCAGGGGCAGCTTTCTTTCTGCCAGACGGCCGCCGCAATCGGCCATGATGCGGTGTTCGTGAAGCCGGGCCAGTTCGGCGAGTTGGCGCAGGACCGGATGAAGGAACTCCGCGCCAGCCTGGGTCCCTGGGGCGAGCAATATCGTCCGTCGGGCTATATCGTCACCGGCATGTACGGCGTGAAGATGCCGCCCTTCGGCAACGACAAGTGCTGGAAGAAGGGCCAGTATCAGGTCAAGAAGTGCGGCCCGCTGCTGATCGATTGATCGACTGACCAGCCTCCCCGCGCCCTCCCGCCATCCCGGCGAACGCCGGGATCTCAGGCGATGGTGCGGGGAAGGAGGCGCACGAGATCCCGGCGTTCGCGGGATGACGATTTTACCGCAATCCCAGCATCTTGTGCGTCTGCAAGGTCAGGCGCCATCGGGGCCGCGCCATCGCGAAGGCGATCGCGGCCCGCAGATTGTCCGCCGCTTCCGCGCTGTCCATCGGCTGGACCAGGAAATTGGCAAAGTCCCAGCCCTCGAGCGTGTCGACATCGGTGCCGGGCTGCGGCCAGACCAGCTTGAGCTCGTCGCCGGCACGCTGGACGACCTCGCTCCCCGCCTTGGGGCTGATGCACACCCAGTCGATCCCCGGATGTACCGGCAAGGTACCGTTGCTCTCGATCGCGATACGGAAACCGCGGCCGTGGAGCGCATCGACCAGCGCATCGTCCACCTGCAGCATGGGCTCGCCGCCGGTGAGCACCACGAAGCGCGCCTCGGCGCCCTCGCCCCAATACCCGGTCACTGCATCGGCCAGCGCCGCTGCATCGGCGAACTTGCCGCCGCCCAGCCCGTCGGTGCCGACGAAATCGGTGTCGCAGAACCGGCAGATCGCACCGGCCCGGTCCTGCTCGCGGCCGGTCCACAGATTACACCCGGCGAAGCGCACGAACACCGCGCGCGCGCCGGCATTCACGCCCTCACCCTGGAGCGTGAGGAACATTTCCTTGACGCTGTAGGTCATTGCCCAGAAGCCCTATGGATGGGTCGCGTACTGCGTCGGGTCGGGGATGCCGGCTTCCTCGAAGCCCTTCGCACGTAGCCGGCAGCTGTCGCACAGGCCGCAATGCAGCCCGCCCGGCGCCGGATCGTAGCACGACCAGCTCAGGCCCATGTCGAGCCCGAGCCGCGCGCCCTCGCGCACGATGTCCGCCTTGGTCATGTGCTGGAGCGGCGCGCGAATGCGGAAGGGCGTGCCTTCCACGCCGGCCTTGGTCGCCAGCTCGGCAAGCTTCTCGAAGCCTTCGATGAACTCCGGGCGGCAATCCGGATAGCCCGAATAATCGAGCGCATTGACGCCGATATAGATGTCGCGCGCGCCCGAAGCCTCGGCCCAGCCGAGCGCGAGGCTGAGGAAGATGGTGTTGCGCGCCGGCACATAGGTGACGGGAATGTCGTCCCCCACGCCTTGCTTGGGCACGTCGATATCGGCAGTGAGCGCCGATCCGCCGAACGCGCGCAGGTCCATCGGCATCACGATATGGCGTTCGGCGCCCAGGGTCGCGGCGACCCGGCGGGCGGCGGCCAGCTCGATATGGTGACGCTGGCTATAGTCGAACGAGAGCGCCATCAGCCGATAACCCGCCTCGCGCGCGAGCGCGGCCGAGATCATCGAATCGAGTCCGCCGGAAACCAGTACGATTGCAACGCTGTCTGTCATCGCCGCGCCCTACTCCGGATTTCGCCGCGAGGCAAAACGCGCGGCGGGCGCAAAATGGGCCGCCCGTGAGCGGCCCAGTTTCTTGGGATAACCCATGCCAGAGAGGAAAGTGCTCACGAGGAGCGAGGAGCAAGTTAGCCCGGCAGCAATGAAATAAGAGTTAAGTCCCGTTCAGCCGCAGGCGCCGGCGCGGCGCGCCTCATATTCCTGCTCGAACGGCGAACCGTCGAGCACGCCCTGGGTCTCGATCCGCACCAGTCGCGGCGTCTCCACGGTGATCGTGGTGCGGCCCTGGCCATGCCCGGTGCAAGTGTAGCGCACCGTCGCCGCGCGCTGGTCCTGCGCGACCACGAACTGCTCGCACGGCGTAGCGCCATGGGCGAGCTGGATGAAGCTATTCGGCCCCGCGAAGCAAATCTTGCGCTCGCCGCCGCGCCGCTCCTTGAGCAGCCATTGACCGCGCTCGATCTGCGAGAGCACTGCCTGGCTGGAGGAACGATGGGCCGAAGCCGGCCCATCGCCCACGATAAACAGTGATGCGCCGGCAACTGCCACGCACACCAGACGCTTGAACAACATGCGCAACGTCCTCCCGTCGCGGACCCGAGAGCCCACGCCCTTTGCGCCCGATATGGGGCGATCGCGCCGGATTACAACGGCGGCGGAACGAAATCGGCGAGCTTCACCGGGAACTTCTTCGAGCAGAAGGCACAGTCGACGGCGATCACCCCGGCCTCGTCCGCCATCGCCGCCCGCTCCTCTTCCGGGAACTTGGCGAGCACCTCGGTGATGTATCCGGGGTCGCACCGGCAGCCGCGCGAAAGATCCGCGCCGCTGAGGACGCGCACCTCTTCCTCCTCGTTGAACAGCCGCCAGACGAGCGATTCGAGCGGGATCGCCCCATCGGCCAGCTCGTCGACGCCCATGGTCGAGCCCAGCGCCTCGACATGCTGCCACTCGGGATGATCGAGCCGCACGTGCAACCGCTCGCGCCCTGCCTCGCCCTCCGGCAGATGCTGGAGGAACAGGCCGCCGCCGATCCACTTGCCGGTTTCCCGGTCGCGCCGCGCGCCCAGCCGCACCAGGCTGGGGATCTGTTCCGACTGAAGGAAATAGCTCTGCGCCGCCTCGGCCAGCGAGCCGCCGTCGAGCGGCACGATGCCCTGGTAACGCTCCTTGGTGGTCGCCTGGTCGAAGGTGATCGCCAGATGGCCCTTGTGGAACAGCGCGAACAGCGACGGATTCTTGCCGAGCTGCGACAGGCGCAGGGCATCGAACTGCACATAGCCGCGCAGCTCGCCATTCTTGTAGTCGCACACCAGCAGGCTGACGATGCCGCCCTGGGTCTGCGCCTGGAGCGTCATCTGCCCCTCGGCCTGCTTGAGCGTGGATCCGAGCAGGGCAGTGAGCGTCAGCGCCTCGGCCAGCAGCCGCTCGATCTGCTCGGGATAGGCGTGCGCCGACAGAATCTCGTCGAGCACCGGCCCCAGCCGCGCAACGCGGCCACGAGTGTGGCGGCCGGGAATGGTGAAGCCGATCACGCGATCGAGATCGGTGGAGGGGGCGGTGTTGGTCACGTCGAAATCCTCGCTGCCCCGGCACAGGCCGGGTCATGCCTTGGGTGGCATCTATGTATGGGGTCTTGCGGAATGTAGGGAGCCGTGCGCCCGAAGCAACTCAGGCCCGCCGCCGGCGCTTCCAGCAATCGGCAAACACCAAGCCCCAGCCGGCCAGAAGGCAAAGCGCCGCGACCGAAACCAGCACCTCGGCTATCCGAACAAGCTGATCGAGCGGCGCAAGAATCTCGACCCAGCTGGTTGCGGGCGGAATCACCCAATCGGACCATAGGCCATTGCTGCCGATCGCGGACAAGGACAGGCCGCCGATCGCAATCAGCCAGAGTCCGGCAAGCAGTCGCCTCCGCCCCGCATGTGTCGCGAAACGCAAAATGCCACATGCGTTCAGGACCGCGAGCCCGAGCACCACCAGCGCGCAGACGACGGGTTCGTCGATGCCCTGCCGCACCGTCAGCCAGATCGCCGCTATCATTGCCAACGCTATTTCCGCGATGGCGACAAGTGCGATCGGCATGCCAGCCTCCTAGATCTGCCCGAAGCACCACCTCAGCACCGCCTTCTGCGCATGGAGACGGTTCTCCGCCTCCTGCCAGATCAGCGACTGGGGTCCGTCGATCACGGCATCGACCACTTCCTCGCCGCGGTGCGCGGGCAGGCAGTGGAGGAACTTCGCGCCCGGCTTGGCCGAGGCCATCAGCGCCTCGGTCACCTGGAAAGGCATCATCGCGGCGAGCTTGGTCTCGGCATGGGCCTGGCCCATCGAGATCCAGGTATCGGTGACGATGATGTCGGCGCCTTCCGCCGCTTCCCGCGGCGTGCCGACCACCCTGGCACGGCCCTTGCCGCGGGCGACGTCCGCGTCGCTCGGCTGATAGCCCTGGGGGCAGGCCGCGACCACGTCGAAGCCCATCAGCCCGCCGGCCTCCATGATCGAGGCGAGGACGTTGTTGCCGTCGCCCAGCCAGGCGACCCTGAGCCCCGGCAGCGCGAAGCCCGCCTCGAGGATCGTCTCCATGTCCGCCATGATCTGGCAGGGATGCGAAGCGTCGGTGAGGCCGTTGATCACCGGCACGCTGGCGTATTTCGCCATGTCGACCACCTTCTGGTGATCGTCGGTGCGGATCATGATCGCGTCGACATAGCCCGACAGGATGCGCGCGGTGTCGGCGATGCTCTCGCCGCGGCCGAGCTGCATCGAGCCCGCATCCATCACGATCGAAGTGCCGCCGAGCTGGCGGATCGCCATGTCGAACGAGACGCGGGTCCGGGTCGAGTTCTTCTCGAACACCATCGCCAGCACGCGGCCGGCAAGCGGGGCGTCGGCATCCACCTTGCCCTTGGGCCAGCCGGCGCGAGCCTGCTTGCGGGCGATCGCGTCGTCGAGCATCGCCTGGATGCCGGCGGTGCCGGCGTCGGTGAGATCAAGGAAATGGCGGGTCATCTCTAATTCCTCCCCCAGCTCGCCTGGGGGAGGGGGACCGCCGGCCGCAGGCCGGTGGTGGAGGGGCCGCGCCGAAGGCGCTGGAGACCGCTCCGCATCCACGCCGCTGCGCGGCGACCCTCCACCATGCTGCGCATGGCCCCCCTCCCCGAGACAAGCTCGGGGAGGAATTGTTCATCAGGCCGCACTCGGCGCCCCGAAGCTGCGCGCGCCTTCGCTCAGGCGCTCGATGCACTCGGCGATGTGATCCTCGTTGATCACCAGCGGCGGCAGCACACGGAACACGTTCTCGCCCGCGGCCACGGTCAGCAGCCCGTGATTGTCGCGCAGATGCGCCACGAAATCGCGGCTGACCACACTGTCCTTCATCTTGATGCCGAGCATCAGGCCCTTGCCGCGAATCTCCTCGAACAGGTGATCATGGTTCGGGATCATCTGCTCGAAGGCCTGGCGCAGGCGCTCGCCCATCTTCTCGACATGCGGCAGGAAATCGGGCTCGAGCATCACGTCGAGTACCGCCTGGCCGGCCGCCATGGCGAGCGGGTTGCCGCCATAGGTGGAGCCGTGGGTGCCGATCACCATGCCCTTGGCCGCTTCCTCGGTGGCGAGGCAGGCGCCGAGCGGAAAGCCGCCGCCGATGCCCTTGGCCGCGGTCAGGATGTCGGGAGTGATGCCGTAATGCTCATAGGCCCACATCTTGCCGGTGCGGCCATAGCCGCACTGGATCTCGTCGAGGATGAGCAGCAGGCCATGCTCGTCGCACGCCTTGCGCAGGCCCTGGATGAACTCCGGGGTGCCCGCGGTCATGCCGCCCTCGCCCTGCACCGTCTCGACCAGGAAGCCGGCGGTCTCGCCGTCGATCTTGGCGAGCGCACCCTCCAGATCGTTGAACTTCACATAGTCGAAGCCCGGCAGCAGCGGCTCGAAGCCGTCGCGCATCTTGGGCTGGTCGGTCGCCGAGATCGCGCCGATCGAACGGCCGTGGAAAGCGTTCTTGAAGGTGATCAGCTTGTGGCGCTGCGGGTTGCCGTTGACGTAATGATAGCGGCGCGCGGTCTTGATCGCGCACTCGATCGCCTCGACGCCGCTGTTCGTGAAGAACACCGTGTCGGCGAAGCTGTTGTCGACGATCCGCTGGGCCAGCGCCTCGCCCTGGGGGGAGCCGTAGAGGTTCGACACGTGCATCAGCGTGGCGACCTGGTCCTGCAGCGCCTTGGTCAGATGGGGATGGCCATGGCCAAGCGCGTTGACCGCGATGCCGGCGGCGAAGTCCAGATACTGCTCGCCGCGCTCGCCATAGAGATACACGCCCTCGCCTCGCACCGGCCGCACAGCGCACCGCGGATAGACGGGCATGAGCGGGGTGATGGCCATGGGAACGTACCTCCTTCGTGAAAAGCTCGGAAACGAGACTCCAGAAACGACAAAGGGCGGCCTGTCGGGACCGCCCGAGGCGGGTGTTTACGTGCGGTGGCCGGGAGGCGTCAATAATCGTTTCGGCGCGGGGCATGCCGGGGCGTTATCGGCCCTCTCCGTCATCCTCGCAAAGGCGGGAATCCAGGGTTACTTCGCGCATCGCTCTCGGCTCTGGATCCCCGCCTTCGCGGGGATGACGATGGAAAGGGACAGCGCCGAAAGCGTCAGTTCTTGATCTTCCACCCGCGGCGCAGCAGCGCGTAGCAGACGAAGCCCAGCAGCACGTCGAGGCCCAGGATCACCAGGCTGCCGACCAGGATCGGCGAATCGGCGACGCCGATGAAGCCGTAGCGGAAGCCGGAGATGATATAGAAGAACGGGTTGGCGTGGCTGATCGCCTGAAAGGTGGGGGCGAGCCGCTCGACCGAGTAGAAGGTGCCCGAGAGCAGGGCCAGCGGCGCCACCACGAAATTGGTCACCGCCGCGGCGTGATCGAACTTTTCCGCCCAGATCGAGGTCAGCACGCCCATCAGCGCGAGGAACAGCGAGCCGAGAAAGCCGAACCACAGCACCGCCCAGAGATGCTGCGGCCACAGGTTCACGCCCCAGATCGCCATGGCCAGCCACACCGTGCCGCCGACGCAGAAGGCGCGCGTCACTGCCCCGCCGCACAAGGCCGCGAGCATCTCGGTGGTCGAGAGCGGGGGCATCAGATAATCGACGATCGTGCCCTGGATCTTGCCGACGAGCAGCGAGAAGCTGGCATTGGCGAAGGCGTTCTGCAGCATGCCCATCACGATCAGGCCGGGCGCGATGAATTCGGCGAAGTGAATCTCGCGATGCTGGACGCTCACCATCCGCCCGCCGCCGCCCAAAGCGACGGTGAAGATCACCAGAAACAACAGGGTCGTGACCGCCGGCGCCCATACCGTCTGGAGCTGCACCTTGAAGAAACGGCGCACCTCCTTGATATAGAGGGTGCGCAAACCTCCCCAGTTGACGTTGCGGATCACCGGAACGCCGGGCTCGGGGAGCTGTTGACCGAATTCAGGCTGGCTGCTCATCGCGCGTTCGCGTAACCGCTGCACGAGCCGACGGCAAGGTGAAGGAAGAGAAGTTTTGAGCTGGACCGAAGAGCGGATCGATACGCTGAAGAAGATGTGGGACAGCGGGCTGACCGCAACCCAGATCGCCGAGGAGCTGGGCGGGGTGAGTCGCAATGCCGTTATCGGCAAGGCGCATCGCCTGGGCCTGCCCGCCCGTCCGTCGCCGGTGAAGCCCAACGAGCCCAAGGCCGCGGCCGAGCCCAAGCCGGCGCCCGCGCCGCGCCCGGCCCCGGCCGCCGCCGCCGCGCCGGCCGAGTCGCCGGCCCCGCGGGCCGCGGCCCCCGTTGCCGCGCCCTCGGCTCCGGCCGAGCCCAAGCCCGTCGCCGACGGGCCGGTGCTCCGTTCGGTCGGCCCGGGCGGCTTCGTCCGCCAGAATCCCGGCGAACAGGCTCCGCCGATCTCGCCGGCGCCGCCGCGCCGCCTTGTCCCCGCCAAGCCTTCCGAGGCGATCGCGGGCAAGACCAGCCTGCTCGATCTCAACGACAAGATCTGCAAATGGCCGATCGGCCATCCGGGCGAGCCGGACTTCCATTTCTGCGGCGACAAGGTGAACCCGGGCTTCCCCTATTGCGTCGAGCATTGCGGCCATGCCTATCAGGCGCAGCTGCCCCGCCGCGATCGCCGCCCGCCGCCGCCGCTGCCCTTTGGCGGGCCTCGCGTCCGCTAGATCCTGATGCCGATCGCGGCACGCCTGGCGCCCGGCGAGACGCTGGGCGACCGCGTGCTGCGCGTCGACCATGCCGGCGAGCATGGCGCGGTGTGCGTCTATCGAGCACAGCTGCGGCTCGCCCGCTGGACCACGCCGGGCCTGCTGGCCGAGATCGAGGATTTCATCGCGCACGAGACGCGCCACCGCGCGCTGTTCGCTGCCGAGCTGGCACGCCGCGGCCATTCGCGCTGCCCCAGCTACAGGCCATGCGCGGTGCTGGGCACCATGCTCGGCACCATCACCGGCCTGCTCGGCCGGCACGCGATCGCCGCCACCACCGTCGCGATCGAGCGAGTCGTGCTGCGCCACATGGCCGGGCAGATCGCGGCGCTCGGATCCAGCGATCCGGCCGTTGTCGCCATCCTGGCGGACATCGTCGCGGAGGAGCAGGAACATCATGACCGATCGGCGGCGCATCTGCGCGGCGGCTTCCTCCAGCGCGTGCTCGATATCGGCATAGGGGCGGCAACCGAGGCGGTGATCTGGATCGGCATGCACCGCCGGTCCGGGCCAAGGACCATCGGATAGGCGCGACGAACATCGTAATCTGCGCAAATAGCGTGGTTTACGTGTTTCTAACCAACTCCCCGCTAGACGCGCGGAATGAACCGTTTCGGATCGATCCTCGCCCGCCATGCCCTGGCCGCGCAACTCGCGCTCGTCGGGCTGGCATTGGCCTGCGCGGCCTTCTGGCCCCCCAGCCAGGGGCGGATGCTGCTGGTGCCGATGCTGCCGGGCGCGGCGGACCGCATGCTCGCCCAGGCGATCGAAGGCGGGGCGCGGCTGCTCGGCGACGGGCCGCTGCCCGGCAGCTTCGTCGTCATCGGCACGCATCCCGCCATCGCTGCGGCGCTCCGGGGCCGGGCGATCCTGATCCTCGCGGCGCCGCCCGCCCTGTGCGGAAACACGGCCGCATGAACGAGATCGATCGCCTTCGCCGCCGCGGCGTCCGGACGCTGGTGATGGCCAGCTGGGCCACCGTCGGCGTGGTCTTCCTGCTCGGCCTGCTGCTCGGCAGCCAGCGCGAGTGGATGACCTTCGTGCTGGGCACGGCGGCAAACATCGCCCCGACGATCGTCGCGCTGCGCCGCCGCTACGATGCCGCCGCGCGGCTGATCGTCGGCACGCTCGCCGCCATCCAGCCCGCGCTCGCCGTCTATGCGCTGACCGGCCATCCCTGGCAGATGGACTCGCACATGTATTTCTTCGTCGCGCTCTCGGGCCTGACGCTGCTCTATGACTGGCGGTCGATCGCGCTCGCCTGCGCGCTGATCGCCGTCCATCACATCGTCTTCCAGCTCGCGGTGCCGGCCTGGGTATTCGAGGGCGGCGGCAATTTCGGGCGCGTCGCGTTCCATGCCGTGGCGGTGCTGCTGGAATTCGCGGTGCTCGCCTATCTCACCACCCAGCTCGTCCGCCTGATCGAGGCGCAGGCCGATGCCCGCGCCCAGAGCGACCGCTTCGCCGCGGACGCCACTGCGCGGCGCGATGATGCCGAGGCGGCACTCACCGCGATGCGCGCCGCCGAAGCACGCGAGCGCGCCGAGCGCGAACGGCGCGAGACGAGCGAGCGCGGCGCCGCCGCCGAACGCCGCCACGAGATGCTGGCGCTCGCCACCGCCTTCCAGGATTCGGTCGCGGAGACGGTGCGCGACGTGACCCGCGCCGCGAGCGACCTCGATCGCTCGGCCCATGCGCTCAATTCGCTCGCCCATACGGCAAGCGTGGAACTCGCTGCGACCGCGCATATCGCGAGCCAGGCTTCGGACACGGCCGGCGGGCTCGCCAGCGGCGTGCGCCAGCTCACCGCCTCGATCGTGGCGATCGCCACCAGCGTCGACCAGCAGGCGAATCTGAGCGGCGCGGCGCGCGGCGTCTCGCGTTCGGGCGAGAATGCGGTGCGCGCGCTCGCCGAGCGGACGAGCACGATCACCCGCTTCGCCGAATCGATCCAGGAGATCGCCGCGCGGACCAACCTGCTCGCGCTCAACGCCACGATCGAGGCGGCGCGCGCCGGCGATATCGGCCGCGGCTTCGCAGTGGTGGCCCATGAAGTGAAGGCGCTGGCCAACCAGACCGGCTCCGCCACCGAGGAGATCCGCACCCTCGCCGGCACCGTCCAGGGCGGCGCCACCCTGGCGCACGGCGCGCTGGACGAGATCGCCGCCACCGTCGCCGAAGTCGCCGCGGCGGCGGAGGCGATCCGCAGCGAAGTCGACGGGCAGCGCCAGGCCGCCGGCATGATCGAGGCGACCGCGCACGACACCGCCATGGGCGCCACGCGCATGGCCGAGCGGATCGGCGCCGTCGCCACCGTGGCAAGCGACACCGAGGCGCTGTCCGACCGGGTCTCCAGCGCTGCGACCGGGCTTTCCGAAGCAGCGGTGGCGCTGGAAGCGGCGACCGACAGGTTCATCGCGCAGCTCAAGGCGGCGTAGGGAATCTCACTCCCCTCCAGGGAGGGGAACTAAGCTTGCGCCCGTCACCCCGCACCCCCTATACGTTCTCCATGGCCGCTGAAGACCTGTTTGCTGCGCCGGGCGTGCCCTCCGGCACCTATGACGCCTCCTCGATCGAAGTCCTCGAAGGGCTGGAGCCGGTCCGGCGCCGCCCGGGCATGTATATCGGCGGCACCGACGAGCGCGCGCTGCACCACCTGGCCGCCGAGATCCTCGACAATGCGATGGACGAAGCGGTCGCCGGCCATGCCAATCGCATCGAAGTCACGCTGGAGGCCGGCAACCGCATCACCATTGTCGACAATGGCCGCGGCATGCCGATCGATCCGCACCCGAAATTCCCCGACAAGTCGGCGCTCGAGGTGATCCTCTCGATGCTCCACTCGGGCGGCAAATTCTCCGGCAAGGCCTATGCCACTTCGGGCGGCCTGCACGGCGTCGGCATCTCGGTGGTCAATGCGCTGTCGATCGACACCACCGTCGAGGTCGCACGCGACAAGCAGCTCTATCGCCAGCGCTTCAGCCAGGGGAAGACGCTGGGACCGCTCGAGCATGTCGGCGGCACGCCCAACCGGCGCGGCACCTCGGTCAGCTTCGTTCCCGATACCGAGATCTTCGGCGAGATGCTGTTCAAGCCGGGCCGGCTCTACAAGCTGGTCCGTTCCAAGGCGTATCTCTTCGCCGGCGTCGAGATCCGCTGGAAATGCGATGCCGAGCTGATCGCCGACGGAGACCGCGAGAGCGGCCTCCCAACCGAGGCGGTGTTCCAGTTCCCCGGCGGCCTGGCCGATCACCTGAAGGAACAGCTCGGCGCCCGCGAATGCGCCACCGCCGATTTCTTCGCCGGCCGCCAGGACTTCCCCGGCGAGAATAATGGCCGGGTCGAATGGGCGGTCGCCTGGCCGCTGTGGAGCGACGGGTCGTACAGCTGGTATTGCAACACCATCCCGACGCCCGATGGGGGCACGCACGAAGCCGGCCTTCGCGCCGCGCTGACCAAGGGCATCCGTGCCTTTGGCGAGCTGATCGGCAACAAGAAGGCCAAGGATATCACCGCCGACGACGTGATGACCGGCTCCGAACTGATGCTGTCGGTCTTCATCCGCGATCCGCAATTCCAGTCGCAGACCAAGGACCGGCTGACTTCGCCCGAGGCCGCCGGCCTGGTCGAGAAGGCCGTGCGCGACCATTTCGACCATTTCCTCGCCGACAATATGGATCGCGGCAAGGCGCTGCTCGGCTATGTGCTCGAGCGGATGGACGATCGCCTCCGCCGCAAGCAGGAGCGCGAGGTCAAGCGCAAGACCGCGACCAGCGCCCGCAAGCTTCGCCTGCCCGGCAAGCTCACCGATTGCTCGGCCGACGATCCGGCGGGAACCGAGCTGTTCATTGTCGAGGGCGATTCGGCAGGTGGCAGCGCCAAGCAGGCGCGCGACCGCAAGACCCAGGCGATCCTGCCGATCCGCGGCAAGATCCTCAACGTCGCCTCGGCCACCTCGGCCAAGATCCTGGCGAACCAGGAGATCGCCGACCTGATCCTCGCCATGGGCTGTGGCACGCGCAAGGATTGCGACCCGTCGAACCTCCGCTACGAGCGCATCATCATCATGACCGACGCGGACGTGGACGGTGCGCACATCGCCACGCTGCTGATGACCTTCTTCTTCCAGGAAATGCCCGATCTGGTTCGCCAGGGGCATCTCTACCTGGCCCAGCCGCCGCTCTATCGCCTGACTGTCGGCTCCAAGTCGCTCTACGCCCGTGACGATGCGCACCGGCTCGAGATCGAGAGCACCGCGTTCAAGGGCAAGAAGGTCGAGGTCAGCCGCTTCAAGGGCCTGGGCGAGATGAACCCGAACCAACTCAAGGAAACCACCATGGACCCGGCGACCCGGGGCCTGCTGCGCATCACCCTGCCCCAGGAATATGAGGAGCGCGCCGGAGTGAAGGACCTGGTCGACCGGCTGATGGGCAACAATCCCGCCCACCGCTTCGCCTTCATCCAGGAAAATGCGGCGCGGCTGGACGAGGAAGTGATCGACGCCTGAGCGGGCTCGCCCGCCCAGTCCCGTTGTCCCGGCCCCATTCCGTCATCCCGGCCAAAGCCGGGATCTCGTACGGCTCTTTTCCCACCATCGCCTGAGATCCCGGCTTTCGCCGTGATGACGATGAGGCAATAAATGTTGATATCATGATTTCTAACGGCTAGAAGCAGCACGTCCACAGCCGATGAGGCAATGATGCGCCTGCTCCCGCTTCTCGCCGCCTTCCTGATCGCCGCGCCCGCCACCGCGCCCGCCGCACCGCTCCAGACCGTTCAGGCCGATCCCGCCTTCGCTGCGCGACTCGGTGAACTGATCGCGATCCTGAACGGCGGCGGCGATTATGCGGCATTCTTTACGCCCGCCTTCAAGGAGAAGGTGCCGAAGGCAATGTTCGACGAGGTCGCCGCCCAGCTGAACGCCGCCAACGGCAAGCCGGTCGCGATCCTGGGCGCGGCGCAGGAAACGCCGTGGCGCGCGAATGTCCGGGTCCAGTACGAGAAAGCGGTGGCGAACGTCCTGCTGGTCGTCGATCCGGCGCCGCCGCATCAGGTGGGCGGGCTGCTCGTCCGCGGATTCGAGAGCGCGGAGACGACGCTGCCGGAGGTCGAGCGCGCCTTTGCCGCGCTGCCCGGCGATGTCGGCTATGCGATCGCGAAACTGGGCAGCGGCGCGCCGCAGCTGCTCGCCAGGCGCAATGCCGACAAACCCTATGCGATCGGATCGGCGTTCAAGCTGGTGATTCTCGCCGAGCTGGTCCGCGCGACCAATGCCGGCGAGCGCAAATGGGACGATCTCGTCACGCTGGACGGCGGCCCGCTGCCCGGGGGCGGCTATTTCGGGAAGCCCAAGGGCACCCGGGTCAGCCTGCGCGAGCTCGCCGCCCAGATGATCTCGATCAGCGACAACAGCGCGACCGACATTCTGCTGAAGACGCTGGGCCGCGAGAAGGTGGAAGCGATGATGCCCGTGCTCGGCATTGCCGATCCGGCGCGCAACCGGCCGTTTCTGGGCACGCTCGAGCTGTTCAAGCTGAAGGGCGTCGCGGGACTGGGCGAACGCTATCTCAAGCTCGACGAAGCCGGGCGGCGCAAGCTGCTCGACGGCGAAGTGGCCGGCGTGCCCAATATCCTGATCGACGCGACCAGCTTCACCAGGAAGATCCCGAAGCTGATCGACACGTTCGAATGGTTCGAAAGCCCGAACGATCTGGTCCGGGTGATGGACTGGCTGCGGCGGAACACCGAGAGCGCGGCCGGCACCGAGGCGCGCAGGATCCTGTCGATCAACCCCGGCATCGGCCCCGATGCGCGCGGCAAGTGGCAATGGATCGGCTACAAGGGCGGATCGGAGCCCGGCGTGATGAACATGACCCTGCTGCTCCAGGCGCGGAATGGCGACTGGTACGTCGTCACCGGCAGCTGGAACGACGTGCAGAAGGCTGTCGACGAGGGCCGCTTCGCATCGCTGATCGGCAGGACGGCGGAACTGGCCGCGCCGGCGCCCTGATCCCTCAGATCTCGCCGCGCATCCGCCGCTTGTGGTACTTGGCGCGCGCGCCGATGCCGAAGAGCATCAGCGCGAAGCCGGCGACGATCGCGGCGAGCGTGACGATGTTCGGGACCGGCGTCCAATAGGCGTTGACCAGGATCAGCGCCGAGCCCAGCACCGCCAGCGCGACGCCGGTGCGGCGAAAGCCCTTGGCCACGCCCATCAGCTCATGCCGATAGGCGCGGCGCTGCTCGGGATCGCGCAGATCGGGGATCGGCCGGCTCAACGATTACCCCCGATCAGGTCGCCAATCCCGCCCAGCACCGAGCCTTCGCCGCGATTCTGCCCGCCATGGCTGCCTGCCGCAGCCATCATCCGTCCGGCAAGGCGCGAGAAGGGCAGCGACTGGATCCATACCTTGCCCGGTCCCCTGAGCCGCGCGAAGAACAGTCCCTCGCCGCCAAAGAACACGCTGCGCACCCCGCCCGCGGTGACAAGGTCGAAATCCACCGAGGGCGTGAAGGCGGCGACGCAGCCGGTATCGACGTGCAGTTCCTCGCCCGGCGCCAGCTCGCGCTCGACGACCATGCCGCCGAACTGGACGAACACCCAGCCATCGCCGTCGAGCTTCTGCATGATGAAGCCCTCGCCGCCGAACAGGCCGGTCATGACCCGGCGCTGGAAGGCGATGCCCATCGACACGCCCTTGGCGGCGCAGAGGAACGCGTCTTTCTGGCAGATCAGCGTGCCGCCGACCGAATCGAGCTTCAGCGGCACGATCGCGCCCGGTACCGGCGCCGCAAAGGCGACGCGCGCTTTGCCCGAACCATTATGGGTGAAGACGGTGGTGAACAGGCTCTCGCCGGTGACCAGCCGCTTGCCGGCGCCGAGCAGCGCGCCCATGAAGCCGCCGCCCTGCGCGCCGCTGCCGTCGCCGAACACGGTGGTCATCCCCACCGCGGCATCCTTCCACACCAGCGCTCCCGCCTCGGCCACCGCGCTCTCGCCCGGATCGAGCTCGATCTCGACGAACTGGAGCTCCTGCCCCTTGATCTCGAAATCGATATCGTCGGCGATGCCGGCGCTGCGGCTGTGGCTCCAGGGACTTTGCGGCATCGGGAAACTCCATCCTGCGGGTGGCGCGACACTAGCCGCGCGCGCATTGCTCCGCCACGCCGGACCGGCATTCGCTGGCAAAAGATTCGAATCTCCTGCACCTTCTCCCCCGGGGGGAACGGGATGATGCGCAGCGGGATATTGGCCGGGATGGCGCTGGCCGCCGCGATGCCGGCCTGGGCGCAGGAAAGCGGAAACCAGGAGGCTCCTCCGCCGGCGATCGTCGTCACCGGCAACCCGCTGTCCGAAACGGCGAAGCGGCTCCAGGCCTGTCTCGATCGCCATTGTCCGCCGCTCGAGGACATCCAGGCCAGCCTGGCCCATGCCGAGAACCAGTTTCTGGAGGGCGATTATCGCGCCGCGCGGGCGACGCTGGCGGCCGCGCGCCGCCGCAACGACCAATATGCGAAACAATATCCGGTCGCGCTGTCCGACCTCGAACGCGCCCATGGCCGGCTGACCAGCATGGACGGCCATCCCGAATGGGGTCGCTTCCTGCAGATCGGCGCGCTCGAGACGCTGAAGAACGGCTTCGATTCGGGCGATGCGCGGATCCTGATCCAGCGGCTGATGACGGGCGACGAATATCTGCAGACCGGCCGGGTCGACGCGGCGATCGACGTCTATCGCAAAGTGGAGAGGCAGGCGCGCAAGGCCGGGCATTGGCGCGTCGTCGGCACCGCGATGCTCCGCCCCGCTGCCCTCTATGCCGGGCTCGGCGCGCGCGATCGGGGCTATCGCAGCCTGGCCCGCCGCGAGATCGCCCGGCTCGAGCGCACCCCCGAGCCCGAGCTCGCCGGCTTCCGTGTCGCGGCACAGGTGCTGCGCGCGCGCCTCGCCGGCGCCACCGGCGATCAGGAGGAGATGGAGAAGACGATCGCCGCGCTCGCCGGCAATGGCTTCACCGCTCCCGTGCTGGTCTATGACGAGCCGCCGTTCCGCGACATGCCCACCACCGGCGTGATCAATCGCGACCTCGACAGCAATCCCGAATGGATCGACCTGCGCTACCGGATCGATTCGAGCGGCCGGGTGCGCGATGTCGACGAGCTGCGCCGGTCCCCCGATATCTCGGGCGACTGGCCCAGCCAGGTTCTGAAGTCGATCGCCAGGCGGCGCTACGTGCCGCTCGCGCCATCGGCGAAGCCGGAAGGACTGGTCCGGATCGAGCGCTTCACGCTGGTCTTCGACGCGGAGGGCCATACGGGCTCGGCCATGCGCGCGCGCTCCGCCACGGGCCGCCTGGTCTCGCTCGACCTTACGCCCGATCCCCCGCCACCGCCGTCCGCCAGGGGCAGCTGACTACGGAGCCGCGCAGGCGCGGAACCTGCTCATGCCGCGAGCGCGTCGACCAGCGTCTTCACTTTCTTCTGCCGCCACTGGGGCAAGGGCGCGACCAGCCAATAGCCGAGCTTCGAGCTCTTGGGCTCGCCGACGACCACGACCCGGCCCGATTCGATGTCGCTGCGCGCCAGCAGCTCGGGCACGGTCGCGCGGCCCAGCCCCTCGGCCGCCGCGTCCAGCGCGAGCCCCGCATCGGCGACTCGCACCAGCGAGCCGGCATCCTCAGCCATGCAGCCGGGCCAGGAGATGCGCACGTCGATGCTGCCCCCCGGTCGCTCGACCGTGATCATCCCGTCGCTCTCCAGCGCCTCGCCCTCATGCTCGCCGGGGCCCTCGCCCCAGCGGATGGCGAGGTCGAGATTGGCCTCGGTGAAGTCGATCGCCTCATCGGCGGGGACAAGCATGAAGCGCAGGTCGCTGTCCTCGCGCGCGATCTCGGCCAGGCGCGGCATCAGCCATTTCGCGGTCAGGTCGCGCGGCGCGGCGATGGTCAGCGACTTGGACGATTGCCCCGCCTGCATCGCGCGCACGCTCTCCTCGAACTGGAGGAAGCCCGCCCGCAGCGCGGCCAGCCCGGCCTCGGCCTCAGGGGTCAGCTCCAGCCCCTTGGTGGTGCGGCGGAACAGGACGACGCCCAGCGTGTCCTCCAGCGCGCGAATCTGCTGGCCGACCGCCGCCGGCGTCACTGCCAGCTCGTCCGCCGCGCGCGTGAAGCTCAGGTGCCGCGCCGCCGCGTCGAGCACGCGCAGGCCGTTCAAGGGAAGATGCGTCCGCTTCATTCCGCCACCGCCGGCGCCGTGAGCGCGAACTTCGGAATGGCGACGTCGAACGCCGAGCCATCCTCCCCGATCATGTGATAGCTGCCCTGCATATTCCCCATCGGCGTGCTCAGCGGGCAGCCCGAGACATAGTCAAAGCTCGCCCCCGGCGCGATCATCGGCTGCTCGCCGACCACGCCCTCGCCCTCCACCGTATGGCGTCCGCCACGGCCATCGGTGATGATCCAGTGGCGCGTCAGAAGCTGCACCGTCATCGGCCCGCTATTCTCGATGCGGATGTGATAGGCCCAGAACCAGCGGCCGCGATCGGGCTCGCTCTGCTCGGGCAGATAGCTCACCGACACGCGCACGGTGATCCCGCGCGTTTCCGCCGCATCGGTGAACAATGCGTCCATCACAATCCGGCGGCCCTCAGCGCCTGGTCCAGATCGGCGATCACGTCCTCGGAATCCTCCAGCCCGACATTCAGGCGCAGCATGCCCTCCGTCACGCCCATCTCCAAGCGCTTCTCCTCGGCCACGCTCGAATGGGTGGTGGAGGCCGGATGCGTCATCAGCGAGCGCGAATCGCCGATATTGTTCGAGATGTCGACCAGCTCGAGCGCATCGAGCAGCGCGTGCGCCTGCTTGCGGCCGCCATCGACCTCGAACGAGAAGATCGGGCCCGCCGCGTCCATCTGGCGGTTGAAGAGGTTGTGCTGCGGGTGGCTGGGCAGCGCCGGGAAATTGATCCGGGGCACGCGCGCCTCCAGGAAGCTGCCCACCTTCAGCGCATTCTCGCTCTGCCGGCGGATGCGCAGGTCGAGCGTCTCCAGCCCCTTGAGCACCACCCAGGCGTTGAACGGCGACAGCGTCGGCCCGGTGTTGCGCGTGAAGGGCAGCAGCACGTCGTTGATGAAGGCCGAGGAGCCGGCGACCGCGCCGGCGAGCACACGGCCCTGCCCGTCCATCATCTTGGTCGCCGAATAAGCCACCACATCCGCGCCGAATTCCAGCGGCCGCTGCAGCGCGGGCGTAGCGAAGGCATTGTCGACCACGCTGGTGATGCCGTGCCTGCGGGCGATGGCGCACACCGCTGCCAGGTCGACCACGTCCATCGTCGGATTGGCCGGCGTCTCGAAGAAGAAGACCTTGGTGTTCGGGCGCACCGCGTCGGCGAACTGCTGCGGATCGCGCGCGTCGATCACCGTGGTCTCCACACCGAAGCGGGGGAGCAGGCTGTCGGTCAGCCAGCGGCAGGAACCGAAGGCGGCGCGGCCCTGGACGATATGGTCGCCCGCGCTCACCTGGCAGAGGATCGCCGCCGTCATCGCCGCCATGCCCGAGGACATGGTGCGGCAGGCCTCGGCGCCTTCGAGCAGCGCGATCCGCTCCTCGAGCATCTCCACCGTCGGGTTCTGCAGGCGCGAATAGGTCATGCCCTGCTGCTCGCCCGCGAAGCGCGCGGCGGCGTCGCCCGCGCAATCATAGGCATAGCCGGACGTGAGGAACATCGCCTCGCTCGTCTCGCCCCATTCCGAACGCGCGGTGCCCCCGCGCACGGCCTGGGTGGCGGGTTTCCAGTTGCGGGTTACGCTGCGGTCTTGGCCGGTACGACGCTTCATAGTGCGAGATGCTTTGCGGCTGAGGGGACGGGGCGTCAACACCGCTCGTCACTTGGGCGCCGACAAGTCCTGCTTCATCGCTTCGCGAATCCGGAAACCAAGTTCAGCATGACGGCCGCGAAACGCTCGGCTAATCAACGCGCCATGCTCGATCGCCTCAAGGCCCTGCAGGACCGCCCCTGGCTCGTCGCCCTGCTCCTCGCCATTGCCGTGCAGGCGCTGTTCCTGGTCCATCTCGACCAGCCGAGCGTGATCATGTTCGACGAGGTGCATTACCTGCCCGCCGCGCAGGCGCTGCTCGACCTGTCGGGCCCGCGCAACGTCGAGCATCCGATGCTCGGCAAGGAGCTGATCGCGGCGGGCATGGCGCTGCTCGGCGACAATCCCTTTGGCTGGCGCATCGCCTCGACGCTGGCGGGCACCGCCACCGTGCTCGGCGTCTTCGCGTTCCTCTGGCTGTTCGCCGGCAACATGCGCACGGCGCTGGTCGGCGCGGTGCTCACCACGCTCAACCAGACCGTCTATGTCCAGGCGCGCACCGGCATGCTCGACATCTTCCTCGGCGCCTTCCTGGTCTGGGCTCTGGTGATGCTGCTCTGGTCGATGCAGGGAAGCGGCAGGGCGGTGTGGTGGCGCTGGATCGCCGGCAGCGCGCTGCTCGGCTGCGTCACCGCGGTCAAATGGGCGGGCGTGCCCTATATCATGCTCGCCGCCCTGGCATTCCTCGTGATCCGCGCGCGCGACGCGCGCCTGGCGAAGCAGCCGATCCTCTCGGCGCTGTCGGGCAAGGAGCAGCGCCATTGGGCCGGTCTGCCCGCCGTCCCGGCGATCCTGGCGATGGGCGTGGTGAGCGTGATCACCTATTTCGTCACCTTCGCCCCGGCCTTCTTCTACGCCACCGATCCGCTGACTTCGCTTTCCGGCCTGTTCAGCCAGCAGATCCACATGTGGCAGATGCAGACGCAGATCCTGCCGCACCACACCTATCAGTCGAGCTGGTGGAGCTGGCCGCTGATGCTGCGGCCGATCTGGTATTTCTACGAATGGGACCGCGGCGCCCAGCGCGGCGTGCTGCTGATCGGCAATCCGCTGATCATGTGGGGCGGCCTGGTCGCGGTGGCCGCCTGTTACTGGGCCTGGTTCAGGGACAGGGCGATCCGGCCGCTGGCGATGGCGCTGCTATGGACGGCCTCGCTGGCGATCTATGTCGTCATCCCCAAGTCGATCGGCTTCTATTATTACTATCATCCGAGCAGCATCTTCCTGTGCATGGCGCTGCCGATCGCCTTCCAGCATTTCGACCGCGGCCGGAACCGCGGCTGGGAGGAATGGTTCGCCGCGCTCTCGCTGCTGGTGTTCGGCTATTTCTATCCGATCCTCTCGGCCGCCCCGCTGGCGGACAGCCAGGGCTTCACCCATTGGATGTGGATCGGCAGCTGGCGGTAGCCAACGCCCCTCCCTTCCCGGGAGGGGAACGTCAGTATCGTCCCCAGACGAAGCGTGAGGACAGGGCGAAGTTCCAGACGGCGGCGACGGCGATGCCGGCCAGCGCCGCGAAACGCCAGTCGCCATGCTGGACGTTGTGCAGGAACGCCGCCACGCCCACATTCGCCGCCGCGCCCACGCTGCACACCAGGCAGAAGGAGAACCAGCCGGCCAGCATCGGGCCTGCCCCCTTCAACCGCTGCTCACGATAGGTGAGCGCGTTGTTCAGGAAGAAGTTGAAGGTCATCGCCGCCGCGGTGGCGAGGATGGTGGCGCCGACAAAGGGCCAATTGAGGCCGCGGAACAGGGCGCCGAGCACCAGGAAATGCACGCCCGCGCCGAGCGCGCCGATGCCGGAGAACATCACGAAGCGCACCGGCACCACCCGGCCGAACATCCGGTCGTAGAGCGCGATGAGATATTCCATCGCCACCACGTAATCGAGCTTGCTCTCCCCCAGCGCCCG